>DATNBD010000089.1:0-5581 GCA_035572155.1 Rhodoferax sp.
ATCGTGCTCGACGACCGCGGCAATCGCGACGCCGCGAGTCGTTCGGCGATACGGCAGGTGGTGGGCGCCGGCATTCCGACACGGGTGATTTCCGCCTACCCCATTCACCACGACAAATACATCATCGTGGACGGCCGCAGCATCGAAACCGGCTCGTTCAACTACACCCACGCCGCGGCCCACGCGAATTCGGAGAACGTGCTGGTAGTGTGGAACAACCCGCAAGTCGCGGCGCAATACCTGGCCCACTGGGAGAGCCGGTGGGCGCAGGGCATTGACGTGGAGACGGCGCGCTGAATGAACGGGCGCTCGGCTCAGGTCGCGGTCAAACGTTCGCGATGGTCACTGCGCGCGTGTTCAGGTACGCCTCCATCGCTTCCGGCCCGCCCTCGGAGCCGTAGCCCGAGTCCTTGAGGCCGCCGAACGGCATCTCGGCCGAAGGCAGGGCCGGCATGTTCAGCCACAGCATGCCCACTTCCACCCGGCGCGCGAGCAGGTCCGCGTTTTTCAGCGAGCGCGTGAAAGCGTAGCCCGCCAGCCCATACGGCAGGCGGTTGGACTCGGCAATCGCTTCCTCCAGCGTGTTGAAGCCGCGAATGGCCGCCATCGGTCCGAAGGGTTCGTCATTGAACACCTTGGCCTGCAGCGGCACGTCGGTCAGCACCGTGGGCTGCCAGAAATTGCCCGACTCGCCGATGCGCGCGCCGCCATGCGCAACCTGCGCGCCGCGCTGGACGGCGTCCTGTGTGAATTCGGCCATCGCGGTGAGGCGACGCGGGTTGGCCAGCGGGCCCATCTGGATGCCCTCCATCAGGCCGTCGCCGACCTTGAGCGACGCAGCGTGCTTGACCAGCGCCTGCGCGAACTCGGCCTTCACGCTCTCGTGCACCAGGAAGCGCGTGGGCGCGATGCAGACCTGGCCGGCGTTGCGGAACTTGGCGCCGCCCGCGGCCTTGACGGCCAGGGCCAGGTCCGCGTCCTCGCAGACGATCACCGGCGCGTGGCCACCCAGTTCCATGGTCACGCGCTTCATGTGCTGGCCGGCGAGCGCGGCCAGCTGCTTGCCCACGGGCGTGGAACCGGTGAAGGTGATCTTGCGCACGACGGGGTGCGGGATCAGGTAGTTCGAGATTTCGGCCGGCGTGCCGTAAACCAGGCCCAGCACGCCGGGCGGCAGGCCCGCGTCGGCGAAGGCACGAATCAGCGCGGCCGGCGCGGCCGGCGTCTCCTCCGGCGCCTTGACGATCATGGCGCAGCCGGTGGCCAGCGCGGCGGCCATCTTGCGCACCACCTGGTTGATCGGGAAATTCCAGGGCGTAAAGGCGGCCACCACGCCGACCGGGTCCTTCAGCACCATCTGGCGGTGCACGATGTTGTAGCGGGATGGCACCAGGCGGCCGTACACGCGCTGGCCCTCGTCGGCGAACCATTCGATGATGTCGGCGCTGGCCATGGCTTCGCCCTTGGCCTCGGCCAGCGGTTTGCCCTGCTCCTGGGTCAGCACGGCGCCAATCGCAGTGGCACGTTCGCGCATCAGCGCGGCGGCCCTGCGCATGATCTTCGCGCGCTCGGCGGCCGTCACGTCGCGCCATTTCTCGAAACCCTTTTGCGCCGCGGCCAGCGCGCGGTCCAGGTCGGCGACGCCCGCGTGTGCAACCCGGCCGATCTCCCGGCCCGTGGCCGGGTTGAATACCGCGAGGGTGCGGCCATCGGCCGCGTCCTGCCATTGACCATCGATGTACAGCTGCGTATTGGGGTAACTCATGAAATTCCTCGGTGAAACGATGCAAATGGATAATCAAGTATTTTGCACCGCCCCAGCCCTTCGCAGAAAAACCTTCATGAATCCCGACGCCAAGCAACTGTGGCACGCCCCGTACTGGGCACTGGCGGCCTTGCTGGCGGTGCTGGGCATGCTGGGGCCGTTTTCGATCGACACCTACATCCCCGCGTTTTCGGGGATCGGGCAGTCCCTGGGTGCCACGCCGGTCGAAATGCAGCAGACGCTGTCGGCCTACCTGTTCGGCTACGCCTTCATGAACCTGTTTCATGGCGCGCTGGCCGACAGCTTTGGCCGCCGACCCGTGGTGTTGTGGGGGCTGGTGGTATTCACCCTCGCCTCGGTCGGTTGTGCGCTGTCGCAGAACATCGGGCACCTGGTGTTCTTCCGGGCGGTGCAGGGTCTGTCCACCGGCGCCGGCATTGTCGTCTCGCGCGCGGTGATTCGCGACATGTTCCCGCCCGCACGGGCCCAGCAGGTCATGAGCCAGGTCACCATCTACTTCGGCGTGGCGCCGGCGATCGCCCCCATCGTGGGCGGCTGGCTGTTCGTCAACGCGGGCTGGCACAGCATCTTCTGGTTCCTGGTCGCGGTGGGCATCGTCCTGTGGGTCGCCAACTTCAAGTTGCTGCCCGAGACACTGCACGTCACCCAGCGCCAGCCGTTCAACTTCCGGCATCTGCTGGGCGGCTACTGGCAGTTGGGCAGCAGCCCCCGCTTTTTGTTGCTGTCGCTGGCCAGCGGCGTGCCGTTCAACGGCATGTTTTTGTACGTGCTGGCGGCACCCGTGTTCCTGGGCACGCATCTGGCGCTGGCACCGACCGAGTTTTACTGGTTCTTCCTGCCGAATATTGCCGGCATCATGGCCGGCGCCTGGCTCAGCGGTCGCCTCGCCGGCAAGATTGCGCCCAAGCGGCAGATCCGCCACGGCTTCGTGATCATGCTGGCCGTCGGGGTGCTCAACCTGGTGGCCAACCTGCTGTTCAAGGCGAATGCGTCCTGGGCCATCGCGCCGATCGTGGTGTTCTCCTTGGGCTGGGCCCTGATGGTGCCGGTGGTGACCCTGCTGGTGCTGGACCTGTACCCACAGCGACGCGGCATGGCATCGTCGCTGCAGGCCTTCATCGCCTCGGCCGCGAACGGCGTGGTGGCCGGCGTGATCGCGCCGCTCGTGATGCATTCGACCGTGGCACTGGCAACGGCGTCGCTGCTGATGATGTGCGTGGGCCTGGCGGCGTGGGTGTTTCTGCATCACCGCTGGCCGGAGATTGGCAGGGCAGTGGCTGGTTAAGCCTCTCGTGTCATTCCCGTAAGTCTCGTCATCCCCGTAAGTCTCGTCATCCCCGTAAGTCTCGTCATTCCCGTAAATCTCGTCATTCCCGCGCAGGCGGGAATCCACCCTCGCGGAACACCAAGGTGGATTCCCGGTCAAGCCGGGAATGACAAGAGGGGGCCGGGAATGACAAGAGGGGGCCGGGAATGACAAGGGGGGGCTAGGATGGCAAGAAGGGGTCGGGAATGACAAGGGGGGGCTGGGATGGCAAGAAGGGGTCGGGGATGACAAGAAGAGGTCGGGGTTGACAAGAACGGGTCGGGGATGACAACCGCGGTAGTATCAATCTCAAAACGCCAAAACTACAAGCGCCCGCCATGCCCATTCCCCTGATCCACACTCCCCGCCTTCACGCCCTGACCCTCACCGCCCTTTGCGCGGCGGCGCTTTGTTGGCCTTCGGCCGGTCACGCGCAGGACCGTAGCGAGTCACCTGGCGGACTCAACCCCACCGCCACGACCTGGCGCCTGACTTATGAGACCCTCAAGCTGCCCGGCGGGGAAAACATGGGCATCGCCGGTGGCGACATGCTGTTTGACCTGAACGAGCATCTGCGCCTTGGTGTCGGCTCCTACGGCGCGGTGCGTGGGGAGCGCGGCGGCTTCATCACGCTGGGCATCGCGGGCGAACTGCGGCAACGGCTGAGTTCTTCGTGGGTGAGTCATGCAGGGCTGTTCGTCGGCGCGGGCGGCGGGCGCGGTGGCAGTTCGCTGTCGGGCGGTGGCCTGATGCTGCGTGCCGATGTGGGCCTCACCTACGAGAGCGCTGGCTACGGCAATTTCGGCTTCGGTGTCAGCCACGTGCAATTTCCATCCGGCGTTATCAGCAGCACCCAGCCTTACGTGCTGTACGAGTACCCGTTCTACAGCCTGCTGGGGTCGGGCTGGAACACGGCGCCCGCAGGCGCCAGCACGGGGACGGACCTTCTGGCGGCACGCGCGCAGGAGTTTTCCGTGGTGGCACGCGACTACAAAATCCCCTCCTCCGTGGTCAACCAAAACGGCCAGCCGCAGCACGGCAACATGCAACTGCTCGGCGCGGAGTGGCAGTCGTATCTGGACGACCGGTGGTTCCTCAAACTGGAGGCCGAAGGCGCCGCGGGTGGGCAAAGCAGTGGCTACATGCAGATTCTGGCGGGCGCCGGTTACCGGTTGCCGCTCTCATCCAGCACCGCCCTCAAGCTGCACGCGGCGGCAGGCCCGGCGGGCGGCGGTAGTGTCGACACCGGCGGCGGCCTGCTGCTCGACGCCGGCGTGTCGCTCCAGCAAAACCTCACCAACCGCACCGCGCTGGAGTTGTCGCTCGACGAAGTGCGCGCGCCGTCGGGTAGTTTCAGGGCCCGCGGTGTGTCCCTCAAGTTGACACACCAGTTTGGTTTGCCCGACGTCTCTTCGTCTGCCGACGTGCCCTGGAGCGCTCTGGGCGGGTTTGACGCCGAACAGCTACGCGTGCGGGCCGTCAGCCAGACCTACTTCAAGGCCGCCCCGCAGTGGCGCGCCAACCATGTGGATCAATCGGTGAGCAACCTCGGTGTGCAGCTCGACTACTTCGTCGCGCCCCACTGGTACCTCACCGGCCAGGGCCTGGCCGCCTACGCGGGCAATGCCGGTGCCTACATGACGGGCCAAGTCGGTGCAGGCACGCAATGGCCCCTGTCGGACCGCTGGTTTGTCGATGGCGAGGCGCTGGTCGGCGCCGCCGGCGGCGGCGGCCTGGCCGTGGGCGGCGGCCTGGTGGGCCAGGTCAACGCGGGGGTGGGCTACCGTTTGTCGAAGTCGCTATCGCTCCTGGCGACTGCAGGGCGCATCAACGCACTGCGGGGCGATTTCAAGGCCAATGTGGCGGGCCTGGCACTCGCCTACCAGTTCACGGGGTTTGGGCAAAAGTGATTTTCTGTCATTCCCGGCTTGACCGGGAACCCACCGTGGTGATCAGCAAAGAGTGGATTCCCGCCTGCGCTGGAATGACAAATCTTCCCCGCGTCATTCCTGCCTGCGCGGAAATGACAAATCTTCCTCGCGTCATTCCTGTCTGTGCGGGAATGACAAATCTTCCTCGCGTCATTCCCGCGCAGGCGGGAATCCATGCCTTCAAGCCCGTCCCGCCAGCCGGTACGCCAGCAACCCCACCCATTCGTGCAACGCAAGCTGCCAGCGCCAGACACTTTTGCCCAGCGAATACTGCGTCCACGGCGTGCGGGTGCCGGTGCGGTAGTCCACGGGGTACGGCGTCACGTTCCAGCCGTCAGCGCGGAAGGTGGCCAGCGCGCGCGGCATGTGCCAGGCGGACGTGACCAGCAGCCAGGGCCGCGTCTTGTCCACGCCCGGCAGGGCCGCGCTGAACACGGCGTTCTCGTAGGTGGTGCGCGAAGCCGACTCGAACTGCATGCGCTGTGGCGGCACTCCCATGCTTTCGAAAAACTCGCGCGCCTGCACCGCCTCGGGCTCGCCCGTGGTGTGCAGTTCCCC
>DATNBD010000090.1:0-2314 GCA_035572155.1 Rhodoferax sp.
GCGGGCCACATCATCGAATGCGGCTGCCAGGCCACGGGCGGGTTGCACACCGACTGGCAGCAGGTGCCTGACTGGGCGCACATCGGCTACCCCATCGTCGAATGCGCGGCGGACGGCAGCTTCACCGTGACCAAGCCCGCGGGTACCGGCGGCCTGGTCGCGCCGCAAGTGGTGGCCGAGCAGATGCTCTATGAGATCCACGACCCGGCCGCCTACCTGCTGCCCGACGTGGTGTGCGATTTCACGCAGGTGGCGATGGAGCAGGCCGGCCCCGATCGCGTGCGCGTGCAGGGCGCGCGCGGACGCGCTCCGACACCGAGCTACAAGGTCAGCGCGACGTACATGGACGGCTTCAAGACCTCGGCGGAACTGACCATCGTGGGCTTCGACGCCGTCGCCAAGGCACGGCGCACCGGCGAGGCCATCCTGGAGCGCGTGGGCGAGTTGCTGGCTAAAGCAGGCATGGCGCCATTTGGCCGCACAAACCTCGAAGTGCTGGGCGCCGAAAGCTGCTACGGACCGCTCGCGCAGGCGGCGGTGCTGCAAACGCGCGAAGCCATCCTGCGCCTCACGGCCTGCCACGCCGACAAGAGGGCGCTGGAACTGCTGGCGCGCGAGGTCGCGCCTGCCGGCACCTCGTTCGCGCCCGGCA
Source organism: Rhodoferax sp. (assembly GCA_035572155.1). Lineage (GTDB taxonomy): Bacteria > Pseudomonadota > Gammaproteobacteria > Burkholderiales > Burkholderiaceae_C > Rhodoferax_A. The sequence continues at coordinate 653 of DATNBD010000090.1, forward strand.
CCACCGGCGCGGGCGGGCGTGCCGGCGTCTCGCCGCTGATCCGGCAGTACGCCTTCCTGCTGGACAAGGCGCGGCTGGCGCCGCGGGTGACGCTCGATGGCAACGCCGTTTCATTCCAAAATGTGCTTCAAGCCGTTGACCAGCAATCCCCAGCTGCTATCGAAACAGAAGCAAACGGCGAAACCACGCCGATCGACTGGGGCGAGCCGGCGATGGAAGTCCCGCTGATCCGCCTGGCCTGGGCGCGCTCGGGCGACAAGGGCGATGTCTCCAACATCGGCGTCATCGCGCGCCGCCCCGAGTGGCTGGCGCTGCTGCGCGCGCAGCTCACGCCCGGGCGCGTGAAGGCGCATCTGGCGCATCTGGCCCAGGGCGAGGTCGTGCGCTACGAGGTGCCAGGCATCCACGCGTTCAACTTCGTGTGCACCCAGGCGCTGGGCGGCGGCGGCATGGCCTCGCTGCGCAACGACCCGCTGGGCAAGGGCATGGGGCAGATCCTGCTCGCCATGCCGGTGCGGGTGCCGGTCGCGCTGCTGTCGGACGTGTAAGCAGCGCGGCTACGGCGCCATGTTGCGCAGCGCCGCCTCGATCGCCGCCGCCGTGGCCAACGGCTTTTCCATCGGGAACAGGTGGCTGCCGTCCAGCATCATGATGCGCCCCGGCGTGTCGCCGCGCGCGCCCGCGATCCGCCCGGTCCGCGCCGGGCCGACGCGGCGCATCTCCTCGGACTGGCGCCCCCCGATGAAGGCCACGGGACACTTGAGCGGATGGCGTTTGATGAGCCCGTCCAGGTTGTCGGGCAGCGTGTTGTAGATCGCGGTCTCGACCGCGCGGTCGAAGCTGAGCACGCGCTTGCCGCCCTCGTCGTGCGTGCCGTGCGCAATGTAGTCCTGCAGCACCTGGGGGGCCCACTGCGCAAACGCCTTCTTGTGGCGAAAGTGCTCCAGCGCCGCCGCCGCATCGGGCCAGCTGTTGCGCCGCGTGCGGCTCACCTTGCCGGGCGAGACCGAACCCACCAGCGACGTGCGCTTGATCACGCCCAGCGTGTTCGCGCGCCAGCCGCCCAGCACGGGCGAGTCGATCAGCAGCACGCCGCGCGCCAGCTCGGGGTGGCGCGCCGCTGCCATCAGGCTCAGCAGGCCGCCCAGCGAATGCCCGACCAGGAACGCCGGCTCACCCGCCTTGCCCACCTCGCGCCGCGCAAAGTCCGCCAGCTGCTGCACCAGATGCGGCCAGTTGTTGCTGACCGGGTACTTCGGGTCGTGCCCGAACTTCTCCACCGCCTTCACCGCAAAGCCGCGCGCGCGCAGGCTCTTGAACAGTACGCCGTAGGTACCGGCCGGGAAACTGTTGCCGTGGGAAAAGATGATCAGCATGGGGCGGTGGCCAGCACAACGATGATCAACCGATCGCCCTGAACTTCATAAATCACCCGCCAGTCGCCAACGCGGAGCCGATAGCCATTGCGTCCTACGAACTTCTTGACGTTGCCAGCTTCGAACGGATTGGCCGCAAGCTGCTCCAATCCGGCCGTAGCCGGTGAATACGGCCGCGTCGAGTAGCTGGCGCGCCCCATTTGGCGATGAAGTCTTGTGCGGCCATGCGGGTGGGATGGTTTTGGCGTTACTTCGTGGCATTTATTTTTTTCAGTTGGTACAGCGC
>DATNBD010000091.1:0-14614 GCA_035572155.1 Rhodoferax sp.
CCACAGGCCCTGCAAGCCGTCCAGCCCGTGCTTGGCCAGCCAGGGCTTGAGTTTGCCGTCGGTCTTGACCTTTTCCTGCAAGGCCCTAAGCGCTTCCAGGCGGGCCGACAGATCCGCCTGCTTGGCCGATTCGCCGTTCACCGCTTGTTGCCGCGTGCGGCGGTCGTCGTCGAGCTGCGGCACCGATTCCTGCAGCTCATGCAGACGCGCGTCGGCCACGCTGGCCGATTCCTGTGCGCTTGACAATTGGCTGTCCAGGTTGATCAGGCGCGCTTCGTCGGGCGCTGCCAAGGCATTCTTGTCGGCACTGAGGCGCTCGCGGCGCTGGCCCAACTGGCGCGATTGTTCCTCAATGCTGCGCTGTTCCGCCGCCAGCACCTGAATTTGCTGCTGCACTTGGCCGACACTGCTGCGCTGCTCGTTGGCCCTGGCTTGCGCCTGGTGCAGGGCTTCTTCCAGATCGGGCAGCACCTGGGCCTGCTCTTCGACCTGCGCGGCCAGCAACTCGGCCTTTTCTTCGGCGTCCTGTGCTTGCGCGGCCAGGGTTTCGGTTTCGGCGCGCGCATCGTCGCCGCGCGCAGCCCACTGGGCGGTTTGCTCTTTCAAGGTGGCCAGGCGCTGCTCGACGCGCTGGCGGCCCTCCACCACGAAGCGGATTTCGGCTTCCAGCCGCCCGACCTCGGCGCTGGCCTCGTACAGCAGGCCCTGCGACTGATTCACCTGGTCACCGGCCGCGTAATGCGCCTGGCGAATGGTCTCCAGGTCGGCTTCGATGTGGCGCAGGTCGGCCAACCGCGATTCGAGATCGTTGACCGCCTTTTCGGCGTCAAGCCGGACCCGGCTCTGGTCCGCTTCGCTCTCGGCTCGCTTCAAAAACCACTGCTGATGCTGCTTGAGGGTCACGTCCGACTGCAGCGTGTTGTACCTTTGCGCCACCTCGGCCTGCTTCTCCAGCTTTTCCAGGTTGGCATTGAGCTCGCGCAGGATGTCTTCGACGCGGGTCAGGTTCTCACGCGTGTCCGACAGGCGGTTCTCCGTTTCGCGGCGGCGCTCCTTGTATTTGGAGACGCCCGCCGCTTCCTCCAGAAACAGGCGCAGCTCTTCGGGTTTGGATTCGATGATGCGGCTGATCGTGCCCTGGCCGATGATGGCGTAGGCGCGCGGCCCCAGGCCGGTGCCCAGGAACACGTCCTGCACGTCGCGCCGGCGCACCGGCTGGTTGTTGATGTAGTAGCTGCTGGTGCCGTCGCGCGTCAGCACGCGCTTGACCGCGATCTCGGTGAACTGGCTCCACTGGCCGCCGGCGCGGTGGTCCGCGTTGTCAAACACCAGCTCTACGCTGGAGCGGCTCGCGGCCTTGCGCAGATTCGTGCCGTTGAAGATCACGTCCTGCATGGACTCGCCGCGCAGCTCCGAGGCCCGGCTCTCACCCAGCACCCAGCGCACTGCGTCCATGATGTTGGACTTGCCGCAGCCGTTGGGCCCGACCACGCCCACCAGTTGCCCTGGCAGCAGGAAATTGGTCGGCTCGGCGAAGGATTTGAACCCTGATAATTTGATGGAACTGAGGCGCACGGACGGTTGATGCTGACTGGTTGACTGGCTTGGCGCGCGGGCCCGCATGCCTGCAGCCCGAACCGCCCTTGATCAGGCTGTCATGATACCTTGCCGCTTTGCCGCAAAGACGCTCGAAACAGGCTCTGACCTATCATCAGGCCCCGGCCGACGCGGTCGGGGCAAACGTTACAACATGAAACCCGGCTTTTCGGTCGGAGGGCCCGCTGAGGTCCCTCGGGCGATCGCCTTTTGAACCCGACATGGAAGCATTCAATCATTCCCTATTCCTGCTCATCAATGCGCCGTCGCATCCAGGCACGATCGTGCTGATGTTGGCGAGGCTGTCCGCGAAGTACCTGATCCTGCTGATGCCGCTCACCCTGTTGGTGGGCTGGCTGCGCGGCGGCGAACGAATCCGCAAGCTGATGCTGGAAGCCGCGATCAGTGCGTTGCTGGCGCTGCTGGTCGCGCAGATCATTGGTGTGGTGTGGCCGCATCCGCGGCCTTTCATGATCGGGCTGGGCCACCAGTTCCTGCCTCATGTGGCCGATTCATCGTTTCCCAGCGACCACCTGACCCTGATGTGGAGCGTCGGTTTCAGCCTGCTACTGCATGCCGAGTCGCGCGCGGCGGGCGCGCTGTTGGCTGTTCTGGGGCTTCCCGTGGCTTGGGCGCGCATCTATCTGGGAGTGCATTTCCCACTGGATATGGCCGGCGCCGCCCTTGTGGCGGCGCTGTGCGCCTGGCTGTGTTTGCGCCAGGCACGCTGGATCGTGGAGCCGGTGTTTCCGTGGATAACGGCGGTCTATCGCCGTCTGTTTGCGGCGCTGATACGGCGAGGCTGGGTGCTGGAGTGACGCACTAAGGTTCTCCTAAGTGTCGCCGGCAATAGTCGTGTTTTCCAAACCGAATATTGCCGACCCCAAAAGGAGAAAAACCGTGCGCACCACGACGAATGACGGCCCAGCCCGAATGCTGAACAAGGTTCCAGAAGTCACGCTTTTTTTCTGGATCATCAAAATCATGGCCACGACCGTCGGCGAGACGGCGGCAGACTTCCTCAACGTCAATCTGAATCTTGGTTTGACCGGCACCGCGATCACCATGGGGGTGCTGCTGCTGGCATTTTTGGTAGCCCAGATGGATTCCAGAAAATATGTCCCCTGGATCTACTGGATGACGGTGACGTTGCTCAGCATTTTCGGCACCCTCATGACCGACAACCTGGTTGACGGCTTCGGTGTGCCGCTGCAAACAACGACGGCCGTGTTCGCGGTTGCGCTGACCGTGACATTCACCGCCTGGTACGGCATCGAGCGAAGCTTGTCCATCCACACCATCACCACGACCCGGCGCGAAACCTTTTACTGGGCCGCCATCCTGTTCACCTTCGCGCTGGGTACGGCGGCGGGCGACCTCGCCGCTGAAGGCATGCACCTCGGCTACGCAACCGCCGCGCTGATCTATGGTGGTTTGATCGCCGCTGTCGCCTGTGCCTACTACGTGCTGAAAATCAACGCCATCGCTGCCTTCTGGATCGCTTACGTGCTGACCCGCCCGTTCGGTGCTTCCTGCGGCGACCTTCTGTCGCAACCCGTGAACAGTGGTGGCTTGGGCCTCGGAACCGCGGGCACCAGCACGATTTTTCTTGTCACCATTCTTGGCTTGGTGACCTATTTGACCGTCTGTCAAAAAGCAGTTTCGAACCCGCCGAGGTAGCGATGAAAACTGCTTTTCAGAACGCTTTCTTCAAACTCACAAATTGACGGTCTTTGCTGAGGCGCTCGGGCTGGTGTTCCTGCTGCTGTTTTTGTACGAAAGCTCTCGCATGGCGCTCTCCATTCTGGCGATGCCGTTATTGGCGGTGTCCGCAGTATTCGTCAGCTTGTGGTTTACCGGCATAGAGCTCAACATTTCCGCAACGATGGGCATGACCATGATCGTCGGTATCGTTACGAAAACTGCCGCTGGTGTTGATCGTCATGCCAATGTTTTATTTGCTCTTCGGAAAGAATGAAGGGACCGCGCGATGAGGGTTTTGTTGGTCGAGGACGACCCGATGATCGGCGACGCGGTCGCGCAGGGGCTCAAGGACGAGAGCTATGCGGTCGATTGGGTGCGCGACGGGCAGGCTGCGCTGAACGCCGTCGAGATCCAGAACTACGACATTGTTTTGCTGGACCTGGGCTTGCCGCGCGTGGACGGCATGGCGGTGCTGCGCTCCGTGCGGGCCGGCGACAATCCGGTTCCGCTGCTCGTGATCACCGCGCGCGATGGGGTGGATGATCGCATTCAAGGTCTGGACAGTGGCGCGGACGACTATGTGCTCAAACCATTCGAGACGCGCGAGTTGCTGGCCCGCATGCGGGCGGTGGTTCGCCGCAAGGGCGGCACCTCCGGTCCGGTACTGTCGAATGGCGCCGTGACACTCGACCCGGCCACGCGCGAAGCCAGCGTGAACGGCATGGCAAGCCGCCTCTCCGGCCGCGAATTTGCGCTGCTGCGGGCACTGCTGGTGCGGCCCGGCGCGATCCTCTCGCGCAGCGAGTTGGAAGACCGGATTTACGGTTGGGGTGAAGAAGTGGAGAGCAATGCCGTGGAGTTTCTGATTCACTCGCTTCGCAAGAAGCTGGGCAGCCGCACCATCAAGAATGTACGAGGCGTGGGATGGATGGTTTCCAGGGAAGAATGACGCAGTCGCTGCAGTTCCGGCTCTCGGCCTGGCTGTGCGGAACCATTGCGGTGATTGCGGTCGCCGCCGGCATGGTTTCGTTTCTACTCACCTTTCAGCAGGCACTTGAAGTGCAGGACAACCAGCTTCGCCAGATGGCGGCGCTGTTCGACGGGCAGCGGCTGCCCGCCCCGTCCGTGGCATCGCGTGGGGAAAAGCTCGAGGGTGATCCCGACTCGCGTGTGGTGGTGCAGTGGTTGCGCCCTGCCGGCTCCGCATCCTCCGAATCGGCCGGAGCGCTCTCCGGTCTGCCCGCCAATTTGTCCGACGGTCTCCACACCCTGCGCTTGGGCGAAACGACCTGGCGGGTTTTTGTGAAGACGGTGGCACCCGGATCGCGAGTGGCCATTGGGCAACGTACCGAGGTGCGCGATGAGATTGCCCAGGACAGTGCGCAGCACACGCTGTTCCTGTTCCTGATCCTGATCCCCGTGCTGCTGCTGGTGGTGGGCGCGTTGATTCGCGGCATGTTCCGGCCGCTTAAAGCCGCGGCGCTGGATTTGAACCGGCGCTCCGAACAGGATCTGCGCGAAGTGGCCGACGCGGACCTCCCTTCTGAAGTTCGCCCGTTCGTGGAGGCCATCAATCGGCTGCTGTCCCGGGTGGGCCGTTCGGTAGCGGTACAGAGACGTTTTGTCGCCGATGCGGCGCACGAGCTGCGCTCGCCGCTGACGGCGCTGTCGCTGCAGGCCGAGCAGCTAGACGCCGCGGACATGTCCACGCAGGCGCGGGAGCGGCTTGCATCGATGCGCCATGGCATGCGGCGCGCGCGCAATCTGCTTGACCAATTGCTAACGCTGGCCCGGGTGCAGGATGGCTCCCACGAAAACATCCAGACGGTGCCGCTGCAGCGGGTCTTTCGCAAGGTGCTGGAAGACTTGATGCCGTTGGCGGAAGCGAAGAATATCGATGTCGGCGTCGTCGGCCATCAAGGTGCGCACGTGCAAGCCCCCGAGGGCGATCTCCAGACGCTGGTGAAGAACCTGGTGGACAACGCCATTCGCTACACGCCGCGGGACGGCCAGATCAATTTGTCGGCAGAGATCCACGGGCGCGACGTGACGGTGCAAGTCACCGATACCGGGCCCGGCATCGCGCCGCAGGAACGCGAACGCGTGTTCGACGCCTTTTACCGTGTGCTGGGGCGGGAAGAGATTGGATCCGGTCTGGGCCTGTCCATTGTGAAGACCATTGCGGACCGGCTCGGCGCAAAAATCAGCCTGGCCTATGCAAATAAATCGGCCCGGTCGGGATTGCGGGTGCTGGTCACGTTCCCCGAAACCGACCAAACTGCGGCCTGATTCTGCTTCGCGGTCAAGGCCAAAGTCCCGGACCGATCACAGCGGGGAACGCTGCCCGGCCGCTATTTTTGGGCGTGCTCAACTCTTGCTCCGCCCAGGTGCTGTGCCGATTTGTGTTTGCGATGAATATGATGCCGGGGCGGTCGATCCGAGCCGGCCGGCACCGGCAGCGCATTTTTGCCGCAGGCGGCCCGCACCGCGGCGCCCTGAATCGTGAACGTGTATTGGGACGGTGGCTCCATCACCGTGCGCGATTTGAAATCGTTGTAGGACGCCCACGCGTCGGCGCAGGTGGCTGTTGAATGGCCCGGCGCTGCCTGGGCCACGGTCGCGACCAGCGCGAATGCCAGGGTGGCCGCACCGAGCAAACTGTATCGCGAGGGCTTGTTCATCTGATGACGTGACTTTTTATTGATCAGTAAGTTAGAGGCTGGGCCGACACATCGGTTCCGATTAATCCGATGGCCAGGCAACATGCGCGTTCTATGGCTGGCCTAAGTTTTGTGCTCCAGACTTGCTGTCGAGGTTGGTTCGCAGTGCTCATTACCCTTCGTAACCATTCTTGCCGCGTTTCAGTCGTCCATGCGCGCGCTAATGCGTTGAGATCAGGGTGAGAGCAGCTTGTTGCTCATCAAGGATGCCATCAATGAAAAACAATCGTTCTGTTTACGCCACGGCCACTGCGGTGGTACTGGCCGTGACCGCACTGGGCTTTACCGGCGCAGCCCAGGCACACGTGGATGTTTCCGTGGGCATCGGGCTGCCGGGCATCGCTATCGGCATCCCCGCGCCAGTGTATGTGGCGCCACCGCCGGCGTATTACGAACCGCCCCCCGTTTATGTGCAGCCGTACTATGCGCCGCCGGTCGTTGCGCCCTACCCGGTTTACCGCGCTGGCTGGGTCCGCCCCGGCTACTATGGAAACGACTGGCATCGCCGCCGGGAGTGGCATGAGCACCATGACCATGGCCACCACGATCATGACCGCTGGGACGACGATCAATGACCCACAGCCGCGCCAATTCAGACATGTCGCCGGGGTGCCGAGCCGAAGCGCTGGCGCGCTGGTGAACAGGCCGGTCTGATCCGCAAAATCCTGGACGTTTTGTGCTGTAGCCCCCTGAAATAGAGGGCTGGCTGCTATGATTTTTATACGATGGTCGACACGGGGCCCGGCTTGCGCGCGGTCACCTCGATCTCGATTTTCATGCGCGGATCGGCCAGGCCCGCCGAGATCATCATGGCGGCAGGGCGAACGTCGCCGAAGTACCGGCGCAGAACGGGCCAGCATACGGGGAATTCGGCCGCGTCGGGCAACACGTAGGTGACGCGCACCACGTCGGCCAGGCTGCTGCCCGCCTGCACCAGCGCTGTCTGGATATTGCACAGCGCCTGCTCTGCCTGTTCGGCCACGTCGCTGGAAATGGTCATCACGGCGTAGTCGAAGCCCGTCGTGCCCGCGACGAAAATCCAGTCACCACCAGGATCCGGACTGACCACGGCCCGGGAATAACCTATTTCCCGCTCGAACAGTGAGCCGGAGCTGATGAGTTTTTTTGTCATATCAATTTATAAAATTTATATATTTATCAAATAAGTTTTAAATTTACTTAAATTAAATCATTAACTTTAAGAACTCTGCTTCCTGATTGTCAATTTGAAGTTTATCCAGGCTTTTCGCTGGCGATCCGCAGAGCATGACGACTCAACCCAGGAACCAGGATCCGCCGCGCCTTTTTCTGTCGGCACGCCCCGGCGAAGGCAGCCCATCCCGGATAATTCGGGCATGAACCCCTTGCTCGGTCAGTTACAGCCCTACCCCTTTGAGCGGCTGCGGCAATTATTCTTGCGCATCACCCCCAATGCTGCGTACCGCCCCATCAGCCTGGGCATCGGCGAGCCGCGGCATGCCACCCCCGATCTCATCAAGCAGGCCTTGAGCGCCGCCGTGGCTGATCCGGCAGGCGGCTTGGCGGCCTATCCCGCCACTGCGGGCTCGCCTCAACTGCGCGAAGCCTTTGTCGCATGGCTGGAGCGCCGCTACGGCCTGGCGCTGGACCCGGCCACCCAGGTGCTGCCGGTGAATGGTTCGCGCGAAGCACTGTTTGCCTTTGCGCAAACTGTACTGGACCCGACCCGGCCAGGCGCCACCGTGGTCTGCCCCAACCCGTTCTACCAAATCTACGAAGGCGCGGCGCTTCTGGCAGGTGCGCAGCCCTACTTTGCACCGAGCGATCCAGCGCGCAACTTCGCGGTGGACTGGGACAGCGTGCCGCAGGATGTCTGGGCGCGCACGCAACTGCTGTACGTCTGCTCGCCTGGCAACCCTACGGGCGCCGTGATGCCGCTGGCCGAATGGCGCAAGCTGTTCGACCTGAGCGAGCGCCACGGCTTCATCATCGCCTCGGACGAGTGCTACAGCGAGATCTATTTCCGCGAGGAGCCGCCGCTGGGCGCCTTGCAGGCGGCCGCCCAACTGGGACGCGGCAGCTTCGAGAACCTGGTCTCGTTCACCAGTCTTTCCAAGCGCAGCAACGTGCCCGGCATGCGCAGCGGTTTCGTCGCGGGTGACGCGAGGCTTTTGAAGCAGTTCCTGCTGTATCGCACCTACCATGGCAGCGCCATGAGTGGCGTGGTGCAGGCGGCCAGCATCGCCGCCTGGCGCGACGAGCAGCACGTGGTCGCGAATCGCGCGCTGTACCGCGAAAAGTTTGCCCAGGTCACGCCGTTGCTGGCCGACGTGCTGGACGTGGCCCTGCCCGACGCCGGTTTTTATCTGTGGGCGAAGGTGCCCGCGGGACGCAATGGCGAGCCGGGCGACGACACTGTGTTCGCGAGCGAATTGCTGGCTCAATACAATGTCACCGTGTTGCCCGGCAGTTATCTGGCGCGCGAGGCGCATGGTGCGAACCCTGGGCGCGGGCGCATCCGCATGGCGCTGGTCGCCGAAACGGTGGAATGCCTGGAGGCCGCGCAGCGCATCGTCCAATTTGTCCAGGCCAGGACCTGATTCCCAAAACCTTGATTCGTCACCTTTCACCATGACCCAACAATTGCAAAAAATCATCGATGCCGCGTGGGAAGACCGTGCCAACCTGTCGCCCAAGGCGGCGCCCCAGGAAGTCCGCGACGCGGTCGAGCACGCCATCGGCGAACTCAACAAGGGCCGACTGCGCGTGGCCACACGCGAGGGCGTCGGCCAATGGACCACGCACCAGTGGCTCAAGAAGGCCGTGCTGCTGAGCTTTCGGCTGAACGACAACGAAGTCATCCGGGCCGGCGATCTGGGGTTCTACGACAAGGTGAAAACCAAATTCGCGCATTTGGACGAAGAGCAGATGCGTGCCACCGGCGTGCGCGTGGTGCCGCCGGCCGTGGCGCGGCGCGGCAGCTTCATCGCCAGGGGCGCGATCCTGATGCCCTCTTACGTCAACATCGGGGCCTATGTGGACGAAGGCACGATGGTCGACACCTGGACCACCGTGGGCTCGTGCGCGCAGGTCGGCAAGAACGTGCACCTGTCGGGCGGGGTCGGCCTGGGCGGCGTGCTCGAACCCCTGCAGGCGAATCCGACCATCATCGAGGACAACTGCTTCATCGGTGCGCGCTCGGAAGTGGTCGAGGGCGTGATCGTCGAGGAGAATTCGGTAATCAGCATGGGCGTGTACATCAGCCAGAGCACCAAGATCTACAACCGCATGACCGGCGAAGTGAGCTACGGCCGTATTCCGTCGGGCTCCGTGGTGGTCAGCGGCTCCATGCCGGCGGCGGATGGCAGCCACAGCCTGTATTGCGCCGTGATCGTGAAACGGGTCACGGCGGCCACGCGCGAGAAGACCAGCATCAACGAGCTGCTGCGCGACTGAACCGGCAACGCACAACGCTTTCAAAAGGACCGCGGACGATGAACACGATGGAACGAATTCTGCGTTTGATGGCGGACCGCAAGGCGTCGGACGTGTATCTGTCGGCTCACTCGCCGGCGCTGATCAAAATCAACGGCCAGTGCGTTCCCATCAACGCGCAGGTGCTGCCGCCGGAAGCACCGCGCAACCTGCTGGCGGAAATCCTGACGCCGCAGCGCATGGACGAGCTGGACAGGAGCGGTGAGCTGAACATGGCGTTCCCGCTCGATGGTGTGGGTAATTTCCGCATCAGCGGACTGCGCCAGCGCGGCAGCATCGCCGCCGTGATCCGCTACATCGCCGACGACATTCCGGCGCTGGACACGCTGAATCTTCCGCCCGTGCTGAGCCAGCTGGTGATGGAGAAGCGCGGGCTGCTGCTGCTGGTGGGCGCGACCGGCGCCGGCAAGAGCACGACGCTGGCCTCCATGATCGACCACCGCAACGAGAATGCCGTCGGCCACGTCCTGACAATCGAGGATCCGATCGAGTACATGTTCAAGAACAAGAAGTCGGTGATCAACCAGCGCGAGGTCGGCACCGACACCGAATCGCTGCAGGTGGCGCTGCGCAACGCGCTGCGGCAGGCGCCCGACGTGATTCTGATCGGCGAGATCCGGGACCGCGAAACCATGTCGTCGGCCATTGCGTACGCGCAGTCGGGCCACCTGTGCCTGGCGACCATGCACGCGAACAACAGCTACCAGGCGCTGAATCGCATCCTGAGCTTTTTCCCGGTGGAGGTGCGCCCGACCATGCTGGGCGACCTGGCCGTGGCCTTGAAGGCCGTGGTCTCGCAGCGGCTGCTGCGCACCGCCTCGGGCAAACGGATACCGGCGGTGGAGGTGATGCTGAACACCAAGCTGGTGGGCGAACTGATCGAAAAAGGCGACTTCTCGGGCGTCAAGGAAGCCATGGAAAACTCGATCGCCGAGGGTTCGCAGACCTTCGAGGAAGACATCGCCCGCCTGATCCTGGAAGGCAGCGTGGACCGCAAGGAAGGCATGTTGCATTCGGACTCCCCGACCAACCTGATGTGGCGCCTGCAAAACAACCAGGTCAGGGCGTCCCGCGCACTGGAGGCGGAGGAGCCATCCACTGACGAGCCTTCGTTCACCGACATCACGCTGGACGTGCGACGCACCGGATTCGGCACGACATCCTTCGGCACGACAGGCTTCGGCAAGACGGACTTCGGCCCGGTCTGATACCTGACCCCTTTCCCGAACTGACCTCATGACCCCCACGCTGCGCCTGACCGAACAACTGATTGCCCGCCCCTCGGTCACGCCCCATGATCGGGGTTGCCTGGACATCATCGGCGCGCGCCTGGCGCCGCTGGGCTTTGAATGCGAGACCATCGCTGGCGGGCCGGACGGTTTGCAGGTCCGCAACCTGTGGGCCGTTCGACGAGGTTTCAGGCCGAAAGCCGAGGCTGAACATACACAGGACGCTACAAAACTGATAGTTTTCGCTGGGCACACGGATGTGGTGCCGACCGGTCCCTTGGCGCAGTGGCGCAGCGATCCGTTCACGCCCACGCACCGGGACGGCATGCTGTATGGCCGCGGCGCCGCCGACATGAAAACCTCGCTGGCGGCCATGGTGGTGGCGGTGGAAGAGTTTCTGGCGGCGCATCCCGACCCGGCGCTGTCCATAGGCTTCCTGCTCACCAGCGACGAGGAAGGACCTGCGCTGGACGGCACCACGCTGGTGTGCGAACGCCTGAAGGCGCGCGGTGAGCGGCTGGATTACTGCATCGTCGGCGAACCGACCTCGGTGCACCGTACCGGTGACATGATCAAGAACGGACGTCGCGGCACCATGAGCGGCAAGCTCACCATCAAGGGTGTGCAGGGCCACATCGCCTATCCGCATTTGGCGAAAAACCCGATTCATCTGGTCGCGCCCGCGCTGGCCGAACTGGTGGCCGTCGAATGGGACCGCGGCAACGATTTCTTCCCGCCCACCACCTGGCAGATGAGCAACATCCACGGCGGCACTGGCGTCGGCAACGTGATCCCCGGCACCGTGGTGGTCGACTTCAACTTCCGCTTCTCCACCGAGTCCACGCCCGAGGGCTTGCAGCAGCGCCTGCACGCCGTGCTGGATCGGCATGGCCTCGACTACGAGTTGCAATGGACCGTGGGTGGCCTGCCGTTCTTGACCACGCCCGGTACGCTGGTCAGCGCGGTGCAGGACGCGATTCGCGCCGAGACCGGCCTCGAGACCGAACTCTCCACCACCGGCGGCACCAGCGACGGCCGCTTCATCGCCAAGATCTGCCCGCAGGTGATCGAGCTCGGCCCGCCCAACGCCAGCATCCACAAGATCGACGAGTGCGTGGCAGTCGCCGATATCGAGCCGCTCAAGAACATCTACCGCCGCGTGCTGGAAACGCTGTCCGCATGACCATCGGCGAGTTAATCGACGCGGGCGCGCAGCAGCTCGCAGATGCCGGCGTTTCCTTTGGCCATGGCACGAACAACGCGTACGACGAGGCCGCGTGGCTGGTGCTGTGGCAATTGGGTCTGCCTCTGGATTCACCGCTGGACGGCGCGGATTCGGTATCAAATCGGCCTGTAGCCCTTGCTGAACAAAGGCAGATAGCTACTCTTTTCAGAGCACGCATCGATACTCGCCAACCCGCCGCCTACCTGACGCGCGAGGCGTGGCTGCAGGGCGTGCCGTTCTATGTGGATGAGCGCGCCATCGTGCCGCGCAGCCTGATTGCCGAGCTGCTGGTCCAGGGCGATATCGACCCGTGGCTGGGCGCGCACACGCACCGCGTGCTGGACCTGTGCACCGGCAACGCCAGCCTGGCGGTGCTGGCGGCAATGGTCTATTCGGAGGTCCGCGTCGATGCCGCCGACATTTCCACCGACGCCCTCGAAGTCGCCCGCATCAACGTGGACCGGCACCAGCTGCAAGACCGTATCACGCTGCTGCCGTCCGATGGTCTGACCCAAGTGGGCGGCCCTTACGACCTGATTTTGTGCAACCCGCCCTACGTCAACACGCAAAGCATGGCCGCCCTGCCCCCCGAATACCGCGCCGAGCCCGCACTGGCGTTGGCCGGCGGCGTGGACGGCATGGACTTCATCCGCCGGCTGCTGCGCGATGCGCCGGCCCATCTGTCCGAACACGGCGTGCTGGTGCTGGAAATCGGCCACGAGCGCGATCACTTCGAGGCCGCCTTTCCGCAGCTCGAAGTGGTCTGGCTGGAAACCAGCGCAGGCGTTGACCAGGTGCTGCTGGTGACGCGCGAATCTCTTAAATCATGATTACCCTTAAAAACGTGACCCTGCGCCGCAGCGCCAAGGTATTGCTCGACAACGCCTCCGTAACTCTCAACCCCGGAGAGAAAGTCGGTCTGGTCGGGCGCAACGGCGCCGGCAAATCCTCGCTGTTTGCACTGCTGAACGGCACGCTGCACGAGGACGGCGGCGACTACACCATCCCGGCCCAGTGGCGCATGGGTCAGGTCGCACAGGAGATGCCCGAAACCGACCTGAGCGCAACCGATTTCGTGGTCGAGGGCGACACCACCCTGCTGGCCGCGCAGACCGAGGTACGCGCCGCCGAGGCGACCGAAGACTATGACCGCATGGCGCATGCCTACATGGAGCTGCACGACGCCGGCGCGCACGATGCGCCCGCGCGCGCGCAGGCGCTGATCCTGGGCCTGGGCTTCAAAACCACCGAGCTGACCAACCCGGTGAACAGCTTTTCGGGCGGCTGGCGCATGCGGCTGCAGTTGGCGCGCGCGCTGATGTGCCCGTCCGACCTGTTGCTGCTCGACGAGCCGACCAACCACCTGGACCTGGACGCGCTGGTCTGGCTGGAAGCCTGGCTCAAGCGCTACGAGGGCACGCTGGTGGTGATCAGCCACGACCGCGAATTTCTGGATGCGGTGACCAACGTCACCCTGCACATCGATGCCGGCAAACTGGTGCGCTACGGCGGCAACTACAGCAAATTCGAGGACATGCGGGCCGAGCAGATGGAGTTGCAGCAGGCCGCCTTTGGCAAGCAGCAGGACAAGATCGCGCACCTGCAAAAGTTCATCGACCGCTTCAAGGCCAAGGCCAGCAAGGCCAAGCAGGCGCAGAGCCGCGTCAAGGCGCTCGAGCGCATGGAAAAAATCGCGCCGATGCTGGCCGATGCCGACTTCAGCTTCGAGTTCAAGGAGCCGGCCAATCTGCCGAACCCGATGCTGTCGATGTCGGGCGCCAGCTTTGGCTACCCGCCGCAGCAAGACGCCCCGGCCGGCACGCCACCCACGGTGATCGTGCAGCACGTCAACCGCTCGGTGCTGGCGGGCCAGCGCATCGGCATCCTCGGGGCCAACGGCCAGGGCAAGTCCACGCTGGTGAAAACCGTGGCGCGCGCCCTGCAGCCTATTAGCGGCGAGCTCACCGAAGGCAAGGGCCTGAACATCGGCTACTTTGCCCAGCAGGAGCTCGACGTGCTGCGACCGCTGGACACGCCGCTGGAGCACATGATCCGTCTCGCGCGCGAGACCGCGGCGCGCGGGCAAAACCACGGCCAGGGCACGCGCGAGCAGGACCTGCGCAGCTTTCTGGGCATGTTCAACTTCGGCGGCGACATGGTCAAGCAGGCCGTGGGCAGCATGAGCGGCGGCGAAAAGGCGCGCCTGGTACTGTGCATGATCGTCTGGCAGCGCCCCAACCTGCTGCTGCTCGACGAGCCGACGAATCACCTGGACCTGGCCACGCGCGAGGCGCTGTCGATGGCGCTCAACGAGTTTGAAGGCACTGTCATGCTGGTCAGCCACGACCGCGCGCTGTTGCGTGCCGTCTGCGACGAGTTCTGGCTGGTGACGCGCGGCGGCGTCGAGCCCTTCGATGGCGACCTGGACGACTACCAGCGCTACCTGTTAGATGAGGCCAAGCGCCAGCGCGAGAGCCTCAAGGAATCCTTGAAAGAACCTGTCGTCGCTACAAAAAAAGTAGCTAAAAGCGAAGCACCAACAAGGGCTACAGGTACATTTAACTCAAAGAATGCGCCGGAGCAGCGAAAACTCGACGCGCAGCGCCGGCAGCAGCAGGCCGACAAGGCCAGACCCATCAAGCGCGAGCTGGAGGGCTGCGAGAAAC
>DATNBD010000092.1:0-7671 GCA_035572155.1 Rhodoferax sp.
GGCGAGGTCGCCGCTTTGCAGACGCGGCTCGATATCGCGGGCCAGCACCTTGCCCAGTTCCACGCCCCACTGATCGAAGCTGTCGACGCCCCAGACCGAGCCGCTCGTGAACACTCGGTGCTCCTGCAACGCCAGCAGCGCGCCCAGGCTCGTTGGCGTCAACTCGTCCAGCAGCAGGAAGGTGCTGGGCCGATTGCCGGGAAAGTCGCGGTGCCCGCCCGCGTCCACCTGGCCGTTCATCAGGGCCTGGGCCTGCGCCAGCGCGTTCGCCAGCAGCCGGGGATGGTGGCCGGGCAGGTCATGTTGCGGCTTTTTCACCGCCACGAATTCCACCGGCACCACGTCCGTGCCCTGATGCAGCATCTGGAAATACGCATGCTGGCCGTTCGTGCCAGGCTCGCCCCACAACACCGGCGCGGTGCCGAACGGCAGCGCCTGGCCCTGCAGATCGACGCGTTTGCCGTTGCTTTCCATCTCGAGTTGCTGCAGGTAGGCCGGCAGCCGCTTGAGCGCGCTGTGATACGGCGCGATGCTGCGGCTGGTGAAGCCCAGGAAGTTGCGGTACCAGACGTCCAGCAGGCCCAGGCGCAGTGGCAGGTTCTGCTGCATCGGCGCATTGCGGAAGTGCTCGTCCATGGCATGCGCACCCGCGAGCAGTTCGCGAAACCGCGCCGCGCCGATGGCGATGGCGATCGGCAGCCCGATGGCCGACCACAGCGAATAGCGCCCGCCAACCCAGTCCCAGAAGCCGAACGTGGTGGTGATGCCAAAGGCGTTCGCCGCCACCACGTTGGTCGTGAGCGCCGCGAAGTGCCGCGCGGTGTCGGTGCCGCCCTGCGCCTCGAACCAGCGCCGCGCCGACTGCGCATTCGTCATGGTCTCGGCCGTGGTGAAGGTCTTGGACGCGATCAGGAACAGCGTGCTGCGCGGGCGCAGATGCCGCAGCACCGAGGCCATCTCATGCCCGTCCACATTCGAGACGAAATGAAAGCGCTTGCTGGGTGTGGCGAATTCCTGCAGCGCCAGCACCGCCATCTGCGGCCCCAGGTCGGAGCCGCCAATGCCGATGTTGACCACGTCCGTGATGGCGTCGTCGGCCCGCACCGTTTCCGCGAAAGCCAGCATGGCGTCCAGCGTGGCATGTACCTGCGCGAGCGCCTGCGGCAAACCGATAGCTTCACTATTAATAGCTGACTGTCCAGGACTGGTATGGGATAGAGCCGGTTTTCTTAACAAAGTGTGCAGCACGGCGCGCTGCTCGGTGGTGTTGATTTTCTCGCCCGCGAACATCGCGTCGCGGTGCTGTTCCACACCGCACTGGCGCGCCAGTTCGAACAGCAGGTTCTGGATGCCGGCGTCGATCAGATTCTTCGACAGGTCGGCAAAGACGTGCGGCGCACTCTGGCTGAACGTCTGGAACCGCTGCGGATCCGCGGCAAACACGTCGCGCAAATCGAAGCGCTTGCCGGCGACGCTGGCTTCCTGCAAGGACCGCCAGACGGCCGTCTGGTCGCAGCGCAAACGCGTGGGCAGCGCCATGGTCAGGCCGCCAGGATGAGTTTTTCGAGCCGAACCGCGTCCGCCGCGAAGGTGCGGATGCCCTCGGCCAGCTTGTCGCTCGCCATCGCATCTTCGTTCAGCGCATAGCGAAACCCGGCTTCGTCGTAACTCACCTCCGGCAGGTCCAGCGCCTTCGCCGCCTGCGGCTCCAGCGCGCGTTGCAGCGGCGCCTTGCTGGCCGCCAGCTGCGCCATCAGGTCGGGGCTGATGGTCAGCAGGTCGCAGCCCGCGAGCGCCACGATCTGCCCGACATTGCGAAAACTCGCGCCCATCACCTCGGTGGCGATACCGAAGTGCTTGTAATGGTTGTAGATCCGGTGCACGGATTTCACGCCCGGATCGTTCAGGCCGGCATTCGCGGCTTCGTCCCAGGCGGCCCCGGCGGATTTCTTGTACCAGTCGTAGATGCGCCCGACAAACGGCGAGATCAGTTGCACCCTGGCCTGCCCGCACGCCACCGCCTGGCAGAACGAGAACAGCAGCGTGAGGTTGGTATGGATGCCGCGCCGCTCCAGCTGCGCCGCCGCCTGAATGCCCTCCCAGGTGGACGCCACCTTGATCAGCACACGGTCCACATGGATGCCTTCCGCCTGGTACAGCAGGACGATGCGCTCGGCGCGCGCGACGCTGGCCGCCGTGTCGAAGCTGAGCCGGGCGTCCACCTCGGTGGACACGCGGCCCGGGATGATGGCGAGAATCTCGGTGCCAAAGCGCACCAGCAGCCGGTCGATGATCTCGTCCAGCGCGCGACCGCGGAATTTGGCCACCGTGTCCGTCAGCAGCGAGCGGTAGTCCGCCTTTTGCACCGTCTTCAGGATCAGCGAGGGATTGGTGGTGGCGTCGCGCGGCTGGAAGGCGCCAAATTCGCGGAAATCGCCGGCATCGGCCACCACGGTGGTGACCTGTTTGAGGGCATCGAGCTGGTTCATCATTGAATTATCTTTGAAATAAAGTTACATTACAAATCCGATTTTATGTAACTTGCAAAAATGTCATTCGACCTCGTACTTTTCGGCGGCACCGGCGATCTGGCCTGGCGAAAGCTCATGCCCGGGCTGTTCCAGGCGTTTCGCCACGGCAAGCTGCCGGCGGACGGACGCATCATCGGCGTCGCCCGGGATGATTTGACCGATGCGCAGTACCGCAGCCTGATCGAGACGCGCTTCGAGGCCGTGGAGGGCACCAAGCGCCCCAATCCGGACGAGTTTGCCCGCTTTGCCGAGTTGCTGCAATTCGTGCGGGTGGACTTGTCCAAGCCTGCGGACTACGCCCGGCTGGCCGAACGGCTGGCCGAGCGCAACGCCGACACCGTGGTGATGTACGTGGCTACCGCTCCCGCGCTGTTCGGCACCACTTGCGAGCAAATCGCCGCGGCCGGACTGAACCGGCCGAACACCCGGATCGTGCTGGAAAAACCGCTGGGCCACGATCTGGCCTCGAACCGCGCGATCAACGCGACCGTGCGCGGCGCCTTCAGCGAGCGTCAGGTGTTCCGCATCGACCACTACCTGGGCAAACCGGCCGTGCAAAACCTGTTCGCGCTTCGCTTTGGCAACGCGCTGTTCGAGCCGCTGTGGCGGCGTGAAACCATTGCCAACATCCAGATCACCATCGCGGAAGACCTGGGTGTGGAAAAACGCGGCGCCTTCTACGAGACCACCGGCACGCTGCGCGACATGGTGCAGAACCATGCGCTGCAGTTGCTGTGCGCCATCGGCATGGAGCCGCCGATCAACGCGCACGCGGACGCCATCCGCGACGAAAAGCTCAAGGTGCTGCGCTCGCTCGCGCCCTGGACGCCGCAGACCCTGTCGCAGCACGTGGTACGCGGGCAGTACGCGGCGGGCGCCGTGGGCGGCGTGGCCGTGCCAGGCTACCGTTCCGAACCCGGTGTCAGCCCGGACAGCCGCACCGAGACCTTCGTCGCACTGCGCACCGAAATCGCCAACTGGCGCTGGGCCGGCGTGCCGTTCTACATTCGCACCGGCAAGCGGCTGGCGGGGCGCGACGCGCACATTGAAGTCAACTTCCGCCCCGCGCCGCACGCCATCTTCACGGCGCCGCCGGGCGTCGCGAACCGTCTCGTGATCAACCTGCAGCCCAAGGACGGCCTGGAGCTGCATTTGCTGGCACAGGGGCAGGACGATCGCCAGAGCACACGCACTTCGGCCCAATCGCTGGCGCCGGTGCAACTCGATCTGGACTTCGACACGCGTTTCGGCGCGGAGCGCGTGGGCGCCTATGAGCGCTTGCTGCTCGACGTGATCGACGGGCGGCTGAACCTGTTCGTGCGCAGCGACGAGCAGGAAGAGGCCTGGCGCTGGGTCGAACCGATTCTGGACTTCTGGCAGACCGACGCGCAGGGCCCGCGGCCCTATGCGGCCGGCACCTGGGGACCCAGCGCGGCCAGCGCCATGATCGCGCGCGACGGGTATTGCTGGAGCGAAGAATGTTAGCCCCCACGCTTGTCGTCGTGCACTGTGGAACGCTCCGACAATGAAGACGGCGCTTCGTCAACGACGCTTCGTCAGCGGCGCTTTGTCATTCCCGCGCAGGCGGGAATCCACGGTTCGCACGCACTGGATTCCCGCCTGCGCGGGAATGACAACACAGTGCCGCCCCATACAACACAGTGCCACCCGTACGGCACCGTGCACCTCGTCGCAACGTGCGGAAACATCAATAAATACAGGTTTATGAATGCTTGACCGAATCAAGGCATCGCTCTCTTCGCTGGCGCCCGCCGAGCAGCGCGTGGGCAAGCTGGTGCTGGCCGACCCGCGCGCGTTCGCGAATCTGCCGGTAAGCGAGTTGGCCGAGCGCTCGCACGTGAGCAAACCCACGGTGATCCGCTTTTGCCGCAGCATGGGGTATGACGGCCTGTCGGACTTCAAGCTCAAGCTGGCCGGCAGCGTGAGCGAGGGCGTGCCCTTCATCCACCGCAGCGTGGACGCGGATGACAAAACCGGCGACGTGCTGGTCAAGGTGATCGACAACACGGTGGCCGCCTTCCTGAAATACCGCGGCGCCGCGAGCAGCACGGCGATCGAAAAGGCGGTGGATGCGCTGGCCGATACCTACCGCACCGGCCGGCGCATCGAGTTCTTCGGCGTCGGCAATTCGGGCATCGTGGCGCAGGACGCGCAGCACAAGTTCTTTCGCCTCGGCGGCAGCGCGATCGCCTACAGCGACGGCCACATGCAGGTCATGAGCGCCTCCCTGCTGGGGCCCGGCGACTGCGTGGTGGTGATCTCGAACTCGGGGCGCACACGCGACCTGATGGACGCGGCCGGCATCGCGCGCAAACGCGGCGCGACCACCATCGTGATCACCGCGAGCGGCTCGCCACTCGCGATCGCGACCCAGCAGGCCGGACACATCCACCTGGCGGCGGACCACCCCGAAGGCTATGACCGTTACAGCCCGATGGTGTCGCGCCTGCTGCACCTGATGATCATCGACGTGCTGGCCACCTGCGTGGCCTTGCGCATTGGCGGCGACAAGCTGCAGCCCCTGCTGCAGGGCATGAAGGACAACCTGCGCAGCAAGCGCTACACCTGAAATTCAAGAAAAATGCCGCTGAAACCCTTACCAGTTATCAATAGCCAGCTATCAATATGATTGTTTTCAGATGCGGCCCTCTTGCACCGCGTGGCAGGCGATCTTCACGCCCTTGATTTCCAGCAGTGCGGGGCGCTCGGTCCGGCAGCGCTCGTTCACATGCGGGCAGCGCGGGTGGAAGGTGCAGCCGGTGGGCGGGTTCAGGGGGTTCGGCACCTCGCCCTGCACGGGGGTGCGGGCGCGGCCCGTGTCGTGCATCTTCGGAATCGCATCGAGCAGCATGCGCGTATAGGGGTGGCTTGGAGTAGCAAACAGCGTCTGCTTATCCGACAGCTCCACCAGCCGGCCCAGGTACATCACGCCGACCTGGTCGCTCACATGGCGCACCACGGCAAGGTTGTGCGAGATGAACAGGTAGGTCAGGCCGCGCGTGCGCTGCAGGTCCTTCATGATGTTGAGGACCTGCGCCTGCACGCTCACATCCAGCGCCGAGGTCGGCTCGTCGCACACCAAAAATTCCGGCTCGGTGGCGAGAGCGCGCGCGATCGAGATGCGCTGGCGCTGCCCGCCCGAGAACTGGTGCGGGTACTTGGCCATGTCCAGCGGCGACAGGCCCACCGATTCGAGCAACGCGCCCACACGCGTCTTGAGCTCCACCGCGTCGCTGATCAGGCCATGCTCCTTGAGCGGCTCGGCCACGATGTCTTCCACGATCCAGCGCGGATTCAGGCTGGCGTACGGATCCTGGAAGATCATCTGTACGCGCCGGCGCAATTGCCGGCCCGCAGGCGTCTTGAAGGCTGCGTGCGCGTCCTGGCCGTCGAACGTAAAGCCGCCGCGCGTGGGCTCGTACAGCCCCACCAGCAATCGCGCCACCGTGCTCTTGCCGCAGCCGGATTCGCCGACCAGCGCCAGCGTCTTGCCGCGCTCGATCTCGAAACTCACGCCATCGACGGCGCGCAGCAACGCCCGGGGTTTGCGCTCGAGCACGCGGTTCAGCCAGGGCGGCGACACGTCGAAGGTCTTCGCGAGGTCGTGTGCCTGGACCAGCGCAGCGACAGAAAATTCCCCGGCGCCCACAGTGCTCTCGCTCATGCGGACATTCCCGCAGCGTCGTGCAGCCAGCAGGCCGCGCGCGTGGCCCCTGCCGGCAGCAAATCGGGACGCTGTGCCCTGCAGCGGTCAAAGACCTTGGTGCAGCGCGGGTTGAAGGCGCAGCCTGGGGGAATCGCATTCAGCCGCGGCATGGCACCATCGATCTGGTACAGCCGATCGCGGTCCACGGTGATGTCGGGGATCGCGGCCATCAGCCCCGCGGTGTACGGGTGCGCCGGCTGGTTGATCACCTCGTGCACCGGGCCGATCTCGGCAACGCGCCCGGCATACAGCACGGCCACGCGGTCGCAGGTCTCGGCGATCACGCCCATATCGTGCGTGATCAGCATCACGGCAGCGCCGCGCTGCCGGCAGATGTCTTTCAGCAGCGTGATGATCTGCGCCTGGATCGACACGTCCAGCGCGGTGGTCGGCTCGTCCGCCACGATCAGGCGGGGCTCGGCCGCCAGTGCCAGCGCAATCACCACGCGCTGGCGCATGCCGCCCGAGAACTGGTGCGGGTAGTGCTCGATGCGCTGCGCGGCGGCTGGAATGCCGGTGTCGTCGAGCAGCGAAATGGCGCGCGCCCGCGCCTCTTTCAGCGTCACGGGCAAATGCGCCTGGATGGTTTCCACCAGTTGCCGCCCGATCGTGTACAGCGGGTTCAGCGAGGTCAGCGGATCCTGAAAGATCGCACCGATGCGGCGCCCGCGAATGCGCCGCATCTGCTCGGGCCCCAGATCGTCGATCCGCTGCCCCTCCAGCAGGATCTGCCCGCTGGCCACGCGCCCGGGCGGCTCCAGCAGTCCGATGATGGCGGCCCCGGTAAGCGACTTGCCGGCGCCCGACTCGCCGACCACACCCAGAATCTCGCCCGGCGCGATCTCGAACGAAATGTCATCCAGCGCGCGAAGCGTGCCGCGCCGGCCCGGAAACTCGACCACCAGATTCTGGACTTGCAACAGACTCACGATAGTTTCTCGGTTGGTACGCGTCCCGCCGCCGGGCCGCCCCAAGGCGGGACAGCCCCCTCGGGGGGCAGCGAACCACACGAAGTGGGGAGCGTGGGGGCCATCATCTGAGCCGCGGGTTCAAGGCGTCGCGCAGCCAGTCGCCCAGCAGGTTCACGGACAGTGCGATCACCACCAGCATCAGGCCCGGAAACACCGCGATCCACCACTGGCCCGAGAACAGGTAATCGTTGCCGATGCGGATCAGGGTTCCCAGCGAAGGCGAGGTCGGTGGCGCGCCGACGCCCAGAAAACTCAGCGTGGCCTCGGTGATGATGGCCGTCGCCACCTGAATGGTGGCCAGCACCAGCACCGGGCCCATCACGTTCGGCAGCACGTGCCGGATCATGATGCGCAGCGGCGTCACCCCGGTCACACGTGCCGCCTGCACATATTCCTTGTTGCGCTCGACCAGCGTGGAGCCGCGCACCGTACGCGCATACTG
>DATNBD010000093.1:0-3265 GCA_035572155.1 Rhodoferax sp.
CTACTGCGAACTGAACCGCAAGGACACCGAGGCCCATATCGACACCGTTTTCCAACTGGCCGAGCGTTATGACGCGCCGGTCGACATGCACGTTGACTTCGCGGACGACACCAGCGACCAGCGCTTCGTCACCACTGAATATATTGCACGCAAGACGATCGAGCGCGGCTGGCAAGGGCGGGTTTCCCTCGGCCACGTCACCAGCCTGGGTTCGCTGCCGCCGTCCGAACTCGAGCCAATCATCGACTTGTTGCGCGAAGCGGGCATCACGATCGTCACGCTACCGGCCACCGATCTTTACCTGAGCGGACGCCGTGATGAGTACAACCAACGCCGCGGGTTGACCCCGGTCCGCGCCCTGCACCAGGGTGGCGTCAATGTCGCTTATTCGTCGAACAACGTCCGCAATGCGTTTACCCCTTTCGGCAAGGCCGACATGCTGCAGATTGGCAACATGCTTGCCCACGTGGTCCAGTTCGGCACGCTCGACCACCAGGCGGCAATCCTCGACATGGGCACGCGCAACGCCGCGCGCGCCATCGGCCTTGGGGACGACTATGGCATTGCGGTCGGTTGCCTTGCTGACTTCGTGATTCTCGACACCCTCAAGGTTGCCGATGCACTGCTTGACATCCCGGCACGATCATGGGTCATCAAGAGCGGCAAGATCACGGTCGTTACGCATCACCAGTGTGAAATTCATCGTCACCCAACCCATGGAACCAAGGAAGCACAGTCATGAAAAAACCTCCCGCGGAAGTCATCGCCTCGCTGCTCGCAGTGACCACCATCTTCATTTCCATGCCGCCGCTGAACCTGCCGCCATGGGCGATCTTCATCAGCTGGGCAGGCACATTTGCGGCGGGCGGCCCACGGCCGGACGTGCTGAAGAAGATCTGGCCGGTCATGCCGATCGGATCCGTCACGGCATTCCTTATCGTCATGGGCTTCGAGTGGGCGTCGCATCGATTCACCGGTACACAGTTCATCATTGCGCAGTGTGTCATCCTGTTCGGCCTGAATGCCGCGCAGATGCTGCTGGCACGCATGCCGCGCCTCGGGCTCGGCTTTGTCCCCGGCATGTTCTTCGGCTTTGCGTCCTATTTCGCGACTTTCTTCGGCGGTTTCGGTCCGACCCCGCACAATTCTGTTGCAGCACTGTGGGCGGTTGTTCTGATGAACGCGCTGGGGCCACTGTATGCCTGGCTCACCGTAAAGCTCTCCGCACCGCATGGCCACGCCGAGGCGCCGCACGAGATTCCGGTGACTCGATAGTCCGCCCAGAGCAAAGGGGTTCTTCAGTCAAGCATGATTCGATGAACGCGTCCGATGTGCCGGCAGCGTAAGCAGGTCGATATCTATTCGAACTGGTCGGCGCTGTCGAACGACGATGCGCCGGCGCCCCCGCGCGCGGTGCGCCGGCAGCCGAACTAGGCGCGCCGCACCGCGCCGAAAAACCGCGTCAGCACCGCGGCGAGCACGCCCTCGCTGAACGGCCGCACCAGGCAGACATCGCATCCGGCGAGGCGCGCGCGCCAGCGGTCCCACCAGCCCCGGCGGCTCGACAGCACCATGACCACGATGGGGCGGCTGCCATCGGCATTGGCTTGCCGGCGCACCGCGCGGCAAACCCGGAATACGCTGGTGCCGGCGACCGGCTCGTTCACGAACACCAGCCGGTACGAGTGCGTGGCGAGCTGGTCCGTCGCCTCGACGCCGCTGCGCACCAGGTTCGCCCGAAAGCCGTGCTGATGCAGGTACTGCTCCAGCGTGCGCCGGGAATTGTCGCCGGCGTCAACGACCAGCACGTCGTCGTTCGCGAGCGTGGATGCCACGGCGGGCGCGGGCGGGTGCGCGGCGGGCAGGCGGCTTTGCCACGGCGTCGGCAACGCAGCCGGCAGGGGCGGCGGCGCCGGCGGCGGTGTTGGCGCTGCTGCCGACAGCGGCACGGGGGCGGATTTCACGCGGCGCGCCTCGCGCCACAGCGCGATGCTCGCGGGGTCGATGGTGTCGATAGGCGCCGGCATGGAATTGGCGAAAACCGCTCGAAGGGCCGACACATCCGCGTCCGCCCCGTCATGCGGCTCGGTCGCCGGGAATCCGCTCGTGTAGGGCTGCGTCGGCGGGAACTTGCTCGAGTACGGCTGGGTCGGCGCAAACCCGGCCGAGTCGGGCCCGGCCGCGGCGCGCGGCATCTCCAGCGGCGCAAACGGTTCGGTGGCGGCGAAGGCCGGGGGCACGGAGGCAGGCTCGCCGTCCCACAACGGCCCCGCCTCCGTGGTGGCCGGGGGTTGGGTCGAAGGCTCGAACGGCATGGTCGGCGCAAACCCGGCGGCCGGGGCAGGGGCCGGAGCACCGGCCTGCGCCGGCGCGGGCGCGGCCCCGAGGGCGCGCACCGCGTCCAGCACCGTCAGCAATTGAATCGGACGGCGCTGCACCAGCCAGCCGGTGCCGTGGTCGGAGGGCCCGATCAGCAGCACCCGGGCCCGCGGCTGGATGCCCCAGAGACGGCGCACCGTCTCGGCGTCGTCGGCATCCGCCAGGATGATCTCGGCCTCTTGCACCTGATCCACCAGGACATAGCCCGTCCCGGTGCGCGCGGCCAGCCGGAACAGCGCCTTGAAGGCCGACATCTCGTTGGACGGAAAACCAATCAGGGCAAGGGTCTGGGACGTGCTCATGGACGAGATGGTGACAGGGTGCAAATCGGCGACAAAGGGAAGGCTCGGCGCCTGGCCGATTCAGCAGGCCGCAAGCGCGCCCGCCGATGTTGTAGCAAGATACTGCAAATAGCAACCAACCCAGCGGAGCCGGCATGCCAACTATCTACGATTTCGAAGCGCTGCAGATGGACGGCCAGCGCGTGCCCCTGAAAAATTTTTCCGGCAAGGCGTTGTTGATCGTCAACACCGCGAGCGCCTGCGGCTTCACGCCGCAATTTGCGGGCCTCGAGCAACTGCACGAAACCTACGCCGGCCAGGGCCTGGTGGTGCTGGGTTTTCCGTGCAACCAGTTCGGCTCGCAGGACCCCGGCAGCAACGAGGAGATCGCGAGCTTTTGCCAGGTCAACTACGGCGTGAGCTTTCCGATGATGGCGAAGATCGACGTGAACGGCACCAAGGCAGACCCGCTGTACCAGTGGCTCACGGCCGAGGCGCCGGGCCTGCTCGGCCTCAAGGCGATCAAATGGAACTTCACCAAGTTCCTGATCGGCAAGGACGGCCACGTGATCAAGCGCTACGCGCCGACCGACACGCCCAAGAGC
>DATNBD010000094.1:0-3400 GCA_035572155.1 Rhodoferax sp.
CTACTGCCAGCAAATCGTCACCCTGACCTACCCGCATATCGGCAACTACGGCATCAACGTTGAAGACGTCGAAGCCAGGCGCGTGTATGCCGCCGGCCTGATCATCAAGGATTTGTCGCTGGTGGCGTCCAACTTCCGCAAAACCATGACCTTGTCCGAGTACCTGGTGCGGGAAAAGACGGTCGCGATTGCCAATATCGACACCCGCAAGCTCACGCGGCACCTGCGCACGCAAGGCGCGCAAAACGGCTGCATCCTGGGTCTGGCGGCGGGGGAGAAAGTCGTGCCCGCGCTGATCGACAAAGCCGTGGCACTGGCGCAAGCGGCGCCCGACATGACCGGGCTTGACCTGGCCCGGGTGGTGTCGATCGAGTCGCCCTACGACTGGACGCAAACCGAATGGCAGCTTGCCAACGCCGACGGCAAACCCGGCTACGGCGAACAGACGGCTCCCAAGTATCACGTGGTTGCCTACGATTGGGGTGTCAAGAACAACATCCTGCGCATGCTCAGCCGGCGCGGCTGCAGGGTCACCGTGGTGGCCGCCCAGACGCCCGCGGCCGACGCGCTCAAACTCCAGCCGGACGGCGTGTTCCTGTCCAATGGCCCCGGCGATCCGGAGCCTTGCGACTATGCGATCGACGCCACGCGCGAGCTGATTGAATCGGGCATTCCGGTGTTCGGCATCTGCCTGGGGCACCAGATCATGGCGCTGGCCAGCGGCGCGACGACCTTCAAGATGAAGTTCGGCCACCACGGCGCCAACCACCCGGTGAAGGACCTGGACACGGGCCGCGTCAGCATTACCAGCCAGAACCACGGTTTCGCGGTCGATGAGAAGACGCTGCCGGCGAATCTGCGCGCCACGCACGTCAGCCTGTTCGACGGCACGCTGCAGGGCATGGCCCGTACCGACAAGCCCGCGTTCTGCTTTCAGGGTCACCCGGAAGCCTCGCCCGGCCCGCACGACATCGGCTATTTGTTTGACCGCTTCATCGCGCTCATGGAAACGGCACGGGAGAAGAACTAAATGCCCAAGCGCACAGACATCAAGAGCATCCTCATCATCGGCGCCGGCCCGATCATCATCGGTCAGGCCTGCGAGTTCGACTACTCGGGCGTGCAGGCCTGCAAGGCGCTGCGCGAGGAGGGCTACAAGGTCATCCTGATCAACAGCAACCCCGCGACGATCATGACCGACCCGGCCACGGCCGACGTGACCTACATCGAACCCATCACCTGGCAGACGGTCGAGAAAATCATCGTGCGCGAAAAGCCGGACGCGATCCTGCCGACCATGGGCGGCCAGACCGCACTGAACTGCGCACTCGACCTGTGGCGCAACGGCGTGCTCGACAAGTACAAGGTGGAGCTGATCGGTGCGACGCCCGAAGCCATCGACAAGGCCGAGGACCGCCTGAAGTTCAAGGATGCGATGACCCGGATCGGCCTGGGCTCGGCGCGCTCCGGGATTGCGCACAGCATGGACGAGGCCTGGGCCGTGCAAAAGACGCTGGGTTTCCCGACCGTGATCCGTCCCAGTTTCACGCTCGGCGGCACGGGCGGCGGCATTGCCTATAACCCGGACGAGTTCGAAACCATCTGCAAGCGCGGCCTCGAGGCTTCGCCGACCAGCGAACTGCTGATTGAAGAGTCGCTGCTCGGGTGGAAAGAGTACGAAATGGAGGTGGTGCGCGACAAGGCGGACAACTGCATCATCGTGTGCTCGATCGAAAACCTCGACCCGATGGGCGTGCACACCGGCGACTCGATCACCGTGGCGCCGGCGCAGACCTTGAGCGACAAGGAGTACCAGATCATGCGCGATGCCAGTCTCGCGGTGCTGCGCGAAATCGGGGTGGATACGGGCGGCTCCAACGTGCAGTTCGCGGTGAATCCGGTGGACGGCCGCTTGATCGTGATCGAGATGAACCCTCGTGTCTCGCGCTCTTCGGCGCTGGCCTCCAAGGCCACGGGTTTTCCGATTGCCAAGGTCGCGGCCAAGCTGGCCGTCGGCTATACGCTCGATGAGCTGCGCAACGAGATCACGGGCGGCGCCACGCCCGCCAGCTTCGAGCCCAGCATCGACTACGTGGTCACGAAGATCCCGCGCTTCGCCTTCGAGAAATTCCCGCAGGCCGATTCGCGCCTGACCACGCAGATGAAGTCGGTCGGCGAGGTCATGGCCATGGGCCGCACCTTCCAGGAATCGTTCCAGAAGGCGCTGCGCGGGCTGGAGGTCGGCGTGGACGGCATGAACGAAAAGACGCAGGACCGCGAAGTGCTGGAAAAAGAGTTGGGCGAGCCCGGCCCCGAGCGTATCTGGTACGTGGGCGATGCGTTTGCCCAGGGCATGAGTGTGGACGAGGTGTTTGCGCTGACCAGAATCGACCCCTGGTTCCTGGTGCAGATCGAGCAGATCGTCAGGATCGAGCTGGAACTGGAAACCAAGTCGCTGGACGACATCGATGCGGCGACGCTGCGCGCGCTCAAGCAGAAGGGCTTTTCCGACCGCCGCCTCGCGCGCCAGCTCAAGACCACCGACACTGCGATCCGCGAGAAACGTATTGCCTTCGGTGTGCGCCCGGTTTACAAGCGCGTGGACACCTGCGCGGCCGAATTTGCGACCAACACCGCCTACCTGTATTCGACCTACGAGGCCGAAGGCGGCGAGTGCGAAGCCGAACCCACCGACAAGAAGAAAATCATGGTGTTGGGCGGAGGCCCGAACCGCATCGGCCAGGGCATCGAGTTCGACTACTGCTGCGTGCACGCGGCACTTGCGATGCGCGAAGACGGCTACGAGACCATCATGGTCAACTGCAACCCCGAGACCGTGTCCACCGACTACGACACCTCGGACCGCCTGTACTTCGAGCCACTCACGCTCGAAGATGTGCTGGAGATCGTGGACAAGGAAAAACCCTTCGGCGTGATCGTGCAGTACGGCGGACAGACGCCGCTCAAGCTCGCGCTGGATCTGGAGGCCAACGGCGTGCCCATCATCGGCACCTCGCCCGACATGATCGATGCGGCCGAAGACCGCGAGCGCTTCCAGCACCTGCTCAACGATCTCGGGCTGCGCCAGCCGCCCAACGCCACCGCGCGTACCGAACCCGAGGCGCTGGAGAAGGCCGCCGCGCTGGGCTATCCGCTGGTGGTGCGCCCGAGCTATGTGCTGGGCGGCCGCGCGATGGAAATCGTGCACGAACAGCGCGATCTGGAGCGCTACATGCGCGAGGCGGTCAAGGTCAGCCACGACTCGCCGGTGCTGCTGGACCGCTTTTTGAACAACGCGATCGAATGCGATGTCGATGCCATTTGCGACGGCCGGCGCGTGTTTATCGGCGGTGTCATGGAGCATATCGAGCAGGCCGGCGTGCACAGCGGCGACTCGGCC
>DATNBD010000095.1:0-8812 GCA_035572155.1 Rhodoferax sp.
ATGCCGGCCAGAGAGCGAAGGCCTGAACATGGCCCACATTTCCGCCAGCGTCTATACCTCGCACATCCCGGCCATCGGCGCCGCGCTTGACCTGGGCAAGACCCACGAGCCCTACTGGCAGCCGGTGTTCCAGGGCTACGAATTCTCCAGGCAGTGGCTGAAGGACAACCGGCCCGATGTCATCTTCCTGGTCTTCAACGACCACGCCACGGCCTTCAGCCTGGACATGATCCCCACGTTCGCGATCGGCACGGCTGCAGAGTTCAAGCCGGCGGACGAGGGCTGGGGTCCGCGCCCCGTGCCCAAGGTTGTCGGCCACCCGGAGCTGGCCTCGCACATCGCGCAGTCGGTGATCCAGCAGGACTTCGACCTGACCATCGTGAACCGGATGGACGTGGACCATGGCCTCACGGTGCCGCTATCGCTGCTGTGCGGCCCGCAGGATCCGGTGAAGGGCGCTTGGCCCTGCCCGGTGATTCCGTTCGCTGTCAACGTCGTGCAGTACCCCGTGCCGAGCGGCCAGCGCTGCTTCAACCTGGGCCAGGCCATTCGCAAGGCCGTCGAGTCGTATGACGAGCCGCTCAACGTGCAGATCTGGGGCACGGGTGGCATGAGCCACCAGCTGCAGGGTCCGCGCGCCGGGCTCATCAACAAGGCATTCGACAAAGCCTTTCTCGACCAGCTGATCGCCGACCCCGCGGCGCTGGCAAAGAAGCCTCATATCGACTACGTGCGTGAAGCCGGCAGCGAGGGCATTGAACTCGTGATGTGGCTGATCGCCCGCGGCGCCATGGCTGACGTGGCCGGCGGCAAGCCGCCCCGGGTGGCGCACCGCTTCTACCATGTCCCCGCATCCAACACGGCCGTGGGCCACCTGATTCTGGAGAATTCATGATGTCCAAGACCATCAAAGTCGCCCTCGCGGGCGCCGGCGCGTTCGGCATCAAGCACCTGGACGGCATCAAAAACATCGACGGCGTCGAAGTCGTCTCGCTGGTCAGCCGGGAGCTGGACAAGACGAGGGAAGTCGCCGCCAAATACGGCATTGGCCACGTGACGACCGATCTGGCCGACAGCCTCGCGCTGGCCGAGGTGGACGCTGTCATCCTGTGCACGCCCACGCAGATGCACGCCCAGCAGAGCATCGCCTGCCTGAAGGCCGGCAAGCACGTGCAGGTCGAGATTCCGCTGGCCGACAGCCTCAAGGAGGCCGAAGCCGTGGTGGCGCTGGCGCGCAAGAGCGGGCGGGTCGCCATGTGCGGCCACACGCGCCGCTTCAATCCCAGCCACCAGTACGTGCATCAGAAGATTGCCGCGGGCGAGTTCAACATCCAGCAGATGGACGTGCAGACCTATTTCTTTCGCCGCACCAACATGAACGCACTGGGCCAGCCGCGCAGCTGGACCGATCACCTGCTGTGGCACCACGCCGCGCACACGGTGGACCTGTTTGCGTATCAGGCCGGCAGCCCGATCGTGCAGGCCAATGCCGTGCAGGGGCCGATTCATCCGCAGCTCGGCATCGCGATGGACATGAGTATCCAGCTCAAGACCGCGAGCGGCGCGATTTGCACGCTGAGTCTCTCCTTCAACAACGAGGGGCCGCTGGGCACCTTCTTTCGCTATATCGGTGACACGGCGACCTACATCGCGCGCTACGACGATCTGTTCACGGGCAAGGACGAGAAGATCGATGTGAGCAAGGTGGCCGTGTCCATGAACGGCATCGAGCTGCAGGACCGCGAATTCTTCGCCGCCATCCGCGAGGGCCGCGAGCCGAATTCCAGCGTGGCGCAGGTGCTGCCGTGCTACCAGGTGCTGGACCAACTGGAGCGACAGCTGAACCAAAGCGCCTGAAGCCGCGGCTCGATCACTCGCCGAGCAAAATGGGGTCGGATCACTCGCTGCGCAGCGGCGATGTGCTCCGACCCCATTTTGCGGACCCCCATTCGCGCTCTACGAGGAAACCCACCATGCAACAACGCCAACTCGGCCCCTTCACCGTCTCCGCCATCGGCCTGGGCTGCATGAACATCTGCCACGCCTACGGAACGCCGCTGGCACCCGAGCAGGCCGAGCGCCTGCTACTGGCTGCGCTGGACGCGGGCGTGACTCACTTCGACACCGCCGCGCTGTACGGTTTCGGTGCCAGCGAAACGCTGGTCGGCCGCGCGCTGTCGCCGCACCGCGGCCGCTTCACGCTGGCCAGCAAATGCGGCATGACGGTGGAGGCTGGCGACGGCACCATCCAGCCGCCGCGGGTGATCGACGGTCGGCCCGAATCGCTGCGCGCTACCTGCGAGGGCTCCCTGCGGCGACTGAAGACCGACGTGATCGACCTGTACTACCTGCATCGCTGGGACAAGAAGGTGCCGATCGAAGACAGTGTGGGCGCGCTGGCCGACCTGGTGCGCGCCGGCAAGATCCGCACCATCGGCCTCTCCGAGGTGTCGGCTGCCACGCTGCGCCGCGCGCACGCCGTGCATCCCGTCACCGCACTGCAGACCGAGTACTCGCTGTGGACGCGCAACCCCGAGATCGCGGTGCTGCAGGCCTGCCGCGAACTGGGCGTAAGCTTCGTCGCCTTCAGCCCGGTGGCGCGTGGCTTCCTGGCCGGCGCGCTGCCCGACCAGGCGGCTGTCGATGCGCTGCCCGAGAAGGACATCCGTCGCCCGATGCCGCGCTTCGCGCCCGAGCATTTCGCGCGCAACCTGGCGCTACTGGAAGGCTTCAAGGCCATCGCCGCCGAGGTCGGCTGCACTCCGGCGCAGCTCGCTCTGGCATGGCTGCTGCATCAGGGCAAAGACATCCTACCGATTCCCGGCACCCGTTCTGTCGCCCACCTGAGCGAGAACCTGGTCGCGGCCGAAGTGCGGCTTTCCGCCGACGTGCTGGCGCGGCTCGGCGCGCTCATCAACACCGACACCGTCAGCGGCAACCGTTACGCCGAGCAGGCTCGCGCGGAAGTCGATACCGAGACTTTCTGATCCGGCGCACGGTCCCGGCCGCGACGGCCGCGTGCGCGATGCGTAGGCGCTCGGCCGCGCAAGCCTGCTAAGCTGGAGACCGCGAGCCGCCCGGCCCCGCCGGCGGCACTGTCCAAGCGAGATCCGCTCCGTGCGGCGGATCGCATCGATAAAGGAGTTTGTCCATGACCAAGTGTTTATCTTCCCTGCGCCTGCTGGCCGCCGCATCGGTCGTCGCGTCGGCGCTGTACGGCATCGCCATGCCCGCGCACGCCGCGGACCAGAGCGAGGTCCAGCCGGCCGGGCCGGCCTGGTTGCAGAAGGCCGAGCGAAAGATCGACAAGGGCGCGAAGCCGGTGACGCGGGCGATCGGCAAGGGCGGCGCGGCAGTCGGCCGTGCCACCCAGCGCGGAGCGCATGCCGTGAAGCGCGGCAGCGACAAGATGGGCGCGAAGATGCACGAGAAGCTGCCGCGGGGCCACAAGCCGCCCGACGTGCGCGGCGACATCGGCGACAAGGCGAACTGAGCGCCGGCGGCCGGGTCAGCGCGGATCGGCCTCGCGGCTGTCGAGCGGCGTCAGGAACGAGTCGCTCTGCTGCAGGGCGTCGAGCGACACGAAGTCGCTGAACAGCGTTGCGAGGCGATGTCGGCCATCTGATGGCGCGGGCGAGGGATATCGAATGCTATTAATGATATAGCTATCATTCAAGTACCAGTAAGGGCAATAGTCCGATTTCATGTAAGTTCCTGGTAAAGGTCATCGTCCCGCCATGTTCTGCCGTTATAAAGGGAATGATGCAATCCCCGACTCGATCCCTGAATCTTTCCGGCGCCAGCAACTTCCGTGACCTGGGCGGCTACAGCGCCGCGAATGGCCGGCCCGTGCGCTGGCGCAGGCTGTTCCGTTCGGACCACCTGGCGGCTCTCACGTCGCAGGATCTGGCGGTGCTGTCCACGCTGGGGCTCAAGCGCGCCTACGACTTGCGCGGCGACGCCGAGCGCACGGCGCTGCCTTACGAGCTGCCGGGCGTCGCCGTGCATGCGCTGCCGATCGAGCCGACGGTGCTGCAGGCCATGAAGGATCTGCTGGAGTCTGGCCACCGGGTCACGGTGCAGGACACGGTGGGTCTGATGCAGCAGACCTACCGCGCCTTCGTGCATGACAATGCGGCGCGGTTTTCCGAACTGTTCGGCCACCTGCTGGAGAGCGATGCGCCGCTGGTGTTCCATTGCACGGCCGGCAAGGACCGCACCGGCTTTGGGGCCGCGATGATCCTGCTCGCGCTGGGCGTGCCGCGCGCGGTGGTGATGCAGGACTATCTGCTGACCAACGAGCTGTTTCAGATGCCGCGCCCGGCGCCGGGCGGCTTGGCACCACAAGAGGTGCTGGACGTGCTGTGGCGCGTGCAGCCCGACTTTCTGGACGCGGCGCTGCACGCTGTCGAGGCCGATTACGGTGGCGTGTCGCCTTACCTGGAGAAGGCGCTGGGCGTGGGGCCGAAGGAGCGCGAGCGGCTGGCCAGGTTGTATCTGCAACCACCGGGTTAGGCACCGCGCTTGACGTGATGCCACGCAGCGGTGACAATACTCAAGCTCCGCTCACCCGCGCACGGCGAAATTCCAGCGGTGTCTGGCCAGCGTGCTTGATAAAAAATCGTGTGAAATAAGCGGGGTCCTCAAACCCCAGGTCATAGCCGACCGCTGCAATAGATTTGCCGGTGTACAGCAGCATGCGTTTGGCCTCCAGCAACAGGCGCCGGTGGATGATCTGCACGGGTGACTGTTGGGAGAACTTCTGGCTGAGACGCCGCACGCCGCGCTCGGTCATCGCCAGGGCCGCCGCATACTGGGCGATCGACCAGTGGTCGCGATAGTGCGCCTCGACCAGCTCCTTGAAGCCTTGATGGAACGCGCTGCCGCCGGCATGTGCTGCGGGAGCGCCCCGCCGGCTTGATTCCTGCAGCCGGGCCAGCTCCGCCAGCAGGATCAGCACGCACCCTGAAATCGTTGTGGCTCTGCAAACACGCTCATGCACGTACTCGTCGTTGATCGCGCTGAACAGCGCGGCGAGTCGTGAGCTGGCCCGCTCATCGCGGAACACGGTCATCGCGAGGACCTGCCCGAGCGACGCCGCGACCCACGGATCTCCCGAGCGCCCCATCAGATCCGTCATGAAACTCTCAGCCATGGTCAGCACGAAGCCCTGCGCGCCGGGTGACCACTGAAAGCCGTGAACGACAGAGGGTGGAATATTGATCAGGACGGGCCCATGGAGCTCCACGCTCCGCTCGTCAAGCGTGACCGGTCCGCTACCCTGTTCGACCCACACAATCTGATGCAGATCGTGATGCCGATGCGGCCGGATATTCCAGTTGTAGTCCCGGTTGCGGCTCTCCAGGGTTTCCAGATGCAGAAACTGCAATTCGGCAGCACTGTCTATCTGGCCATAGAGCGAATACAGGGGAATCGATGATGCATCGATCCTGCGGGGAACGGCTGCTGACATGGCTCGGGCGCCGGTAACGGGGGTTCCAGATTTTAGGCCGCATGTCCGGAATTCACAATTCATGGTCCCCTTCATCCATTGGCGCTTCAATGGCGTTCTTCCATCATGAGCATCCCGATCCTTGATGGTCAAAGCAGGTTTTAAGGAATGCCGAATGACGCCACAACTTGATCGCTCGCATCCGATCTCGGACACCCAAGTGTTCGACCTGGGCGAGTCCCACAAAGGTTATCGCATCAACAAGATGTGCAATTCCCTGACCGTCGAAGCCAACCGGGCCGCCTACCAGGCCAACGAGGAGGCCTATATGAATCAGCATGGTCTGACTGACAGTGAAAAGGCCATGGTCCGCCAGCGGGACTGGGCGGGCCTGAACGCGGCCGGCGGCAATATCTACTACCTGCTCAAGCTCGGCTTTGTTGTCGGACACGGCTTGTACCGCATGGGCGCGCAAATGCGCGGCGAGGCATTCGAGGATTTTCTGGCATCGCGCAAGGCCAGGGGAGCACGCTAGTCATGGGCAAAATCATTGCAGGCATCGGCACCTCCCACGTGCCCTCTATCGGCGGCGCCTATGACCGCGGGGCTCAGGCCGAACCGGACTGGAAGCCCCTGTTTGATGCCTACGTACCGGTGCGCGAATGGCTCAAAGCGCTCAAGCCCGACGTCGCCATCATGGTTTATAACGACCATGGCGCCGATTTCTTCTTTGACAAATACCCCACCTTTGCGCTGGGCTGCGCTGACCAGTACGCCATCGCCGACGAAGGTATGGGCGTGCGGCCCCTGCCGCGCATCAAGGGCGACTTCGAGTTTTCCCGGCACCTGTGCGAATCGCTCGTCTACAACGAGTTCGATCTGACGATGTGCCAGGAAATGTCCGTCGAACACGGCTTTCTCGTGCCGATGCACCTGTGTTTTGAGCATAGCCTGGACTGGAGTGTCGCCGCCGTACCGCTGGCAGTGAACGTCCTCCTGCACCCGTTGCCGACCGCGCGCCGCTGCTACAAGCTCGGTCAGGCCATCCGTCAGGCGGTTGAATCCGACCCACGCGATCTGCGCGTGGTGATCCTCGGCACCGGTGGTATGTCGCATCAACTGCAAGGCAGGCGCTTTGGCGCCATGAACGCGGCCTTCGACCAGGATTTTCTCGATCGCATCGAGCGCGATCCGCAGAGCCTGGCCGCGATGACGCATCAGGAACTCATGGAGCAGGCAGGCGCGGAAGGCATCGAACTGATCATGTGGCTCATCATGCGCGGCGCGATATCGCAACAGGCACGGCGCGTGCATCGGCACTACTACGCGCCGATGACGACAGGCATGGGCCTGATTACCTTTGAAGAACCCTGATAAGTACCCCCACCCCCACTGAGAGGAAATCAATCGGATGGAAACTAGCCGTACCCAAGTGGTCATCATCGGAGCGGGCCCCGCGGGCCTTCTGCTCGGCCAGTTCCTGCTCAAGCAAGGCATCGATCACGTCGTCCTTGAGCTGCGCAGCGCCGACTATGTCCTGGGCCGTGTGCGTGCAGGCGTACTTGAAGAACCCACCGTGAGAGCATTGCGCGACGCGGGCGTCAGCGAACGGATGGAGCGCGAGAGCCTGACAATGCGGGGATTCGATCTGATGTGGAACGACAAACACGTCCACATCGATTTTGGCCTGGTCAACAAGGTCGCCACGGTCTACGGTCAGACCAAGGTGACACGCGACCTGATGGAGGCGCGGCTGGCGGGCGGCGGCGTCACTCATTACGAAGTTAATAATGCCCAGCCGCATGACTTCGACACGGCAAACCCCTGGGTTTCGTATGAAAAAGACGGCCGCCAGTTCAGGGTCGATTGCGACTTTATCGCGGGCTGCGATGGCCACCACGGCATCACGCGCCAATCGGTACCCAGCGAACAGATCAGGACCTTCAGCTACGCCTTCCCGTTCGGCTGGCTTGCGATCCTGGCGGACGTTCCCCCTATCTCCGAGGAGGTCGCCTGGATCAACCATACCGACGGCTTCCTGATGTGCAGCCTGCGCTCCAAAACCCGCAGCCGCTACTATTTTCAGGTGCCCGAGGGTGAAGACATCAAGAACTGGAATGCCGGCCGCTTCTGGGCAGAGTACAAGCGGCGTCTGCCGCCCAGCCTGGCCGGCAAGTTGGTCACCGGCCCGGCCCTGGAGATGAGCCTCACGCCGCTGCGCAGTTCCGTGAGTACGCCGATGCGCTTTGGCCGGATGTTTCTGGCGGGCGATGCGGCCCACATCGTGCCGCCGACAGGCGCCAAGGGCCTGAACATGGCCATCGCCGACGCCAGGCGCCTGTTCGAAGGCTTGAAGCAGTTCTACGCCGGCGGCCGCGATGCCACACTGCTGGACAGTTACTCGGACGACTCGCTCGGCCGCGTCTGGAAGGCGGTGCGCTTTTCATGGTGGATGACCAACCTGTCGCACAAGCTCTCGGATAACCCGTTCAATCGCGAAATGCAAATCGCCGAGCTCGAATACATCTCCCAGTCCGTCGCGGCGCAAACGACCATCGCCGAGAATTTTTGCGGCCTGGACTGAGCCTTTACCTAGCCTTCTGTTGCGCCGCGAGCGCCGTCGGATTGAGCGTGGGCTCCGCGATCTTGCGCAGTCGGTTGCGATCGGTGTGGTGAAACGGCTCGGTCTGGCCGGGGATGGTCAGCAGCGTATTCTGTTCGTACGACCACGTTCCATCCGCGTGGATATCGACCTTGATCGTGTAGCGGTCCGTGCGAAACGCC
Source organism: Rhodoferax sp. (assembly GCA_035572155.1). Taxonomy (GTDB): domain Bacteria; phylum Pseudomonadota; class Gammaproteobacteria; order Burkholderiales; family Burkholderiaceae_C; genus Rhodoferax_A. The sequence goes on from DATNBD010000095.1 coordinate 8,237, forward strand.
TGCTCGAGAAAAGGATTGGAGACGATGCCGTTGGTGAGCGAGCCGCGCACGGCCTCCAGCGTGAATGACTTCGCATCGGGGGTTGCCCGGCCGACGGCCATCGCGGTCTGGCCGCGGGGAATCGACAGCGTCAGCAGCAGGGCGTGGGTGGCCGGCTCCCACAGCCAGAAGCCGACCTGGTCGTGAAAAGTCTCTGGATCGTCCGGCTTGAAGATCTGCGTGTGATAGCGCAGCCCGTAGAAAAGCTGCGGCCCGTTGGTCTGGGCGTCGATCGGCTGGAGTTCGTAGCGCTCGATATACCGCTGATGTTCGGGGCCGTCAGGCTTTGGGCTCACGTCTTGCCCGGCAGCGCTGGACCAGATGCCGGCCATGCCGGTCAGTGGCCCGAGGTTGGCCAGCGTGTTGGTATCGGGTTCGGGTTCCGTGTAGATGTCTGCGGGGTAGTGGTGCATAAGGGCTCCAGGCGAGGATCAGGACTTCGCTTTTTTCGACGGTTTCGATTTACCCGAACTGTTCAGGGCGATCGCCTCGCGAACGAGCGCCTTGAAGGCGGACTCATCGACTTCTTCGCCCTCA
>DATNBD010000096.1:0-3649 GCA_035572155.1 Rhodoferax sp.
GACTTCCGATTGCTCGATCAGCTGCAACGCGACGCTTCATTAAACAATCAGGCGCTCGCCCAGCGCGTGCACGTATCGCCGCCCACCTGCCTGCGGCGCGTTCGGCGCCTGACCGAGGCAGGCCTGATCGAGCGCCAGATCGCCATCCTCAGCGCCGACCGTCTCGCACCGATTCTGGGCTTCGGGCTCACCGCCATCGTCGAAATCACGCTGGATCGGCAGGACGCCGAGCGCCTGGATGCGTTCGAAGCGCGCGTCTCGCTGGATGACGCCGTGCAGCAGTGCTACCGCGTCTCACCTGGGCCTGACTTCTGTCTGGTGGTCGTCACGGCCGACATGCCCGGCTATCAGGCGCTCGCGCAGCGTCTGTTCACCGCGGATGCCAATGTGCGCAACGTCAAGGCATTTTTCTGCGTGCAGCGCAGCAAGTTCCAGCCTGCGGTACCGTTGTCGCACCGTGGTCCGGCATAAGCCGGCAGATGGCCTTCTTGGACCCAAAATCGGCCCGATCCGCCAACTTTGCCACATCATCGCGTGAAAAATGTGTGCCGCACCTATAGGCAACGACGGGGGTTCCACCGAAAATTCGCGAAACTGTTCGAGCGAGAGGGGTGGCCATGCAATCAGTCTGGATTTGGGCGGTGCCGATCGCCGCGCTGTTGCTTGCGGTACTGTTGTACTTCAAGTTCATGCGATCGTCCTCAACGCGTGACGACCGCTACACCTCGGAGGCGCTGCTGACCCCTGCGCAGGCGGATCTGCTGTACTACCTGCAAACGGCTTTCCCGGGGCAGGCCGTTCTGGCAAACGTGCCGCTGAACAAGATCGTCACGATTCGCCGGGCCTCCGCCAGGCACCGGGCTCAGGACCAGCTCGATTCACTGCAAGTCGACTTTGCCGTGTGCGACAAGGGGGGCAAGGCCGCCTTTGTGTTCGACGTGGAAGCCTACCGAACGAGCGATGCCCGTTTGGCGCAGCACAGCGAAGCGGAGAAAAACCGGATCCTCAAGTCGGCCGGCATTCGCCTGATCTACATCAAGGACAGCACGCGCAGCATGCCCTCCCCCGAGGAGTTCCGCATGAAGCTCTCGCTCGCGGCCCTGAGTCGCTCGGAACGGGCGGCGCAGCAAAGGAGCGTTCGCCAGGAGCTGGAGATCAACATTTCCAGGGGCGACAAGAACTTCAAGCCTTCCGGGTTCAGGGAATCCGAGGTGATGGGCATGTCACGGCTGATGGGCCTGGGCCCCGACTCGCAAGACAACGCGCTGGACCCCTGGGCCATGAGCCGCAACTGAGCGGCGCAGGGTACTGAAAAGACTGCTTCGGGTCATTTCTTCTTCGCCGGCCGCTGCCAGCCCGCCAGGCTCACCTGCCGGCCGCGCGCCACGGTCAGAACGCCCGGCGGCGTGTCGGCGGTAATGGTGGAGCCGCCCCCCACGGTTCCGCCCGCACCGATCGTCACGGGCGCCACCAGCACGCAATTGCTGCCGATATGCACGTCGGCCTCGATCACGGTGCGCTGCTTGTTGGCGCCGTCGTAGTTGGCCGTGATGCTGCCGGCGCCGTAGTTCACGCGCTCGCCCACGCTGGTGTCGCCCAGATAGGCCAGGTGATTCGCCTTGGCGCCTTTGGCGAGGGTCGAATTCTTCACTTCGACAAAATTTCCGATATGCACTTCGGCCGCCAGCCGCGCGCCCGGCCGCAGCCGCGCGAACGGTCCGATCAGCGCGCCCGCACCGATTTCCACCTGGTCCTGCGCGCCCTGCGGCCCGCCCTGGATGTGCGTGAACGGGTGGATCACCGCACCGGCCGCGATCCGGGCGTTGGCGATCGCGCAATGGGCGCCGATTTTCACGCCCTCGCCCAGGCTGACGCTGCCCTCGAACACGCAGCCGACGTCGATCTCCACGTCCTGCGCGCACACCAGCGTGCCGCGCAGATCGAAGCGCGCCGGGTCCGCCAGGCGTACGCCCTGCTCCATCAAGCTGCGCGCCTGCTGCAGCTGGAATGCGCGCTCGAGTTCGGCGAGTTGCAGCGGGCTGTTGACACCGGCCACCTGCAGCGCATCGTCGATCCGGTGCGCGACCACCGGCACGCCGTCGGCCACGGCCAGTTTCACGATATCGGTCAGGTAATACTCGCCCTGCACATTCTTGTTGTCCAGCCGCGCCAGCCAGCCTTTGAGTTGGCGCGCCGGCACGGCCATGATGCCGCTGTACACCTCCGTGATCGCGCGCTGTACTTCGCTCGCGTCCTTGTGCTCGACAATCGCCTGCACCGACGCGCCGCGGCGCACGATGCGCCCGTAACCCGTGGGGTCGGCGAGAGCGACGGTCAACAGGGCCAGTTGCTCGCCACCGCCCGCCTCGATCAGGGCGCGCAAGGTCTCCACGCGGATCCAAGGCACGTCGCCCGAGAGCACCACCACCACGCCGTCGTCGGGCAGAACCGGCAGCGCCTGCTGCACCGCGTGGCCGGTGCCCAGTTGCGGCTCCTGTCGCACGAAATTCAAGTCAAAAGCAGCGTTAGCCCTTATCCTGCTTTGACAGAACGCTTCAACTTCAATAGCGCCATGCCCCGTGACCACGACCACGCGGCGCGGTTCCAGGCCAGCGGCTGTGTCGATCACATGGTCCAGCAAAGCGCGCCCGGCCAGGCGGTGCAGCACCTTGGGCAATTTGCTTTTCATGCGCGTGCCCTTGCCGGCGGCCATGATGACCACGTCCACCGGCTTTTGCGCGGCGCCGTTCCCCGGGATTTCTGTCATGTCTTGTTCCTGTCTTGCCTGCCCGGATTATCCCGCCGGCGCGGGGCACAGCCGCAAAGCGTGAAAAGGGGCACGAAGCCCCTTTGCGATCGATACGCCCAACGTCTGCGGTCAAAAAGGCATGGATTCCGGGTCAAGCCCGGAATGACAGTCACTACTTTGCACCCGGCTCGACATTTACGCCTGCAGCGCGTCCCACATTTCCTTGTCGCGCGCCGCCGTCCAGATGCGCGGGTTCTTGATGCCGCTGGCCTCGTCAAAGGCGCGGCTCACGTCGAACGGCAGGCAGTGCTCGTAGATAAACACCTGGCCGAAGATCGGGTCCATGCTCTTGCGCGTGTGCGCCATGGCGGCCTTGAGGTCCATCTTGGCGGCGGCCGCTTCCTTGCCGCAGCGGTACAGCGTCTCGACCCAACGCTTCGTGTAGTCGAGCGCCTTGTTGACGTTGGCCGCGCCCTTCATGGCTTCGCCGCGTCCCGGCACGATGGCCTCGGCCCTCAACGCGCGCAGGGCTTCGAGCGTGGCGGGCCATTCCTGCAACTGGGCGTCGCCGGTGTAGACGCCGGCTTCGTACTCGACCAGGTCGCCCGAGAACAGCACCTTTTCTTCGGCGACCCAGGCGATGGTGTCGCCGCGCGTGTGCCCGTAGCCGGGCGACCAGATCTGCACCTTGACGCCGCCCAGGTCGACGACCAGCTTGCCAGGCACTTCGCCCTTGGTGGCATCGCCGCCGCCGATCACCAGCGTCGGCCAGGTCAGGCCGGGCACGCCCTCGGCCCCGCGGAACAGGCGCGGGAAGCGCTCCATCTCGCTTTGCATGTCTTCCTTGCCGCGCTCGATGATGAGGTCCAGCGTGCCCTGGCTGGCGATGACTTCGGTCGC
>DATNBD010000097.1:0-20273 GCA_035572155.1 Rhodoferax sp.
GCCACGCCGCCGCCCTGCCAGACCCAGGTGACGAGGATGACGCCGTGGTCGCTGAGGTACTTCTCGAGCCATTTGCCGATGTCGGCGTTCTCCCAGTCATAGGCCTGCTTGTAATTCTTGATCAGCGCCGGCATCAGTGTCAGGTTGACCGCGGGCAGCTTGCCGCCCGAATAGGCCAGCGGATAGACCGTCATGTCGAGTGCACCACTCTGCAGCGCATCGAACTGCTGCGTCGCCTTGTAGAGCGAGGCGCCCGGGTAGATCTGGAACTTCAGCTGGCCGTTGGTGCGCTTCTCGACCTCCTGCGCGAAGCGCCGCGCGATAGTGTCGCGGAAGTCAGTGTTGGCCGGAAACTGATGCGAGATCTTCAGCACCATCGGACCGGCCGCCAGCGCGGGCGGAACCGCAAATGCAGCACAGGCGGCAATCAAGCCGGCCGCCGCCGCGACGCAAAAACCTCGCTTCATGATGCTGTCTCCTTGATCGGGTGGTCCTGGGCGCTCAGTGCAGGCTGTGGCGTTACAGCGCATGCGGCTCTGGACTATCGCAGCACGCCCTCTTACGTTATGTATGCATACAATATGACAGTTTTGCATGGTCACGACCTCAGGAGATACCCGTATCCCCGAACAAGCGTGCCCAGACCCGCATGCAGCCGTGGCGGGTGAGGCAGAGGCGGCCTCGTGCTTCAAGGTCTCACGGACCCTGATCCGCGAGGCGTTGAGCCTTCCCCTGGCTGGCAGCTTGGTTGAAGCGGGCCCGCCGCTGGCTGCAATCGCGGCGCCTTCCCGGGTGCGTCCAGGCGATCCGGGTTGACCGTCTGAAACAAAATGGAGCTGTGCTGCCGAGCAAGTGCGGGGGCGGATTGTCAGGGTGTAGTCGCCCTTGGTGGTTTGTCTGGCTGACCCGCGGACACCGGTTGCCCGCAACTGTTCAAGGCGATCAGGACCCCGTGTGTTCTTGGTGATCAGGTCGCGCTGACGCAGACCCTGGATTGGGTCGGTGCCCGGACATCGCGGTCCAGCACCTTCGCGTTGGCGGCCGGCGGCGCAACAGACGTGGTGGCTGCGAGCGACGTTGCGCGCAAGAACAATTTGCGTTTGACCATCGAGAGGCAGTACGACTCCGATGACCTGTTCTTTGTGCGCCACAGAGTGGGCAGCGAAGAATGGAGCGCCGACGGTTTCACCAAGCTGGCCTGAAGTGGCTCACGGTCAGGCCCGCACCGAGATAGCCGGCACGGTTCTGGGCCGCACGGTGGCCATTACGTAATACACCACGCCACCGATCGCGACGCCGAAGAACCAGCCGTAAGTGCCCCACCACGACGGCAACAAGTGAGTCAGGTTCGGCAGGATGCTGGAAAACACGGCACCGACGCCGGTGGCGATCAGCGCATTCACGTTCCAGCCGCCCTCGTAGCGGTACTCGCCGTTCTCGTGGTACAGCGCCTCGACGTTGACCTTGCCCTTGGCGATCAGGTAGTAGTCCACCAGGATGATGCCCAGCAGCGGCCCCATCGTTCCGCCGATGGCGTTGACGAAGCTCGCGGCGTTCCCCTCCCACGGCGCGAACGGATAGAGCACCAGCGCGATGCCCGCGGCAATGTAGCCGCCCTTCTTGAAGCTGATGTGGTGCGGGAACACGTTGGAGAAGTCAAACGCCGGCGAGACGAAGTTGGCAACCACGTTGATGCCCAGCGTGGCCACGGCGAAGGTCAGCGCGGCCAGCGCGGCCAGGAACCAGCTGTCGAACTTGGCCGAGATCTGCTCGGGGTGCAGCATCACTTCGCCGTAAACCGTGAAGGCGGCGATGGTGGTGATGCCGGCGACCAGCGAGAACAGCAGCAGGTTGACCGGCAGCCCCCACAGGTTGCCTTTGGTGATAGCGGTCTTGTTCTTCGCGTAGCGCGAGAAGTCGCAGAAGTTCAGATACAGCGCCGCGAAATAGGTGACCCAGGTCGCGCCCACGGCCATCAGCGCCCAGAACGAGCCGGGCTCCCCGGTCACGCCGGCATCCTTGGTCTTCTCGAGCAGCACGGCCTGGGGAATCCCATGGTCGAACGAGAAACCGCCGGCCTTGACGCACAGACCGATGGCCAGGATCAGCATCGCCACCCAGACGGCGGGGCCGGCCCAGTCCTGGAACTTGCGCACGGTTTCCATGCCGTTCTGGATGATGAGCAGCTGCAGCGCCCAGATGACGATGTAGCAGATGACCTCCAGGCCCGAGTGGCCGAGCCAATGCGTGTTCTGGTGGAAATGCATCATGGCGTCGGAACGCGTCAGCAGCGCGACGATGGCGCCCGAGGCCGCGGCCGTCTGCGCGCCGTACCAGAAGCAGGCGACGACGGCGCGCACCAGCGCCGGCAGGTTGGCGCCCCAGACGCCGAACGAGGCGCGCGCCAGCACCGGGTAGGGCACGCCCGTTTTCTCGCCCGCGTAGCCCACCAGGCTCATCAGGGCGAAGATGATGAGCGAGCCGAGTCCGATGGCGACGATGAAATTGAGGAAGCTGCCGCACAGCAAAAACAGGCTGGCCGCGAGGTAGTAGCCCCATAGGCTGTGCACGTCCGAGGTCCAGACGTTGAAGATGCTGAAGGCGCCCCAGCGGCGCTCCCGGGCGGGGGCCAGGTCTTCGTTGTACAGGCCGGGCGACGGATTGTGAATGTCCACGGATTTTCTCCAGTCGGTTGAAAATGCAGGCGGCCAAGATGCTTCACGGGCGTCCGCAGCGCTGTCAGCAGAATTACTGTATACGAAATGACTTATAAATCGTATACAGTTTTGGTTTATAGTGACTGCGGGTTTACCCTTGAAAACTCTTGATTCCGGGCAAAACTCCCTGAACCGGAAGTCACGTAATGGAAGTCAGACTGTCCATGAAGTGTGGTTCCAGCGCCGGGTAGAGTGAGTGAAAACGCTGGTAGCGCGGTCGCAGCATGGCGGCCTCGATGGGATCGGGCTCGAACAACTGGCCGCCCTGGGGTGTGCGGCAGACCTCGGCCTCGGCTGCGCCGGTCGCCAGCCAGCCGAGTCGGGCGGCCCCCACGGCGGCTGCGGCATGCGCACCCTCGTGCCGACGCAATCCGCAGTTCAGGCTGGACGCCAGCAGTTGTGCCCACAGGTCGCTGCGGGCGCCGCCGCCCACCAGGGCCAGTTCGTGCGCCTGGGGGCCGTCGCGACGCATCGCGGCAAAGCCATCCATGAGGCCAAAACTCACGCCTTCGATCACGGCATAGCCCAGGTCGGCGGCGTCATGCTTCTGGCGCAATCCCGTGAACGAGGCGCTGGCCTGCGCATTGTTGTGCGGTGTGCGTTCGCCGGACAGGTAGGGCAGGAAGAGCGGCGCCTGCGCGCGCCGCGCCGCCGGCAGTTGCGCCGCTTGTACCAGCAGCGCTGCTTCGCTGGTCTGACCGGTCAGGCGCGTGGCCCAGGACAATGCGCTCGCGGCGCTCAGCATGACGGACATCTGATGCCAGCGACCCGGCAGCGCATGCGCAAAGGCATGCACGGCCAGCGCGGGTGCCGGGCGAAAGGTGTCGGTTGCCAGAAAGATCACGCCCGAGGTGCCCAGCGAGACAAAACCGTCGCCCGCATGCACCACGCCCATGCCCACGGCGCTGGCGGCGTTGTCGCCCGCGCCGCCGGCCATGACCACTCCGGCAGGCAGTCCCCACGGCTGTGCGACTTCGGTGCGCAGCACGCCGCAGGCCGCGCTGCCCTCCACCAGGCGCGGCATGTGCGCCGGCGTCAGGCCGCATGCCTGCAACATCGTCTCGCTCCAGCGCCGCGCCCCGACGTCCAGCCAGAGCGTGCCGGAAGCATCGGACATGTCGCTCACGGCTTCGCCGGTCAGGCGCAGCCGCAGCCAGTCTTTGGGCAGCAGCACGGTGTGGGTCTGCGCGAACACAGTGGGCTCGTGTGCGCGCAGCCACAGCAGTTTGGGCGCCGTGAAGCCGGGCATCGCCAGATTCCCCGTGATGGTGCGGGACTGCGGCGCGGCGGCCTCCAGCTGTGCGCACTGCGCGAAAGCGCGACCGTCGTTCCACAGGATCGCCGGTCGCAGCACGCGCTGCTGCGCATCGAGCAGCACGGCGCCGTGCATCTGGCCCGACAGGCCGAGTGCGCGCACCTGTGCCAGTGCAGAGGGCGCGGCGCGGCGCAACGCTTGCATGGCATGGTCCAGCGCCTGCCACCAGGCCTGCGGATCCTGCTCGCTCCAAAGGGGATGTGGACGCGAGACTTCCAGCGGCGCATCGGCCACTGCGACGATCTGCTGGGCCTCGTCCAGCAGCACCGCCTTGACGCCCGAGGTGCCCAGGTCGATCCCGAGGTACATGGCGTCAGTGCCGGGTGCCGAAGCGGCCGTCCACCTGACGCCGGAATTCCCCTGGCGTCATGCCCTTGAAGTCGAGAAAGCGGCGGTTGAAGTTGGCCACGTTGTTAAAGCCGACCTCGTAGCATATGTGGGTGATGTACCGATCCGTCTCCATCAGCAGCTGGCACGCCCGGTTGATGCGCACCTGGTTCACAAAGTCGGTGAAGGTGTTGCCCGTGGCGCGGCGAAAAAAGCGCGAGAAGCGACTCTCGCTCATGCCCAGTTCCGCGGCGAGCTGGGCAGCCGACAGCGGCTGCGCCGGATCGTTGGTGAGGCGCCGCAGGATCGCATCGATCTGGCGCAGCTCGGTATCGTTGTCTTCGCTTTGCAATTGCGCGTGCGACAGCAGCCGGTAATCGGTGCAGCGGGCCAATTCGCCCAGAAACTCGCAGAACGCGCCCAGGCGCCCCAGCCCGCGCGCGGCCTTCACTTTGTGCCAATGCTCAGCCGCGCGGTCGGACAATCCAAAGAACTCGATGCCGTTGCGCGCGCGCTCCAGCAGCGGCAGCAATTCGGCGAGTTCCGGGAGGTGTTCGGCGGCTTGCGCGATCGGCGCGTGCGGGAACTGGATTACCAGGTCGCGCTGTTCGATGCCGCCTTCGGGCAGGTCCAGCGAAATCCAGTTGTGCGGCAAGCGCGGGCCGGTCAGCACCAGATGCCCCGGCTGGAAATAGCCGATGTAGTCGCCCACGAAAGTCTTGCCCGAGGATGCGACGATCAGGTGCAATTCGTATTCGTCATGGTAGTGCCAGCGCGCCAGCGGTGTGGGGAAGCCGTGTGCCAGGCAGCGGATGGATCCCGCCGCGTCGGGCGGCTCATACCCGAGCTCGGGGCTGCGGGCGCGGTCGTGCTCCAGTTCCGGCTGGCGCTGGCGCGGCAGGGTGTGGTGGCGTGCGGGCATGGCGGGCAGGAAAGCGGTAAGGTGGCCGGCAATAGCCTAGCTCATGACGGAGCCACCGTCCACATTGAGGGTTTGCGCCGTGATGTAGGACGACTCGTCACTGGCCAGAAAGACGGCTGCGCCTGCGATGTCAGCCGGCGCGCCCATGTAGCCCAGCGGCACCGCGAGGCCGACCTGTCTTTTCTTTTCACCGAGGGGCAGGTTCTCGTAACGCGCGAACAGCGCATCCACCTGCTGCCACATGGGCGTGTCGATCACGCCCGGCGAAATGGCATTCACGCGGATGCGGTGCGGCGCCATCGCCAGCGCGGCGCTCTGGGTGTAACTGATCACCGCGGCCTTGCTTGCGCAGTAGTGCGCCACCAGCGCTTCGCCGCGCCGCCCCGCCTGCGAGGCCATGTTGATGACGGCGCCGCGCACACCCTGCGCGACCATGCGTGCCAGCACCTTCTGCATCACGAAGAACATGCCCTTGACGTTGACCGCGAACAGACGGTCGTACATGGCTTCGTCGCTGTCCAGCAGCGGCGCCAGGTCGAACACCGCGGCGTTGTTGAACAGCACGTCGGGCACGCCAAAGCGGTTCTCCGCGGCGCCCAACAAGGCCTTGATCTGCTCCGGCCGGGTGATGTCGGCCGTCACGTACTGCAAGCGCGCTGCATGTTCCTTCAGCAGCGGCGCCAGTGCGGCGGGCGCGGCGGACCCGATATCGACCACCGTGCAGCGCGCGCCCTGCGCCAGATAGGCTTCGGCGACGGCCAGGCCGATGCCTCCACCGGCGCCGGTCAGCAGGGCGTGCCTGTCTTGCAAACGTCCGCTCATGCATGCTCCTTTTCGAAATCCAGAACCCGTTGTGCGGCGCGGCGCAATGCGTTGCGCAGCATCTCGTTGCCGGCCAGATCGCCCCACAGGCTGGTGTCGGCGCTCATGGCGGCGACCGGGTCCGCGCTCGCGCAGATGGCGTGCGCGGTATCCGGGTCCATGCCCTGGTCTTCGTAGGTGTAGGCGAGTTCACCGCGATGCCAGCACTGCAGGAACGCGAGGAACAATGCCGGCAGCACGGCCACGCTGTCTATCGACTGTCCCTGCGCCAGCCGCTCGCGCACGGTGGGTGCGATGAAGCCCGGGATCTTCGAGAAGCCATCCATCGCGACACGCTGATTCGTGTCGCGCAATGCCGCGTTGCCAAAGCGCTCCAGAACCACGTCGCGGTAGGCCGGTAAATCGACGGGACTGGGCCTGCCGGATGGGGTCAGGCACGGAATGACATCGTGCGTGACGTAGTCCCAGGCCATCTGGCGGATCTGCGGCACGCGCGTGCCCTCGTGGATGAATTGCAGGCCGATCAGCGTGCCGGCCCAGGCGATGCAGCTGTGCGTCGCGTTCAGGACGCGAATCTTGGCCTCTTCGTAGGGCGCGACCGAATCGACCATCTGCACGCCCACGCGCTCCCATTCGGGCCGGCCCGCGAGGAAGTCGTCCTCGATCACCCACTGGATGAAGGTCTCCGCCGTCACGGGCGCCGCATCTGCCCAGTTCGTGGCGCGCTGCACGCGCTCGCGCAGCTCGGGCGGCGGACGCGGCGTGATGCGATCCACCATCGCGTTCGGACAAGTCGTATTGGCGCGCACCCATTCGAGCAGCGCGGCGTCACCGCAGCGGTCGATGAATTCCAGCAGGCCGCCACGAAAGCGCTGGCCGTTGTGGCGCAGGTTGTCGCAGCACAGCAGGGTGATCGGGCCGGCGTTGCCGGTGCGGCGCGCCCGCAGGATGGCGCAGACTGCAGCGTAGATGGTTTGCCCCGCCGCGCCGCGCCGCAGGCGATCGATGTCACTCGCGAGGTCGGGAAACCCCAGGTCGAGTTTGTCGTGCATGTCCAGGTAGTAGCCGGCCTCGGTCACGGTGAATGAAATCACGCGCGTGGCTGCATGCGCGCCGCGCGCGATCAGCGAGGCCAGCGTCGGCTCGAACGCCAGCACCTCGCGGATCGCCTCGATGCGCTGGTAGCGGTACTCGCCGGCAGGCGATACGGTCTCCAGCGTGTAGCGCCCGCCCTGCGCCTGCAGCGCGGCCAGAAGTTCCGTCGCGTCGGGGCGCAGGTTGCCCCCTGAAAACGACCAGCGCGCGTCACCGGCATCGATGAGCTGCTGCTGATAAGCCGCCTGATGAGCGCGGTGAAACGAGCCAAGCCCGAGGTGGAGCACGACCGATGGAGTGGCCGGCGCTGCTGCGATTGACACGTCAAATTCTCCGGAAAATTCTCAGGCAGCGAGCGCGCGGCCCTCACGGTTGAACAGATGCAGCACCGCAGGGTTGAGCTCCACGCCCACATCGTCCCCTACCTTCAAGGGCGTGCGCTCGTTCTGGCGGGCAATCAACTGCACGCCGCCGACGTCCACATGGATCAGGGTGTCGTTGCCCAATGCCTCGATCAGATCGACCCGCCCCGGCACACCGGCGCCATGGCCCCGGTGTACATGCAGGCCTTCCGGGCGCACGCCCAGAAACCCGTTACCCGGCAAACGTCCGCCGGTTTGCGCCGAGAAGCTCGGGATGGCGTCGGCGGCCACCATGTTCATGGAGGGCATGCCGATGAATTGCGCCACGAACTGGCTGGCCGGGTGGTCGTACAGCTCCAGCGGGGAACCGACCTGCTCGATCAGGCCGTCGCGCAGCACCACCACGCGATCCGCCAGCGTCATGGCTTCGACCTGGTCGTGCGTCACGTAGATGGTGGTCGCGCCCAGCGACACATGCAGCTTGTGGATTTCCACGCGCGTGTTGCCGCGCAGTGCCGCATCCAGATTCGAGAGCGGCTCGTCGAACAGGAACACCTTGGGCGAGCGCACGATCGCGCGGCCGATCGCGACCCGTTGCCGCTGGCCACCCGACAGCTCCTTGGGCGTGCGCTCCAGGTACTGCGCCAGGTTCAGTTGCCGAGCCGCGTGCTCGACCTTGTTTTTGATCTCGTCCTTCGGCACGCCCGCCAGTCGCAGTGCGAACGACATGTTGTCGTACACCGTCATGTGTGGGTACAGTGCATAGCTTTGAAACACCATGGCGAGGTCACGTTTGCCGGAAGGTACGTAGGTGATGTCTTTTCCGTCGAGCAGCAGCTTGCCGCTGGTGACCGGCTCCAGTCCGGCAACCAGGCGCAGCAGCGTCGATTTGCCGCACCCCGACGGGCCGACGAAAACGATGAACTCGCCCCTGTTGATCTCCAGGTCGACGCCCTTGATGATGTGCGCGTCACCGAAGCTTTTTTTGATGTCCTGTAACTGCAGGTAAGCCATGGAGGGTCTCCTTGTCGGGTTATTTCACGGCGCCGAAGGTCAGTCCCTGGACCAGTTGCTTCTGGCACAGCCAGCCGAACACGATGATGGGCGCGATCGCCATCGTCGAGGCCGCCGACAGCTTGGCCCAGAACAGGCCCTCGGGACTGGAATAGGACGCGATCATGACGGCCAGCGTGCCGGCCTTGGCCGAGGTCAGGTTCAGCGCCCAGAACGCCTCGTTCCAACTCAGCACCAGGCACAGCAGCCCGGTGGAGGCGAGTCCGCCAATGGTGAGCGGCAGCACGACATGGCGGAATTCCTTCCAGAGGTTGGCGCCGTCCATGCGCGCCGCCTCCAGGATTTCGCCAGGAACTTCCTTGTAGTTCGTGAAGAGTATCCAGACCATGATCGGCAGGTTCGACAGCGTGTACACGATGATCAGCGCCGGCACCGAGTCCAGCATGCCGGCGGTCTGGCACATCACGTAGACCGGTATCAGCGCGCCCACGGCCGGCATCATCTTGGTCGAGAGCATCCACAGCAGGATGTCGCGGGTGTGCCTGGTTTTAAAAAACGCCATCGAATAGGCCGCCGGCACCGCAATCAGCAGGCCCAAAAAGGTCGAGCCCACGCTGGTGTAGAGAGAGTTGCGCGCAAACAGCAGGTAGTCGCTGCGTTGCTGCACCAAGCTGAAGTTCTCCAGGGTCGGATGGAACACGAACAGGGGAGGCACATGGATCGCCTGCAGTTCGGTTTTGAACGACGTCAGGAACACCCAGCCGAGCGGAAAGAACAGCAGCAGGGTCACGACCCAGGCGACCAGGGTGCGCAGCGTCACAGGCAGAAAATTCCGGGGTGGCATGGTGTGTCCCTTTCAGTCCAGGTTCTTGCCGATGATGCGAACCAGGAAGACCGCCACGATGTTCGCCAGGATGACCGCGAACACTGCGCCGGCCGAGGCGACGCCCACATTGAAGCCCAGCAGCGCCTGCTTGTAGATCATGTAGGTGATGTTGGTGCTCGCGTTGCCCGGCCCGCCGCTGGTCGTGATGGCGATCTCGGCATAGACGCTGAGCAGGAAGATCATCTCGATCATGATCACCACCGACATCGGCCGGCCCAGGTGCGGCAGGGTCAGGTAGAAGAAGCGCTGCGGCGCGCTGGCGCCATCCATGCGCGCCGCTTCCATCTGCTCGCGATCCAGCGACTGCAGGGAGGTGATGAAAATCAGGCAGGCGAACGGCAACCACTGCCAGGCGACGATGATGATGACTGACAGCAACGGCCAGTTCGTCATCCAGTCCACGGGCGTGGCGCCGAAGGCGCGCCAGACATCGGCCAGCACGCCGTAGATCGGATTCATCATCATGTTCTTCCACAACAGCGCATTCACCGTGGGCATGACAAAAAACGGGGAGATCAGCAGCACGCGCACGACGCCGCGTCCCGGAAACGGTTCGTTCACGAGCAATGCCAGCAGGACGCCGAACACGACCGTGATCACGATCACGGTGCCGATCAGCAGCAGCGTGTTCCAGACCGCGGGCCAGAAGTCCGGATCCGTCACGAAATACCGGAAATCATTGAGTCCGGCAAACGTGTGCGCGCCCGGCTCCAGAAGGTTGTAGTTGACGAAGGCGTAATACAGCGTCATCACCAGCGGCACGATCATCCACAGGAAGAGCGTGAGCACGGCGGGCGCCATCAGCGTCCTTGGCATCAGTCGTTTCATGGCAGTGGTCCCGTTGGGTGACAGGGGACGCCAGACAGTCGCTCGCGCAGCCCGCCTGGCGTGCTTGCCTTACTTGTAGTAGCCGGCCTGGCGCATGTCGCGCTCGGCAAGCTCCTGCGAGGTCTTCAACGCCTGGTCGACCGTTTCCGTGCCGGCCAGGGCTGCGCTCATTTGCTGACCGACTGCGGTGCCGATGGCCTGAAACTCCGGAATGGCGGCGTACTGAATGCCGACATACGGTGACTTCGGCAGCGTGGCATCGTGCGTATCGGCGGTTTCAATGGCCTTCAGCTCTGCCGGGGCGAAGGTGGCTGCCTTCTTGAAGTCGGGGTTGGCGTACGTCGATTCACGCGTGCCGGTCGGCACATTGGCCCAGCCCTCCTGCGACGCCACCAGCTTGATGTAGTCCTTGGAGGTTGCCCACGTCACGAACTTGTCCGCCGCGTCGGCTTTTTTTGTGCTCGCCGGGATGGCCAGCGACCAGGACCACAGCCAGTTGGCACCCTTCGGGGTGACCGCAACCGGCGCCTGCGCAAACGCGACGTCGTCGGCCACCTTCGACTGCTTCGGATTGCTGATGAAGGATGCGGCGATGGTGGCGTCCACCCACTGGGCGCACTTGCCCTGGTTGAAGAGCGCCAGGTTCTCGTTGAAGCCGTTCGCGGAGGCGCCAGGAGGGCCGTATTTCTTCATCATGTCGACGTAGAAATTGACCGCGTCATGCCAGGGTTTGCTCTCCAGTTGCGGCTGCCACTTCATGTTGAACCATTGGCCGCCAAATGTGTTGACCATGGTGCTGAGCAGCGCCATGTTCTCGCCCCAGCCCGCCTTGCCGCGCAGGCAGATGCCATAGACGCCGGCTTTCGGGTCGTTCATCTTGGCGGCCGCGTCGCGCACCTCTTCCCAGGTCGGGCGCCCGCTGAACTTCACGCCGGCCTTCTCCGCCAGATCCTTGCGGTACATCAACATCGAACTCTCACCATAGAACGGCGCGGCAAAAAGTTTGCCGTCGTAGCTGAGGGCAGAGCGGATGGGGGGCAGCAGATCGTTGACGTCGTAGGCCGCGTCGGTCTTAATGGGCAGAATCCACTTCCTCTTGGCCCAGATCGGCACCTCGTAGGAGCCGATGGTCATCACGTCGAACTGGCCGCCGTGGGTGGCGATGTCCGTCGTCACACGCTGGCGCAGCGTGTTTTCTTCCAAGGTGACCCACTTGAGCTTGATGTCCGGATACGCCTTCTCGAAAAAGGGCGTGAGCTTTTCCATCTCGATCATGTGACCGTTGTTCACGGTCGCGATCACGAGTTCGGTGGCGGCATGCGCCGTGCCCGCCACGATCATCGCGGCGGCCAGTGTGGTGAGTGTCGCTGAAAGTTTCATGAGCTAATCTCCTGATGGTTGTGATGGGAACGGTCTGCAAGGCGTCGACAACACCACGCTGACATCCCGCAGATTAGGTGTTCCGCGTTGGCGAATGAATACTTGAATGGAGAAAACATATACTTTATTTCGCCAATTCATGAGGGGTTTCACTGATATGGTGCCAGAGCGTACCTGTTTAGCCGTCTTGTTCGCCTCTGCGGGGTGCCGCGAGGCGTACCGTGATCCAATCAATTCGTATGAGGGGATGAACGCCGGCCGGTGCGCGGGTATCGCCTGCCTTATATACTCAAGAATATAGCGATGCCGTCACTCCAAATCATTGCCAAACCCCTGACGAAGACGATATGCGTGATCCTGAACACGATACGGTAGTGCGATCCATCTCCGGCGAGGCAGTGCGGCGCCGAACGGCACAGGTGGCAGAGTGGCGGATCGAAAAAGAAATCGAATCGGATGGCGTGGTGATGTCAGTGGTGACCTCGGATGGCACGAGGCGGTCGCTGCGGATCGAGGCGATGGACGCGCAGGACATCGGCGAGGTACTGCGGCACCAGGTCGAGCCAGGCGACCTGGATGATGACACGTCACCGGACGCGGTCGGCGCGGCGCGGAACCTGGACAAGTTATTGGCGCGGCGCTCGGTCTCGCCCAGGCGCTTGCAGGCCCCCGGGCCCGATGTCGCGGACCTGGATCGGTTGATCCAGGCCGGCTTGCGCGCACCGGATCATGGCGCCTTGCACCCGTGGCGCATCGTTGAATTTCGCGTGCGTAGCCGGGCGGCGCTGGCGCGTTGCTTCGAGCAGGAGAAGCTGCGGCGCGATCCACTGGCCAGCGCCATGGATCTCAAGCGCGCGCGCGAGCACGCCACCCAGGCGCCCGTGCTGCTGGGATTTGTTGTGGCGCCGCGCCAGCTCAGCAAGGTGCCGCTGCGCGAGCAGTGGCTGGGCGCCGGGGCCGCGCTCGGCAATATCCTGAATGCGGCGCACCAGTTGGGCTTTGGTGCCATTGTGCTGAGCGGTGAACGTTGTTTCGATGCCATCCTGGCACGCCAGTTGGGCCTGGCCGAGACGGAATTCCTGGCCGGCTTCATCAGCCTGGGCACGATCGCCGAGGCGCCGCCGTCGGCCAGGCAGAAACTCTCGCAAGATGTCTGGTCGTGCTGGATGGGCCACGAGCTGCCTGATTTGATCGAGGGTGACCCCCCGTCGCGGCAGGGGCGCCTGTGATCCGTCTCGGGCGGCGTTGCATGACGATGGCGCAATCGCGCCAGGGCGTCGCCAGGCTCAACGTGCCAGCTGCCGGGTCAAGGCTCTGATGTCGGCCGCGGTGGCCACCTGAGCCGTGCGTTCCAGGGCGCGGTAGCGCTTGACCAGGCCATGACCGAAACGCGTGAGTACCGCGCCACCGCCGCGCGCGCCGCCTGTCGCGGTATCCACCGCAGGCGAGTTGAACGAGCGGTTTACTTCATCGACCAGAATCCAGGCGCGTCGGTACGACATGCCAAGCTGGCGCGCCGCGGCCGAAATCGAACCCGTCTCGGCGATGGCTTCCAGCAGCGCCACCTTGCCCGGTCCAATGGCGATGCGCTCGTTGTGGTAGATGCGAAGGCGAAACTGCACTTTCGGTTTCATGCCCGTGATTGTTGCAGGCTTGCGCACAGTGGGAACAGCGCTGGGGCACCCGGCTTCAGCGGCTGGCGCCCAGCACTGAACGCAGGAAGCGGCTGATGTCGCCAATCTCCTGCGGATGCACGCTGTGCGGCATGGGGTAGGTGTGCCACTGCACCGCGTAGCCCAGCGCCAGCAACGCCTGGCGCGAGGCTTCGGCGCGCGCGACCACTACGACCGGATCGGCCAGACCATGGGCCATGAAGATCGGCGTGGCGGCGTTGGCCGTGCTGCGCTCGGCCGCCAGCGTGTCGGCCAGCGGCAGGTAGCCCGACAGCGCCATGATGCCGGCCAGCCGCGCGCCGTGGCGCAACCCGACTTGCAGCGCCATCGCGCAGCCTTGCGAAAAGCCGGCCAGCACGATGGCACCGGGGGCGATGCCGCGCTGCACCTCGTGCGCTATCAGCGCCTCGATGGCGCGCGCCGAATGGTGGATGCCCGTCGCGTCTTCGCGCTTGGCCAGGTCGGTGCCGAGGATGTCATACCAGGCGGGCATCACGTAACCGCCGTTGAGCGTGACCGGGATGCTGGGGGCGTGCGGAAAGACAAAGCGGATCGGCGGGCAGCCCTGCAAGTCCAGCTCGGGCACGATGGCGGCAAAGTCGTTGCCGTCGGCGCCCAGACCGTGCAGCCAGATCACGGCGGCGGTCGGTTGCGGGGCGCTCTCAAGTTCGATGCGGGGCAGCAGGGTGGTCATGGCGTGGCGTGCTCCTGGGTTTGGGTGGATGGTGGGCATTGGGTGGGCGTCGTCGTCCTGGGTGAGTCTTGGCGAATCGATCACGACAGCAGCGCCTGCGCGAACTCGCGCGCGTTGAAGGTTTCCAGGTCCTCGATTTTTTCACCGACGCCGATGAAGTAAACCGGCACCGGACGCTCCCGCGCGATCGCGGCCAGCACGCCGCCCTTGGCGGTGCCGTCGAGCTTGGTCACGATCAGGCCGGTCAATTGCAGGGCATCGTCGAACGCGCGCACCTGGGCCAGCGCATTCTGGCCCGTGTTGCCGTCGATCACCAGCAGGACTTCATGCGGCGCCGTGGCGTCCGCCTTTTGCACCACGCGTTTGATCTTGCGCAACTCCTCCATCAGGTGCAGTTGGGTCGGTAAACGCCCTGCCGTATCCACCAGCACCACGTCGCGCCCGCGCGCCTTGCCCGCGCTCACTGCGTCGAAACTCACGGCGGCCGGATCACCGCCCTCCTGGCTGATGATCTCCACCGTATTTCGGTCCGCCCACACGCCGAGTTGCTCGCGCGCGGCGGCGCGGAATGTGTCGGCCGCGGCCAGCAGCACCGAGGCCCCGGCGTCCGAGAGGTGTTTGGTCAGCTTGCCGATCGAAGTGGTCTTGCCCGCGCCATTGACGCCGGCGACCATGATGACGGTCGGCTTGTGCTCGCCGATGACCAGCGGCTTTTCGAGCGGCCGCAGCAACTGGGTCAGCGCCTCGGTCAGGAGGTTCTTGACCGCCACCGGATGCGTCACGCCGCCTTCCTTGACGCGGCGCCTGACCTCGCCCAGCAGGTGCTGTGTGGCCTGGACCCCGGTGTCGGCCGTCAACAGCGCGGCCTCCAGGTCTTCATACAGCGCCTCGTCGATCTGTGCGCCGGTGAACACCGAGGAGATGCTGGAGCCGGTTTTGCGCAGGCCCACCTTGAGCTTGTCGAGCCATTTGGCGCGCTCGGGCGCCGCCGCTGTCACCGCATCAGGCGCCGCAATGTCGATCGGCGTGACCAGTGCGCTTCCAATCAGCGAGTCCGCCGCCGTGGAGCCGGACAATGCCGGAGTCGCCCCCGTCGCAAGGTTTGTCGGCTCCGGCTCGGGCGGCGGCGTGACGGGGGGCGATTGGGGGTTCTTTTTCTTGAAAAAGCTGAACATAAGGCGGTTCGTAGAATGACTGCATTCTATGAAACGCCTTATCTCCGCTCTGTTGGTTGGCCGGCGGCCGATTTTCCGAGGCACAGCATGAAAACGGCGCCCGCCGGCGTAGTGCGCCTGATCGGCGGCCAATGGAAGCGCACGCGCCTGCCGGTTGCCGACAAGCCGGGCCTGCGCCCCACGCCCGATCGCGTGCGTGAGACGCTGTTCAACTGGTTGGGGCAGGACCTGGCGGGCTGGCGTTGTGTCGATGTCTTTGCGGGGACCGGGGCGCTGGGTTTCGAGGCGGCGTCGCGCGGTGCGGCGCAGGTGCTCCTGGTGGAGCGTGACGGCGAGTTGGTGATGCAATTGCAGGCGATCCGGCTCAAACTGCAGGCCGACACAGTCGAAGTAGAGCGCGGCGATGGCATCAGCGCGCTCAGGCGACTGGCTCCCGCCAGCATGGACCTGGTGTTGCTTGACCCGCCATTCGATGCGGGCCTGTTCGAGGCGGCCCTGCAGGCGGCGGGCCGTGCCGTGGCGAACGGAGGTTATGTGTACCTGGAAGCCCCCTCGGCCTGGCGTGACAAATTGCTGGCAGCGGCAGGCCTGACCGTGCACCGGCACCTGAAGGCGGGCGCCGTGCACGCGCATCTGCTGAAACCCCGAACAGCCGGGGATTAATCGGCAGAGCGACTCGCGGCGTTGCGGCGACTGCATAATGACGCGCAGAGATCCGGCCCCGCGACCGTGCGGGCGCAACGCGAGGAGAAGTCCACCATGTCCCTGAACGTGACGGCCGTTTACCCCGGCACCTTTGACCCCATGACGCTGGGCCACGAAGATGTGGTGCGCCGGGCCACCCAGTTGTTCGACCGCATCATCGTCGCGGTGGCGGCGGGGCATCACAAGAAGACCCTGTTCAGCCTGGACGAACGCATCATCATGGTGCGCGAGGCGGTCAAACC
The DNA here is from genome assembly GCA_035572155.1 of Rhodoferax sp. Taxonomy (GTDB): domain Bacteria; phylum Pseudomonadota; class Gammaproteobacteria; order Burkholderiales; family Burkholderiaceae_C; genus Rhodoferax_A. Next base: position 16,158 of record DATNBD010000097.1, read on the forward strand.
CTATCCCCAGGTGAGTGTCGAGAGTTTTTCCGGATTGCTGCGCGATTTCGTGGTGGCGCGGGGCGGCAAGGCGATGGTGCGGGGCCTGCGCGCCGTGACCGACTTCGACTACGAGTTCCAGCTGGCCGGCATGAACCGCAGCCTGATGCCGCATGTCGAGACGGTGTTCCTGACCCCTGGCGACAAATACCAGTTCATCTCGAGCACCTTTGTGCGCGAGATCGCCTCGCTAGGCGGCGAGGTGGACAAGTTCGTCTCGCCCGCGGTTCTGACACGCCTGCTGGGCAAGGTGCGCGCCGCGCCGGCCGAGTGATCGGCGCCGGCCCACTGGCTTGTTGCATCCGGATCGGCGCAACCGCTTGGGCCTACACTTGAAGGCGCCAAACGGCACTTGAAACCGGAGAACAACCCATGAAAATTCTGCTGCCCGTGGACGGGTCCGAAGTCGCGCTCAAGGCGGTCCGCACGGCGATAACGCTGACTCGCAAAGGCTTGCAGGCCGAGATGGTGCTCGCAAACGTGCAGGACCCGGCTTCCCTGTACGAAATAGTGATGGCGCCCGATCCCAAGGTATTGGAGAACGTGCGCGAGGGGGCCGGTGCGTATCTGCTGGAAGGGGCCGAGGCGCTGCTCAAACAGGCCGGGGTGCCGTACGAGTGCGAGGTGGCGTCGGGGGATCCCGGGCATACGATCATCGACATCGTGGAACGGTTCGGCTGCGAGATGGTGCTGATGGGCTCGCATGGCAAAGGCAGCCTGCGCAGCGCGTTGCTGGGCTCGGTGTCACAGGCCGTGCTGCATGCCGCCCGGGTCCCGGTCATGCTCGTCAAACCCGACGAAGAGGATACCGGCGTGTGAGCGGGCGATTTGACATAACTTTACCTGGCCTTCGTCATCCGGCGTGCCGCCAGGGCGTTTACTGATGAAGTCGCCAATCCGTTTAACCCCAGGAGCATCCTTCAGATGAAACTCGTCGCCATCAGCGCCATCGTCATTGCCGCCGCCAGCCTCAGTGCCTGCGTCGTGGCGCCCGTCGGGTATGGTGCTCCCGGCTATGTCGCACCCGCGTATGTCGAGCCGGTGGCGCCACCGGTTGGCGTGGTCGTCATCGGGCCCACCTATGCGTCCCCCGGTCCCGATTGGGCATGGCGCTATCACCCGCGCTACGGCTGGGGCTGGTTCAACCCCCATCGGGGCTGGCACCGCGGCTGGCGCTGACACCGGTCATGCGCGAGCGCGCGGTTGCGGCGCGCACTGGTGCAATCCCAGTCTGGCATAGACATCGGCCGCCTGCCGCCGCAGGCGCAGCGACTCTGGCTGGGTGTTGAGCTGGCGCTGCAGCAGGCCCTGCGCACCGGCCAGCGTGGCGTCAGTGCCGGTGCGCACCAGCGCATCGAGATACAGCTGCTCGAACAGGTCGCGTTGCGCATGGCTGCCACCGATCTCGACCAGGCGTGGCAGTGCCAGACCCAGATGATCGATCGCCCCGGCGAAATCACCACGCGCATGCGCCAGCAAGCCGTGCGCGGCCGGCACGCAGACCCGCTGCCAGGCCGACCGGGAGGACGGCGGGGCCCGCAGCGCGAAGGCTTCCATGTGGCGCAGCAGGGCATCCGCCTCGGTACTGCGGCCGGCGCGCGCCAGGCCGTACAGGTATTGCAGATCCAGAAAGGGCAGCACCTGGTCACCCAGCCGGCTTGCCAGGTACCCGGCCACGTCGTGCCAGCGATCGCCCACGGCGATCCCGGCCAGCTCGAAACGCGCCAGCAGGGAGACGGCACCGATCTGATCCTGTGAATACGCCTTTTCGACGCCCCATGCGTGGCGGTCGTACACCTCGAGCGCCTCGGCACCGCGCCCGAGATCGATCAAAAACAGCGCCACATGCCACCAGTCGTGCGTGACCATGAAGGAATTGAGGCCGGTCCATGTGTCGCTGACGCTCTGCATGAACACCAGCCCTTCCTGGAGCCGCCCCTCGGTCAGCATGACATGGGCGAGCGCATGATGCGCCCACGGCTCCTTGCGGCACAGGGTGATGGCACGACGCGCGCTGTGCTCGGCCTCGCGCATCAGATGGCACTGCTCGTACCCGAACGCCGCCATCCCGTGCAGATAGGGCACGTCCGCGGCGGCCGGCAGCGCTGCCAGCGCGAGCCGCAGCATGCCCGGGCAGTCGCCGATATTGAAGCAGTGGTACTGGCCCAGCTTGAGCGAGGCGAGGTCGCGCGGAAATTCGCGCGCCTGCTCTTCGTGCAGCGCGATGGCGTGGCGGATGTCGCCGTCGGCCCAGGCCGCGACCGCCTGGACAAAGCGCTGCTCGCGCGGCGTGGCGCGGCCCGCTTGTGACAGCGCATGTTCGATGAACGGCCGCGCGTTGGGCACCGCTTCGCGCGATTCGGCAAACAGGTGCAGCGCAGCGCAGCATGCCTGCACGATCGCGCTGGTGTCGTGCGCCGCGGCAAGCACGTTGACAGCGCGCGCCTCGCACGAGATGAAACCCATGACGAAGTCGTCGACCGCCGGCGCGCTGCTTGCGTCCTGCAGCGTCAGCCGGTTCCCCAGAGTGTCCGTGATGTACGCCATGATCTCAGTCAAATCATGGTTTTGTCGTTATGGGTTCTGCACTATCAGCTATAGATACAATAGCTTGATGCGCGGTATCATCAAATCGCCGGAGGGGTCGGCCAGGGCCGCTGAGCGTCCCGGATGAGTTCGAACGCCCGCGCTACCTGGAGTACACCCAAGTCGTCGAAACGATGGCCGGCGATCTGCAGACCGATCGGCAGGCCGCCCTCACCGTAGCCGCAGTTGATCGACGCGGCGGGCTGCTCCGACATGTTGTACGGCACGGTGAAACCGATGTGCTCCAGCGGACGCAGCGGGTCGTTGGTGGGCGAGGGGTCTTCGGCGGGCGCCGGCATGTTGGGTGATACCGGGGAGATCACGTAGTCGTATTTTGCGCAGGCGGCGACACTCGCCACCCGCGTCGCATGGAACTGGCTGAACGCGCGAAACACATGCTCGCCGCTGAAGCCCGCGGCGCTCTCGGCCCATTGCCGGATGTAGGGCAGCACCTTGCCGCGCTGCGCCGGGGCCAGCGCATTCAGGTCGGCCAGCGAGCGCATGCGCCACAGGTGGTCCATGCCATCGAGCATGGCCTGCGACATGAAGGGCTGCATGGGTTCCACGACGGCACCGGCCTGCTCGAACAGACGCGCCGCATGTTCCACCGCCGCCCGGATTTCGGGCGCCACCGCGAGGCCACAACCGGCCTCCAGCAGCAGGCCAATGCGCAGTCCGCGCAGCCGTTCGACCGTCGCATCGGCCGACGCCCACGCGATGTCCTGCGCCGGCAGGCTCATGCTGTCGCGCGCGTCGGGCTGTGCCAGCACCTGCATCATCAGCGCGGCGTCGCGCACCGTTCGCGTCATCGGCCCGGCCGCGCGGCCCATGTAGGGCGGATCGATCGGGACGCGGCCCAGGCTGGGCTTGAGCGTGAAGATGCCGCACCAAGAGGCGGGCAGGCGTAGCGACCCGCCGATGTCGGTGCCGATGTGCAGCGGCCCATAGCCGGCCGCGGCCGCGGCGCCGGCGCCGGCACTCGACCCACCTGGCGTCCTGCGCAGGTCCCACGGATTGCGCGCCAGCGTGTGAAAGCTCGACAGGCCCGACGACAGCATCCCGTAGTCGGGCATGGTGGTCTTGCAGACGATCACCGCACCGGCTTCGCGCAGGCGCGCGGCCGGCGGCGCATCGGCGGCGGCAGCCCTGAGTTCGACCGCCGCGGTACCGGCCGGCATCGGATCACCCCGCGTGGCGATGTTTTCCTTGATGGTGACGGGCACGCCATCGAGCGGGCCGCAAGGCTCACCGCGCTGCCAACGAGCCTCGGAAGCGCGTGCCTGTGTCAGTGCCAAGTCGGGCCGCAGCAGGTAGCTGGCCTGCAGGTGCGGCTCCCAGCAGGCCATGTGTCCCAGCACCGCCTGCACGACTTCCACCGGGGACAGGCTGCGATTGCGGTAGGCGTGCCCAAGCTCGCACGCCGACAGGTCGTAGGGCTCGGTCACCTCAGTCTCCCTGCAATGGGCTCACGCCCAGCTCATCGCCGCGAGG
>DATNBD010000098.1:0-2162 GCA_035572155.1 Rhodoferax sp.
CGGCTGGCGGCTCCAGCAGGGCATGGCACAGGAGCGCGAGCAGGCCTGAAATGGCCGCGAAGCCGCCGATCGCTGCGGTCGGAAACCTGGCCACGCGCTGGGTCAGCAGCGAATAGCTGGCCCAGATGAAGGCCGAGCCGGCGGCCGGCAAATAGCCCCAGGCGAAGCCCGGCTCCAGCGTGCGCCCGCCCGCGATCGCGATGGCCGCGCCGGCAAAGCCGACCAGCGCGGCGATGACATGCAGCGGCGCGAGCTGCACGCCGCGCAGCAGCACCGGCGCCAGCACCACCATCAGCAGCGGCCAGAGATAGTTCACCAGATTGGCCTGCACCGGCGGGGCGTGGCGCAGGGCAATGAACAGCAGGAAATGAAAACCGAACAGGCCATACACGCCCAGCGCCAGCGTCGCGGGCGGCACACGCCATTGCGCAAGCCGTGGCCAAGCCGGAATGCTGCCGATCAGTAGCGCCAGGCCGGTCAGCAAAAACGGCGGGACGTGGCGCAGCGTGACGCCCAGTGACGCCAGTGTGGCCCACAGCGCAATCGCGCCCAGCGCATACAGGTTCGCCAGCATCAGGCCGACGTGAAGCCGGCAACCCGGTTCAGGCCGCTTGGGGCATCGCGCGTCGTTGCGTGGAGAACGGCTTCGGCGTTGTTCATGGTGTGCCTTGGCGGCGGTTCAGTGTCCGCTCACGGAGTCAAGTAGGTCTGCAGCTGGCGACTCAACACATCGGCGGCGTCGCGCCAACTGGCCGAAGCCCCGATTGTAGAAAGATCCACCGTTTGCAGCCCCGCGTAGCCGCAGGGGTTGATGCGCGAGAACGGCGCAAGGTCCATCGCCACGTTCAGCGCCACGCCGTGGTAGGTACAACGGCGGCTCACCTTGATGCCGAGCGCGGCGATTTTGCCGAGACCCCGGAAATCGGGCGGTGAATTAATTGGAATCTGACCCTCATTGTTCTCATTGTTTTTCTGCGGCCGCTGGGCCAGCAGCGCGTGCGAGCCCGGATCGTCCAGCCGCACATAGATGCCCGGTGCGCCCGCCACGCGCAGCCCCGTCACGCCGAAGTGCACGAGCGTCTGGAGCACGGATTGCTCGATGCGGTAAACGTATTCCTTGATGAAGTAGCCGGCCCGCTGCAAGTCGATCAGCGGGTACGCCACCACCTGGCCCGGCCCGTGGTAGGTGACCTGCCCGCCCCGGTTGGTGGCGATCACGGGGATGCCGCCGGGGTTCAGAATGTGCTCCGATTTGCCCGCCAGCCCTTGCGTATAAACGGCAGGATGCTCGCAGATCCATAGTTCATCGGCTGTATCGGGGGTCCGTGCGGCGGTGAACGCCTGCATGGCCGCGTAGGTGGGCAGGTAGTCCACGCGGCCCAGATGGCGCGCTTGCATGCCCATTGCTACAAAACCATCTTCACCATCGGATGCGTGGACAGCGCGCGGTAGAGCGCGTCGAGCTGTTCGCGCGAGGTCGCGGTCACCGTCACGGTGATGCCCAGGTAGTTGCCGGCCCGGCTGTCGCGCAACTCGACGGTGGCGGCGTCGAAGCTCGGGTCGAACTGTTCGACGATGCGGGTCATGGCATGCACGAAGCCGTCGGCCTTGGCGCCCATGATCTTGATGGGGAATGCGCTCGGGTACTCGATCAGCGAGTCCTTGCGTGGATCGAGGGGAGGTGTGGTGCTCATGGTCGGGATGCGGCGATCTTGGCCTGCTGGTAGCCGGCGTACAGCCGGGCGTAAATGGGGCCGGGCACGCCGGCACCGACGGATTGGCCGTCCAGCCGCGTGACTGCCAGCACCTCCTTGGTGGCGGAGGACAGCAGCAGCTCGTCGGCATCGAACACCTCTTCGCGTGGGATGCGGCGCAACTCGAAGGCTATGCCGGCCGCGCCGCAGATCTCCTCAATCAGGCCGTAGCGAATGCCCTCGAGTACCAGGTTGTCCCTGGGCGCGCCCATCACGGTGCCGTCCTTGACGACCCAGACGTTGCTGGCCGCGGCCTCGCTCAGGAAACCATCGCGGAACATCACGGTTTCCAACGCGCCGGCGTCCACGCTGATCTGGCGCGCAAACACGGCGCCGAGCAGGCTGGTGCTCTTGATGTGCGCCTTTTCCCAGCGGAAGTCGCTGGCCGTGACGCAGGCCGCGCCCGCG
>DATNBD010000099.1:0-33670 GCA_035572155.1 Rhodoferax sp.
CGCCGGCGGGTAAAATCGCCCGGTTGCCGCCGCCCGCATCGCCGGGCAGATGGCTTGCTCTTAACAGTTGGGGACAGCGCTTGAGCGCCCGTCCCGCAAAGGTTCAAAATTCATGCCGCCCAATCTGCACCCCATGCTCAACGTGGCCATCAAGGCCGCCCGCGCCGCCGGCGCCATCATCAACCGCGCCGCGCTCGATGTGGAAGCCATCCGCATTTCGCAAAAACAGGTGAATGACTTCGTCACCGAGGTCGATCATGCGAGCGAGCAGGCCATCATCGAAACCCTGCTCACCGCCTACCCGGGTCACGGCATCCTGGCCGAGGAGTCGGGCAGCGAGCATGGTGCAAAGGATTCAGAATTCGTCTGGATCATCGACCCGCTGGACGGCACCACCAACTTCATCCATGGCTTTCCGGTGTATTGCGTGAGCATTGCGCTAACCGCGCGCGGCAAGGTCGAGCAGGCCGTGGTGTACGACCCCAGCCGCAACGACCTGTTCACCGCCACCCGCGGCCGCGGCGCCTTCATGAACGACCGGCGCCTGCGCGTGTCCAAGCGCACCCGGCTGCAGGAGTGCCTGCTTGCCACCGGCTTTCCGTTCCGCCCCGGCGACAACTTCAAGCACTTCCTGGCCATGATGGGCGAACTGATGCCGCGCACCGCCGGCCTGCGCCGCCCCGGCGCCGCCGCACTGGATCTGGCCTATGTGGCGGCCGGCTTTACCGACGGCTTTTTCGAGACCGGCTTGCAGCCGTGGGACGTGGCGGCCGGCTCGCTGCTGGTGACCGAGGCCGGCGGCCTGGTGGGCAACCTCACGGGCGAGGCCGACTTCATGGACCAGAAGGAATGCCTGGCGGCGAACCCGAAGATCTACGGCCAACTCGTGGCGCTGCTGGGCAAATACAGCAAGTTCGCAAGCGCCGGTGAAAAGGCGACGCTGCGCCAGACGCTCACGGTGCCGGCCTCCAGCGCAGCGGCACCCGCCTCCCCCGACGACACCGGCGCGATGGCGCCCTGACGATCCAGACCCGGTACAGTGTGCTGCGCGCACCATGAACCGGAACCCACCCTACATCACCCTGCCCTTCGCGCTGAACCACCGCGTGCGCGACACCGCGCACCGGGTACTGCCCGTGGTGCTGAGCCAGTACGTGACGAATGGCCTGGCGGTCGCGATCGGCCTGCTCGTGATCCTGCTGGTGGTCGCAACCGGCTTTGGAGCCGCGACGGCCGCCAGCGCCGGCGTCGGCGTGCTGATCACCACGATGCCCGACGTGGCCTCGCCGCGGCACCGCAAGATGACCCAGATGCTGCCGGCGCCGCTGCTGGCGACGCCGATGTATGCGCTGGTGCAGTATGTGCACCACGACGCGCTGCTGCTGGGGATCGTGATCGTGCTCGGCACCTACGGCTCGGTGATGCTGATGTCCTGGGGCAAGCGCGGCGGCCCGATCACGTTCGCGGTGCTGATCGCGATGATTCTCGCGATCGCCGAGCCGGCGCCGGATTCACTGCGCCAGATCGGGATGAGCACCGGCGGCTTCGCGCTCGGCTGTGCGCTCTACCTGGTCTGGGCGGTGCTGATGGCGCATCTGCTCAATCCGCTGTACCGGGTGCAGTTGCTGGCCGAATCCATGGTCGCGTTCGCGAAGATCCTGCGCCTGCAGGCGGCCCGGCTCGCGCGCGATGCCGACCACCATCAATTGCTGAGCGCGATGCTGGCGCAGCAGATCACGCTGGCCGACTACCTGCAGGGTACGCGCGACGTGGTGCTGGAGTCGCCGACCACGCGCAGGCGCCAGCGGCTCGCGGCGATGCTGCTCGCACTGCTGGAGGCGCGCGACCATCAGCTTGCCTGCGACCTCGATCTGGACTACCTGCTCAAACACCACACCAGCGCGAGTCTGCTGACCGGGCCGCTGCTGCGCTCGGGGCTGGAAACGGCGGCGGCCGGCATGGAACAGCTCGCGCTGGAAATGCTGCTCGGACGCGCGCGCCGCGCCACGGTGCCGACGCCTGACCTGCGCGAGCAGCTGCACGGCGCGCTGCCGGCGCCACCGGATGCAAACCACGCACCGCTGCCGCTCACCGAGGGCGAGCCCGACGCCGACGCGCTGCTGCACAGCATGGCGAACCGGATCGGTCACCTGCACAACGAAACGATACGCATGGCCCGGCTCGCGCGCGGTGACGAGCGCCCGGAGCTCGCGCAGGTGCGCTCGCAGTGGCAGATGTTCGTCAGCCCCAATCAATGGACGCTGCAGCCGCTCAGATTGCAGCTGGCCTGGCGCGCACCGGTGATGCGCTATGCACTGCGCGCGACGCTGGCGGTCGCGGTCGGCTACCTGCTGTCGATGCACCTGCCGTGGCAGGGCCACGGCTACTGGGTGATGCTGACCACCGCCGTGGTGATGCGCGGCAACCTCGCGCAGACGGTGCAGCGGCGCAATGCGCGGGTGCTGGGCACGCTGCTCGGCTGCCTGCTGGTGGCGGGCTTGCTGGCGCTGCGCCCGAGTGGCCTGGTGATCCTGCTCGTGGTCGCGCTGAGCACCGGCATGTCGCATGCGTTTGCGCTGCGCCGCTACCTGTACACCACGGTTTCCGCGACCTTCACGGCGCTGCTGCTGGCGCACATGCTGGAGGCGGGCCTGCATCCGAGCTTCGCGGCCGCGCTGCGCATGGCCGACACGCTCCTTGGCGCAGCCATCGCCTGGTTGTTCAGCTATATCCTGCCGGCCTGGGAGCGCACCCAGATTCCGCCGCTGGTCACACGCTGCGTGAACGCGCAGCGAGCGCACGCGACGCTGGCGCTGGCGTTGGTCGACACGGCGCAGACCTCGGACCTGCCGTGGCGGCTCGCGCGGCGTGAGGCCTACGACAGCCTGTCGGCGCTCACGCTCGCGCTGCAGCGCACGATGGCCGAGCCGCGCCAGGTGCGGCTTCCCGTGCAGGCGGTCGAGGCACTGCAGTCGTGCAGCTACCAACTGCTGGGCCAGCTCGCCGCGATCAAGTCGCTGTTGCTGCTGCGCCGTCCGCAGCTGAATCTGGCGGTCGCGGTGCCGGCGCTCGAAGACGCGACGCAGCGCATCGACGCGGAACTGGGCGCGGTACCGGTTACCGGCGGTACCAACGTCGGCGCCGCTGCCGGCGGCACAGCGTCCACTGCCGTCACCCGGTCGACAGGCCAGCCGTTCCAGCCGCGGCCCGATCCGCTGCTCGCCGCCGACCTCACCCCCTGGCTGTTGCGGCGCCTGACGCTGGCCTGCGCCATGGCGCGCGAGTTGCGGCTGGCCGCAGACCAGGTCAAGGTATAGGCAGTCAAGCGTCCGGTCAGCGCATGTTGCCGGTGTGGCCCAGCGAGTAGCGTCCGGGCTGCGGCCAGACGGTCAGGCCGTGCGGCTCCATGCCGACCTTGATCGTCCTGACCGCTCCGGTGCTCGTGTCGATCGCATAAACCACATCGTCGAACCGGCCCGACAGCCACAGCAGCTTGCCGTCCGCGCTGACGTTGCCCATGTCGGGACTGCCGCCGCCCGGGATCGGCCAGGTCGCGATAACCTTGCGCGTGGCAAAGTCAAGTACCGAGACGCTGCCCTTGCCATGGCGCGGCCCGTGAATCAGGTTCGAGCCGCGGTTCGAGATGTACAGCCTGGTGCCGTCCCGGCTCGGGTACAGCCCGTGGGTGCCGATGCCGGTCTTGATGAAGCCGATTTTCTTGAAATGGCCGCCGTCGACCAGGAAGACACCGTCCGCCATCATGTCGGCGACATAGAACACCTTGCCGTCCGGCGAGATCCGGATGTCTTGCGGCATCCCCCCCTTATCCAGTTGCAGGTAGCCCAGGACCTTGCGGTTCACCATGTCGATCTTCGCCAGCCGGCCCTCGAACTCGCAGGTAAAGATCGCGTATTTGCCGTCGATCGAGAAGTCGGCATGGTTGATGCCCTTGCAGCCCGGCACGGGCAGGCTGGACTGCAGGGCCATGGTGTGCGCATCACGAAAGTCCAGCCGCGCGCGCGCCTCCGCCACCACGATGGCCTCCTTGCCGTCGGGCGTGAAATACATGTTGTACGGATCGTCCACCGCGACCACCGGCCCGGGCTTGCCGGTCTTCGGATCGATCGGGGTCAGACTGCCATCGGTCCGGCCCTCTGCATTGTTCGCCACCCAAAGGGTCTTCAGGTCCCACGAGGGCACCACGTGCTGCGGGCTGCGGCCGACCTTGAACCTGTCCACCACCTTGAACGTGGCCGGGTCGATCACATAGACATCGTCGGAGCGCACATTGGGCACATACACGCGCGCCAATGCGCCCGCGACCGCGGGGCTGAAATCGCCCGCGCCCGCATCGCTGTAGAGATTGTCCGGATTGGTCACGGGCGGCATGCCGGGCACCGTGACGACCGCCGCAGCGGCCCAGCCCGTGCTGGCCGCGCACAGGCCCGTGAGCGCCACGGCGGCCAAGTGCGGGCACACGCGACGCAGGGAGTGAGAAATCAGTGTCATGCTCGATTCCGTCTGTAAATGCAAAGGCAGGGTTGAAAAGTCATCGCCAACGCGCGCATCAGCGCGGCACGGTGTCTTCTTTCAGGGCCGCCACGGTGTTCGCGACAATCGCGTCCACCCCTAATTCTCCCAGCGCAGCTGTTGCGTGGCGCGGGTCACCCCCGTACACGCCATCCCGGGCGCCGGGCTTGGGTGCGGCGCGCAGTTGCGCGAGCCGCACCATGCCAGGCGCCACCGCGAGCAGCAGGGAGGTGTCCGCCAGTCCTGCGTGCGTGCCGATCTCGTCCTGCGCCACCCCGTGCTGACGCAGGATGCGCGCGTAGCCGGTGGAACTGGTGTCGTAATACTCGGGCGGCACGAAAGCGCGCGCCGGCGAGCCGGCCCAGGCCTTGTTCAGGCGTGCCACGACGCGGCGCAGATCGTTCTGGTAGCCACCGTGGTCACCCAGGAACACGATATTCCGAAACCCATGCACCTTCAGGCTGTTCGCCGCCGACTCCAGCGTCTTTTCGAATACATCGTCCGGCACGGTCAGGGTTCCGGGGAAGCGCATGTGCGAGGTGGGCGGCGCATAGCTGCCCTCGGGCACGTAGGCAATGACCGGCGCGACCAGGGTATGGCCCAGGCCTTGCGCAATGCGCTGCGACAACACCTGCACGCGCGCGTTGTGCTTGCCCAGCGCCACGTAGGGACCGCTCTGCTCGGTCCCGCCGATCGGGATGATCACCGTGGCGGTGCCGGTGTGCAACAAATCGCGCAGTTCGGTCCAGGTCAAGTCCTGCAGCACAACGGTGGCCGGTGGCTGCGCCAGCGCGAACGGCGCGAGCAGGAGCAAAATGGCACATGCGCAAGCGCGACGCAGTGAGATAGGCATGAAGTCTCGGAAAAAATGGATACGTGTAGATAGCGCGTGCCGCCGAAGCAGCACCGGCCGACAGCATAAACCAGCCAGATGAACGACCCGGACGGGGTAGCAGCGCAAATTGTAAGAAAACGCCCGGCCCCACGACCAAGGAACGGCATTTCAAACCACTGCGAACGGAAAACATCATGAAATTTGCACACGCCGCCCTGACACTGTGCCTGTCCACCGCCTTCTCGCTCGCGGTGGCGGGCCAGATCGTTCCCTACAACCAGCAAACGTTCGATCACCTGACTGCCGACGGCAAGCCCGTGGTACTGGACATCAGCGCCACCTGGTGCCCCACCTGCAAGGCGCAAAAGCCGATTGTCGAGAACATCATGAAGCAGCCCGCTTTCAGCGACGTCACCCTCATGCGGATCGATTTCGACTCGCAAAAACCGCTTCTGCGCAAATACCACGTCACCATGCAGAGCACGTTGGTGGCTTTCAAGGGCGAAACGGAAGTCGGGCGTTCGGTTGGGGACACCTCCCGCGCCGGTCTGCAAAGCCTGTTCGAAAAGACCGTGCACTGATGACATTTGGTCCTGGCGCCTACGGCCTTGGCTTGCTGGCAGGGCTGGTTTCGACGCTGTCGCCCTGCGTGCTGCCGATCCTGCCCATTTTGCTGGGCTCGGCGGTGAACGCGCATCCGCGCGCCCCGCTGGCGCTGGCCGCCGGCATCGCGATCTCCTATGCGCTGATCGGCACCGGCATCGCGTGGGCGGGCGCGTCGCTGGGCCTGGACGCCTCGACCTTCCAGAACGCGGGCGCGGTGGTCCTCGGCCTGCTCGGTGTCGTGCTGCTGTCCGGCTCGCTGCAGCGCCGCTTCGCCGCAGCTTCCTCGGGGCTGTCCAGCGCGGGCCATCAGTTGCTGGGACGCATGAAACTGGACGGACTGCGTGGGCAGTTCATGATCGGACTGGTGCTGGGCATCGTCTGGAGCCCCTGCGTGGGGCCGACCCTCGGCGCCGCCATCGTGCTCGCGAGCGAGGGCGCGCAATTGCCGCAAGTCGCGCTGCTCATGGGACTCTTCGGCATCGGCGCGGCCGCGCCCGTGGCCCTGCTGGCCTATGTCTCGCGCGGCGCACTGATCAGAACACGCGGCCCGTTGCTGCGGGCCGGCCAGGCCGGTACGTTGGTCATGGGCGTCCTGTTGATCACCGTCGCAGCCGTGATCCTGACCGGGCTGGACCACCCGCTGCAATCCTGGCTGGTCGATCACTCGCCCGCCTGGCTGACCCGGCTGACCACCCGCTTCTGATCAAGGTTCATCCAGCCGCCCGTGTGCCGTCTCGGGTAACCACCCTGAAGATTCGTGGCAGACTGTACAACGTGATCCCGCTCATCACAACCAAAGATATGCGCAGTGCGGGGTAAAATAGTCGCGCCACGGAGGTGTGGCAGAGTGGTCGATTGCACCGGTCTTGAAAACCGGCAACGGGCAACCGTTCGTGAGTTCGAATCTCACCGCCTCCGCCAATGAATCGAGTGAACAATCTGTTGAAACATCCCAGTGATCGCGACAGGTCTTTGATCCGGATTCCGCTGGTGGCGCATGCACTCGCGGTGGCGATCGGCGCGTTCTCGACAGTGAGCATGGCGCAGACCCGGCCGCCGCCCAATCGCACCAACTATTTTCATGATCCGTTCGGGCCGGCTACACAGGGACTGGCAGGCTGTCCCGTCCCCAGCGGTCCACTGCTGAGCCAGGACGAGGTCAAGCAGAAGGAGCATGACCGCGTGGAACGGGGTACCAGCTGCTATCGGTCCGGTCAGTGCCGGCTGCCCAATTCGTATCTCTATGACAAGGAGATTTTTCCGCGCGCGGTCAAGTTCATTCAGAACGACAGCCGCTTCGACGACACGAGCATCTGGCTCGTGGTGCAACGCCGCTGGGTATTCCTGCAGGGCTGCGTCCGCAGCGAGGAACAAGGTCGCGCGCTGGAGGCTGCGGTACGGGACATCGATGATGTGGGGGCCGTCATAGGGCAGTGGATGGTGGGCACCTCGGGTACACCACCCTATGAGCAGCGGACTCATTGACCCTCAGAGTTCGTGTCATGAGAAACCCATCGTTCAGCAGAGTTTTGATCGCCAATCGCGGCGAAATTGCCGTGCGCCTGATCCGCGCCGTGCGCGAGGCAGGCCCCGAGGCGGTCGCCATCCATCCTGCCGACGATCGCGATTCATTGCACGTACGGCGCGCCGACGCCGCGGTGCAACTGCCGGGCGAAGGCGTCGCTGCCTATCTCGACGCGGCGGCCATCGTCCGGGCCGCGCGCAAGAGCGGTTGTGGCGCGGTGCATCCGGGCTATGGTTTTTTGAGTGAAAACGCTGATTTCGCGCAGCTCTGCGCGGACGCAGGCCTGATGTTCATCGGACCGGCGCCCGCGACCTTGCGCGTGATGGGCGACAAGGCGCAGGCGCGCGCCTTTGCCACTGCACTGAAGGTGCCAGTGATGCCCGGGACGAGCGGGCCAACGACCCTGGAAGAAGCGCGGGCGTTCGCCAGGAAGCACGGCGCGGTGATGGTGAAGGCGCTCTCGGGTGGCGGCGGGCGCGGCATGCGCGAAGTCACGGATTTGAATGATTTGGCAGACGCCTTCGAGCGCTGCCGCTCGGAAGCGCGCGCGGCCTTCGGCAACAACGCGGTCTACGTCGAGCGGCTCGCACTGCGACCGCGCCACATCGAAGTCCAGGTCATCGGCGACGGCCGGGCCGTGCAACACCTGGGCGAGCGCGATTGCAGCATTCAGCGCCGCCACCAGAAGTTGATCGAAGTGGCACCCAGCCCGTTGCTGAACGACAAGTTGCGCCAGCGCATCGTAGGCGCTGCACTGCAATTGGCGAAGGCCTTGAACTATCGCAGCCTGGGCACCTTCGAATTCCTGGTCGACGGTGACGAGTTCTTCTTCATGGAGGCCAACCCGCGCCTGCAAGTCGAGCACACCGTGACCGAGGAGGTCACGGGCGTCGATCTGGTGGCTGCGCAACTTCGTATCGCCGCCGGCGCGTCGCTGGCCGATGTCGGCCTCTCGGAGCCGCCACGACTGCGCGGCTTCGCCGTTCAGGCACGCGTCAACCTGGAAACGCTAGACGCCGACGGCCTGCCGCGTCCCAGCGCCGGTACGATCCGCAGCTTCTCTCTGCCCTTCGGCCCCGGCGTGCGCGTGGACACCTGCGGCTACCCCGGTTATCGCGTCAGCCCGCGCTACGACTCGCTGATCGCCAAGGTGATCGGGCACGGCGACGACTTCGCGACGGCGGCGCGGCGCTGTGCCACCGCGCTGGCCGAATTCGAGATCGGTGGTCTCGCGACCAACCTGGACTTGACGCACGCCATCGTGACAGACGCCGATTTCGCCTCGGGCCAGTTCGACACCGGCTATATCGCCGCCCATTTGAACCGATTGCTCACGCATCGGCGGCCGGCTTCGACCAGCGCCGACGCGAGAGCAGAGGCCAGCCCGAAAGAAGTTCAACCGGGCGTGCCGGCAGGCGCCCTGGGCGTGTTTGCGCCAATGAGCGGCGTGCTGGTCAACCTTGCCGTGGCTCCAGGGGATAGCGTGCAGGCCGGTGCAACCATCGCGGTGCTCGAAGCCATGAAGATGGAGCACTTGGTCCGCGCACGGCAGGCGATGCGCATCGACGCCGTGCCCGCGCAGGCCGGGACCCTTGTCGACCAGGAATGCCTGCTGGCCTACGGCACGCCGATCCATGGCGCGGACGATGCAACCGGCGCCGCCGTGCCGAAACAGAAGGTCGAAGACTGGTCCACAGAAGTCACCGAAATCGAGCGCCGCCACAAACTGGCGCATGCCATGGGCGGCCCCGAGAAGGTGGCACGCCAGCGCCGCGACGGCAAACTGACGGCGCGCGAGCGCATCGAGGCTATTGCCGACCCCGGGAGCTTTCACGAAATTGGCGCCCTCGCCGGCTTCGCCAGTTATGGCGGGACCGGGCAGGCCAACACGGTTCTGCCGACCAACTTCGTGGCCGGCACGGCGTGCATCGACGGCCGCAAGATCGCACTCGGCGTGGACGACTTCACCGGGCGCGGCGGCTCGGGCGACGCAGCGATTCACGCCAAACAGATCTACCTGGAACACTACGCGCGCCAGATGCGCCTGCCGATGGTGCGTCTGCTCGACGGCCAGAGCGGCGGCGGTAGCGTCAAGATGGCGCGCGACGCGGGCTACACCTACATCCCCGTCAATCCGGGCTGGGACGCGGTGGTCGACAACCTTTCGCTGGTGCCGGTCGCCGCGGCAGCCTTGGGCCCGACCGTCGGGCTTGGCGCGGCGCGCTTCGTGATGTCGCACCTGGGGGTGCTGGTCGAAGGGCTGGGCCAAGTATTCACGGCCGGCCCGCCGGTGGTCCTCGGCGGCACGGGCGAAAAGCTCACGAAGGAGGAGCTCGGCGGCGCCGACATCCACCGCAACAACGGCACGGCCGAACGCATCGTGCCCAATGAAGCCACCGCGTTTTCCGTGATCCGCGACTTCCTGAGCTACCTGCCGGGCAGCGTGTTCGAGTTACCGTCGGTGCGGGCAAGCACGGATCCGGCCCACCGGCGCGAGGAATCGCTTTTGAGTGCGATCCCCAGGAGCAAGCGGCGCCCCTACGTGATCGGCCCGATTCTCGACGCCGTCTTCGACGCCAGCTCGGTGTTCACTTACGCGGAATACGGTGGCAGTACCGTCACGGCGTTGGCACGACTCGATGGGCATCCGGTCGGCGTGATCTCGGGCGACCCGATGAAGGGCGCCGCCATGTCGGTGCAGGGGGCGCAGGCGATCGGCCGGCTGGTCGACCTGTGCGAGACCTTTCATCTGCCGATCGTCAGCCTGAGCGACCAGGCGGGGGTCAACATCGGCTCGGTGGCCGAGTCCCAGGCCACCATTCGCGCCGGCGCGCGCGCCATTGCCGCCGTGTACCAGGCGCGCGTGCCGCAGGCGGAGATCATCATGCGGCGCGTCTATGGCGTGGGGGGTGCCGGCATCGTGAACCGGCACCAGGCCAACCGCTGCTGGGCCTGGCCTTCGGGGGACTGGGGCTCGCTGCCCGCGCGCGGCGGCATCGAGGCCGCGTTCCGCGCGGAGATCGAGGCCAGCGCGGACCGCAAGGCGACCGTCGAGCGTATCGCTGCCGAGCTGGATGCGCTGGCGTCGCCCTTTCGCACGGCCGAGCATTTCGGCGTGCAGGACCTGATCGATCCGCGCGATACGCGCGCGCTGCTGTGTGACTGGGTGCGCGATGCGTATCGGCTGTTGCCCGAGCTGATCGGCCGCCCCGCGTTCGGCTGCCGGCCCTGAGGTTGCCCGCGCCCGTTTCATTGCCTTTACACCGGTACGGATGGGAGAGGGCAGGTCATCTTGTCGGCATTTTTGGTCGAGCTGGACGCGCCAATGATGGTGGCGTCCACGATGGTGTCGGTGTTGAGCTTGAAGCCTCTCATCTGCAGTTCTTGCCCCACCTTGGGGGATCAGAAAAAGAGAGTCACACGACACCTGCGGCCTTGAGGCGCTGCAACTCCGCCCCGCTCAGGCCGAGCAGTTCGGACAGCACGTCCTGCGTGCCCTCGCCCAGCGGTGGCGGCGCGCGACGCACCGGCAGGCGCTCGCCATCCAGGCGGTACGGTGGCGCTGGCACGTACACGCTGCCGGCTTCGGGGTGCGGCTGCCGGGTCAGCAGGCCGCCACGCTCCGAGCGCTCGGAGGTCAGCGCCTCGTGCAGGCCCAGCACCTCTCCGCAGGGGATGCCGGCGGCGGCCAGGCGCTGCAACAGCAGGGCACGCGGGCGGCTGCGCAACTCGCGCAGGATCTGCGGCAACAGCACCTCGCGGTGGGCGGTGCGTTTCACGTTGGTGGCAAAGCGTTCGTCGTCGGCCAGGTCGGGGCGCTCGATCACCTCGCGGCAGAAACGCTCGAACTGGCTGTTGTTGCCCACGGTGATGACGAGCGGGCCATCGGCCGCGTCGAACACGCCGTAGGGCACGATGGAAGGATGGGCGTTGCCATAGCGCGGCGGGTCCTTTTCCATCAGCAGCGCTTCGAGGCCACAGTAGGCGGTGATCATGATCCCGCAGTCATACAGCGCCATCTCGATGTGGCGCCCCTGCCCGGTGCGTTGGCGCTCGAACAGCGCCGCCAGCACCGCCTGGGCCGAGTACATGCCGGTGAACAGGTCCACCACCGCCACACCGAACTTCAGCGGCGGCTGGCTGGCCTCGCCATTGAGGGCCATCAAGCCGGCCTCGCCCTGCACCAGCAGGTCGTAGCCCGGGCGCGCCGCCTCGGGGCCGCTGCGGTCGTAGCCCGAGATCGAGCAGTACACCACGTCGGGCCGCACCGCCTTGACCTGCTCAAAGCCCAGACCCATTTTCTCGACACCGCCGAACTTGAAGTTCTGGATCACCACATCGCATTGCCGGGCCAGCGCCAGCGCCAGCTGCTGGCCTTCGGTGGTCTGCAGGTCCAGCGTCACCGAACGCTTGTTGCGGTTGGCGCTGTTGAAGTAGGCGGTCTGCGTCGAGCCGACGCGCGTGCCCCAGTCGCGCGTGTCGTCGCCCCGTTTCGGGTGCTCGACCTTGATCACCTCGGCACCGAAGTCCCCCAGGACCATGCCGCACCAGGGACCGGCCAGCACACGGGAGAGGTCCAGCACGCGGATGCCGGAGAGCGGAAGCGATGGGTTGCTCATGACAGACTGCTCTCTCCGATCGATTTGTGGCGGAATGGGTTCGGCACGCTGTCGTACAAGACGATGAATGGCTTGTCTGGATAGCGCGCCGCCGATACCTGGGCGTTGTGAAACACGTTGGTGCGCGGCAACTTCAGCCGGCGCGGTGTCCTCGGCGGCCAATGCCGAAAATGCGCGACACTGATCACGACGAGAACGCCGCGATCCCGGTGATCGCACGCCCGAGGATCAGCGCGTGGACGTCGTGCGTGCCCTCGTAGGTGTTGACCACTTCCAGGTTCACCAGATGGCGCGCGACGCCGAACTCGTCGCTGATCCCGTTGCCGCCCATCATGTCGCGCGCCAGGCGGGCAATGTCCAGCGACTTGCCGCAGCTGTTGCGCTTGACGATGGAGGTGAGTTCGACCGCGGCCTGGCCCTCGTCCTTCATGCGCCCGAGCCGCAGGCAGCCTTGCAGCCCCAGCGTGATCTCGGTCAGCATGTCGGCGAGCTTCTTCTGGATCAGTTGATTGGCCGCCAGCGGGCGGCCGAACTGCTTGCGGTCGAGCACGTACTGGCGCGCGCGGTAGTAGCAGTCTTCCGCAGCCCCCAGGGCGCCCCAGGCGATGCCAAAGCGCGCCGAGTTCAGGCAGGTGAACGGGCCTTTGAGGCCGCGCACCTCGGGAAACGCGTTCTCCTCGGGGCAGAACACCTCGTCCATCACGACTTCGCCGGTAATCGATGCGCGCAGGCCCACCTTGCCGTGGATCGCAGGGGCGGAAAGGCCCTTCCAACCCTTCTCGAGCACGAAGCCGCGGATCGCGCCTTCGTCGTCTTTGGCCCAGACCACGAACACGTCGGCGATCGGGCTGTTGCTGATCCACATCTTGCTGCCCGAGAGTGAGTAGCCGCCCTTGACCTTCTTCGCGCGGGTGATCATGCTGCCAGGGTCGGAGCCGTGATTCGGCTCGGTCAGGCCAAAGCAGCCGATCCATTCGCCGCTGGCCAGCCTGGGCAGGTATTTCTGCTTGGTGGCCGCATTGCCGAATTCGTTGATCGGCACCATGACCAGGGAGGATTGCACGCTCATCATCGAGCGGTAGCCCGAGTCCACGCGCTCGACTTCGCGCGCGATCAGGCCGTAGCTGACGTAGCCGAGGCCCGCGCCGCCGTATTGCTCGGAGATGGTGGGCCCGAGCAGGCCGAGTTCGCCCATCTCGCGGAAGATCGCCGGGTCCGTCTGCTCGTTGCGAAAGGCCTGCTGCACGCGCGGCAGGAGTTTTTCCTGGCAATACGCGTGGGCGGCATCCTGCACCGCGCGTTCGTCGTCCGTGAGTTGCGCGCGCAGTGCGAAGGGGTCTTCCCAGTTGAAGGCTTGGTGTGAGGAAGTGGATGACATCTCGATCTCCTGTGTGTTGAGTTAGAGCGACTTGTGCAAGTAGCCCTGATTGCCGCCGTTGCGGTTCGGCGTAAAACCGTTGGCCTGCAGGCTTTCTTCCACCGTGTCGTAGAACATGCCGATCCTGCAGATCTCGCGCGCTTGGCTCGCGGTGGCGATCGGGCGGCCGAATTCGCGCGAGATGCGTGCCAACTGCTCGATCTGCGACACGGTACTGGCCTTGGCGCTGCGATCCTGGTTCCATAGGCAGTCCTCGGTGCCGCAGCGCACATGCAGACCGGCCGCGATGCCCCACATGTTGACCGGCAGCACGTTGCGCACGTTGCTTTCCACGGTGAGCACGGCGCCGTCCGGCACGGAGCGCACGAAGTTCGCCAGGCTGTACAGGCTGGGTGTGTCCATGCCGCCGGCGATGGCCACCCAGTTCATGACCAGCGGGCCCTTATAGAAGCCACGCCGCATCAGGCGCTCCACCGACTCGAAGCTGTTCAGGTTGTAACACTGGAAGGCGCTCTGGATGCCAGCCTTGGTCAGGCGCCGCACATGCTCCTCGACCCAACCGGGTTGCGCCGGAACGGTCATTTCCTTGTAGGCATCGAAGAGGGTCGGATTGGCGCGCGAGGTACCGCGGAAATCCGCATCCTCGGCCTGGTCGGTCACGTTCATCTGCGAGGTGTTGACGGTGACCGTGACTTGGTCGGGCACGGGCTCCAGTTCGGCCAGCATGTGGCGCGTGTCGTCGGAGAGCCACTTGGCGGCCTGGCCTTCGTTCTCGGGCGCGAAGCTGATCGAACCGCCGACCTGGATGATCATCTCGGGCACCGCCTTGCGAACCCCGGCGATCAGTTCGTTGAATTTCGACAGGCGCTTGCTGCCCTTGCCGTCCAGTTCGCGCACGTGCAGGTGCAGCACCGTCGCGCCGGCGTTGTAGCAGTCCACCGCCTTCTGGATTTGGGCGTCCATCGTGACGGGGATGTCTTCCGGAAAGTCCGAAGGCAGCCAGCCGGGTGCGTAGGGGGCGGCCGTGATGATCAGGGGCTGCTGGTTTTCGGGGAACAGGTGTCCGTCGAGAAAGTTCATGGCGTGTCTCCGGGTGGAAAGAGGTGGCTGGAAGGCCGCCGTTTTCAGTAGGGGATGTCGCCCACGATGGCTGCGCGTTCCATCTTGCGCGGTGCGGGGAAGTAGTCGTTGCACGCGTAGTGCTGGGTGCTGCGGTTGTCCCACATCACCACGTCGCCCGGCTGCCAGGACCAGCGCACCTGGTACTCGGGAATGGTGGCCCGGCTCATCAGGTAGTTCAGCAGCAGGCCCGCGCCGGGCGTCTTGTCGATGCCGTGGCGCACGTTCTTCGGCGTGCTGTAGTTGACGAAATGCGTGGTGAAGCCGTTGACGTTCAACACTTTCTCGCCAGTCTCCGGGTGCGTACGCACCACCGGGTGTTCCACCGGGGGGTTGTCCTGGCTCAGTTTGGCGCGTGCCTCTGGCGTCATGACGGCGCCGAAGGTGTGCTCGATGTTGGCCTTGGCGCGCAGGCCGTCGATCGTGATCTTGATGTGCTCGGGCAGTTCCTCGTAGACCTTCACCATGTTCACCCAGATCGTGTCGCCCCCAATCTCCGGGCACTCGATGCAGTGCAGCACCGCGCCCATGGCCGGGTTGGGGCGCCACAGGCCGTCGGAGTGGTAGGTGTTCTCGTAGCTGTGCGGGTTGTCGCTGCGGTAGATACGCACCAGGCCCGGGTGCTCGGGGTCGCTGTCGAGCGCGGGGTGGTCTTCCAGCGGGCCGAAACAGCTCGCGAAAGCCACATGCTCGGCGCGCGTGATGTCCTGCCGGCGAAAGAACAGCACCCGGTGCTTGAGCAGCGCTGCCTTGACTTCGGCAAAGAGCGCCGGGTCGCGGGACACCTCGCCGAGGTGAATGTCCGAAATTTCTGCCCCGATGGCGGGCGTGATTTGCCTGATCTTCATTTGTTTGTCTCCAGTGATTTCGTGGGTGGGAAGGTCAGTTCAGCTGGCACGGTAGTAGATCAGGCTGCGGCGCCGGTGCTCAGGTGGCCGGCCAGGGGTGGCGCCACATCCAGCTTCACATCGGAGATCCGGGCCACATCCGCGTCATAGGTGCGCATGGCGATGATAAAAAGCACCGCGGCCAATAGGCTGGCCAGCGGAACGATTGCCAGTGCCTGCTGCAAACCCCATTTATCGGACAGGACACCCGTCAGGAACGGCCCCACAGCCAGGCCAAGCAGGTTGAGGATCACGGCAAGTACGGCCGCGCCGGTAGAGCGCATGCCCGGGTGGATGACGTCCATGGCAATGCCGGTGATCACACCCATGATGGAAGTCATGAAGAATCCACCCAGAACGATCAGCTTGAACTGTGCATCACCCGTGTAGGGGCCGCCAAACGCGACCATGAAGATCCCCGAGGTGACCACGCACAGCACGGACAGCAAGGGTAGCTTGTAGCGCGGTGTGCGACGCGCCAGGCGATCCACCACGTTACCCCAGAGGACCACGCCAACAGCGCTGACCAATATCACCAATGCCGTTTGCTTGCCTGCAGTCGCCGGGGTCATGCCATGGAAACGGTTCAGGAAACTGGGCAGCCACGCCGTGACGGCCGACATCGTCACCAGTTGCATCGCCCCTGCGACGCAGGCCCACAACAGCGTGGGCGTGCGCGCCAGCGTGCCAAAGATGTGCTTGAGAGTCGCACCCAGAGACTGGCGGCTCGCCTGGCTCACCATACTCACCTGGCTCACTTTTGGCGTCAGAGCCACGGTCTTGTAGTCGCGCACCAACAGATAGAGCAGGGCCAGCACAAGCCCTGGTACACCGACCACGCCGAAGGCGGCTTTCCAGCCCCAATGGGCCGCGATCACGCCCCCCAGCACCACGCCCAGTACCGCGCCCAACGATGCGGCAGCGAAGAAGGCGCCGAGCACGGTACTGCGCAAGCGCTTGGGAAACAGAGTCGAGATTAGCGCAGCCCCCACCGAGCCGTAGCCGGTTTCACCAGCTCCCACCACGGCACGTGCCGCAAACAACTGGCCGAAACTGGCCGTGAACATGCACGAGATGGTAGCGAGGCTCCATATGGTGGACATGACAACAATGCTCTTCACGCGGCTAATGCGGTCTGCCAGCAGCGCCACCGGTATTCCGCCCACCCCCACCACGATGGAAATGATGGACACCAGCGAGCCCAGTTCTTTGTCGCTCAGGTGCCATTCGGCCTTGATGTGGGGAAACAGCGAGACGATCACCTGCCGGTCGATGTAATCGAACAGCATGAGCCCGAAGGTCATGGCAAAGGCAAACCAGGCTTGCCGCTTGCTGATCAGGTAGTCGTCGTTGCCGGCTCCGGGGCCGTCGGGTATCACGTTCATGCTTGTCTCCTAATATTTAGCAAATACCGATAAATTACTCGGCGGCCAACCGTCGTATCAAGGCCTCGGCCATGGGCCACTCACCAAAACCGGATGCGGGGTTGAGGTGCCCGACGTTGCCGAGGTCCACCGTCTCGCTACCCCAGGTTCGGGCGAGCTCACTCACGCGCTCATACGCTCCCAGCGGGTCGTTGCGGCTCATCGTCACCAGGCTGCGAAACGGCAGGCGCTCGCGCGGCACGGGCAGCCAGCCACCAGCCTGCAAGGCATCCAGGCTCGGGTAGCCGGCCGGCATGGGGCTGTCAAAATCGGGCGGTGTGGCCAGCAGGGCGCCACGCACCGCATCCGCATGGCGGGTGGTCCTGGCCCAATGCGCCACCATCACGCAGCCTCCGCTGTGCGCAACGATCACGATGGGCCCCTCGATGGCCGCGATCTCGCGCTCGATGGCCTTGACACGGTCGGCGCAGTCGAGATCCTCCCGGCCCATAGGCGGGACCGTGCGGACACTCGGCAGGCGCGCGGCCAACAGGGTTTGCCAATGCTCCGCCACATGGTCACGCAGACCGGGAACGATCAGGACGGTTGGAGTCGTTGACTTCATGTTGACCATTCAGTACGGCGTATCACCGATGATGGCCGCGCGCTCCATCTTGCGGTGGCACGGCGGGTAGTCCATCACGGCGTAGTGCTGGGTCGAGCGGTTGTCCCAGAACGCAACCGTGTTCTTCTTCCAGCGAAAACGCACCTGGTATTCGGGGATGCAGGCCTGGCTGGTCAGGTAATTCAGCAGAAGACTGGCGGCCGGCGCCTTGTCCTGGCCGAAGCGCACGTTGGCCGGCGTGTTGTAGTTGGTGAAGTGTGTCGTGAAGCTGCCATTGACAAACAGCACCTTCTCGCCGGTTTCGGGATGGATACGCACCACGGGGTGCTCGGCGTCGGGGAACTGGGCCTTGAGCGCCAGACGCTTTTCGATCGGCATCGCCGCGCCGAAGCTCGACTCGATGCTGTGCCGCGCGCGCAACGGCGCGATCTTCGCCTTGATGTCTTCGGGCAACTGCCGATAGGCCTCGACCATGTTGACCCACATCGTGTCGCCACCCACGGGCGGGCATTCGACACAGTGCAGCACAGCGCCTAGCGGCGGCTTTTCGCGCCAGGTGGCATCAGCGTGCCAGGAGTTCTCGTTGCGTTCGGGCGGACTCTCCGGGGTCTTGTAAATCTGAACCAGCCCCGGATGATCGGGATGGCTGCTTACCACGGGATGCTCCTCCAGTTCGCCGAAGTAACGTGCAAAAGCCACGTGCTGGGCGCGCGTGAAGTCCTGGTCGCGAAAAAACAGCACGCGATGTTTCAGGAGCAGAGCACGAATCTCTGCCATCAATTGGCTGTCCTCTGACGCCGCGCCTATGTTGACGTTGCTCAGTTCGGCGCCGATCGTGCAGGTGAGTGGCTCGACCCGGATCGAGTTGCCCAGAGAGGTTGCGCGGACCACTGCGGGTGCCGCCTTGAGTTCTTGAATCATGAAGTTCGTCTCCTGTCGTCGAGTAGGCCAATCGATGCTCGCAATTGTGGGCGCATGGGCTTTTCGTTGCTTGACAATGTGTGACACGCACTTATCATTCTGTGCCAATCTTCTACTCAGTTCTCGATGTCGTCACTTGTCCGCGCTGCAAGTCTCACCAATTACAGCGAGGTCGCTCGTGCTGCCGGACTGGACCCGGTGCGGATGCTCCTTGACGCGGGGTTAAGTCCGGGCGTGCTGCGCGAGCCGGACCTCATGATTCCGGTCGAGCGCGTCGGGCAACTGCTTCAGGCGTCGGCAACCACGTCCGGTAACGAGAGTTTCGGACTGTGCATGGCCGAGTCGCGCCTGCTGTCCAACCTGGGGGCGGTGGGAATGCTGATCCGCGACCAGGCGACATTGCGCGACTCCCTTGATGTGCTGATGCGCTATCAGGTGCTGCTCAATGGTTCACTGTCGCTGATGGTCGAGGAGTGCGCCGGACTGGTCGTTATCCGCGAGGACTTGATGGCTGGCAACGCGCAGCAGCCCACACGCCAAAGGATTGAGCTGGCGCTTGGGGTGATGCTGCGGTTGATGCGCCAGTTCCTCGGGGCCAGCTGGCAGCCGCGGCGCGTGTGCTTCGAGCACCCGGCGCCGCGCGACGTCAGTGCGCATTTGCGGCTGTTTGGCCGTTGCGTCGAGTTCGACTACGACTACAACTGCATCATCTGCGCGAAGGCCGACCTCGACGCGCCCAACCCGTCGGCCGATCCGGCGATGGCACGCTACGCGCAGCAGTTGCTGGACGTGTCGGCCAAGCCACAAGGGGCGACCATGCTCGACGACGTGCGGCGCGCGATCCTGCTGCTGCTGCCCAGTGGGCGCTGCAGCATCGAACAGGTGGCCGAGAACCTGGGCGTGGTGTGCCGCACGGTCCAGCGCCGGCTGGCGGAACAGGGGGAAAGCTTCTCGTCGATAGTGAACGACATCCGCATGGAACTCGCCACGCGTTATGTCATCGAAAGCGATCGTCCGCTGACCGAGGTCGCAACCCTCCTCGGTTTTTCCGCGCCGAGCGGCCTCTCGCGCTGGTACCACGCGCAATTCGGTTGCAGCGCCCAGGAGAGCCGGGGCACGCGCGGCGCCATGCGCCGCGGGGGAGCACCTCTGCGGGCGAGAGAGTGACCCCTTTCGGGGCCATGTGCATCGCCGAGGGTGACTGACCAGGCCGAGCCAGACATCAACCCCCAGCCCGCAGTTGTCGCTCAGGACGGCAGCGCCGTCGCATCGATTGTCGGGTGCGGCTCCAGCGCTCGACTAGAAGCTGGTCCGCAGACCCACGTCGTAGCCAGTACCGCTGCCGAACGACTTGCCCCCCCCGAACGCGGTCTCCAGGCCGGGGTTGTTGCCGCCGTTCGAACCCTGGAACGTCCAGGTGCCATTGTTCTTGTTGCTAATGTGCGAGACTGCGGCGTACAAGGCTGTTCGTTTGGACAGGTTGTACACATAGCCCACCGCAACCTGGCTGGCGCCATCGCTGGTCCCGTTATCTTGCTTGATGGCATTGTAGGAAATCGGGATGTAGCCAGAGCCGGCGTTGATCATGGCGCCCACTCCCCAGTGGGTGTACTTGGTGCCGGCAACGTCGGAGTTGTTGGTGCCCACGTGGGCCACCAGCTTGCCGACGCTGAAGGCGTACGAACCACCCAGGTTGAATTCCTTGTAGGTGCTGTAACCTTGACCAACATCGATCGCATAGGGCGTGCCTTTGGACTGTGCATAGGAAATCGCCACGTTCGCCGGGCCATTCGCATAGCCCAGGCGACCGCCAGCGTATTCGCCCAGAGCCGCGGCCCCGCTGACGTTACCCGCGAAGGCGTACATCAATTGGGCATACACGCCACTGCCAATGGCAGCTATGGCATTGGGCTTAAAGCCCCACAGGTACTGAATGGAGTTGTTGGCACGGACCGCGGTAGCCGCATTCTCGCCCGCTGCACCATTGGCGCCACCCCCCAGCGTAATGTTGCTTCCAGCACCAGGCCCGCTGAGGAAGAATGGATCGAACACGTAATGATTTATGAATGACGGGGTGTAATCACGCCCCAGGCGAATTTCACCGAAATTACCGGCCAGACTCACGGTCGAACGACGGTTGAAGGCGAAGCCACCACCAGCGCCAAGACCACTACCGGTATTGTTCACCAGGGTGCCTTCCAGCCAGAAGTTGGCCGACATTCCGCCGCCCAAATCTTCGGTGCCGCGGAAACCGAGTTGGCTCCCGGTGTTGCCGCTGCTGGTCAGCATCGTTTTGCTGATGCCGTTCTGGCTGAAATGGGCGACGTCCGCGTCCACAACGCCGAACAACGTGACGGAGGATTGAGCCGAGGCCACGCCAACGAAAGCCAGGGCCGCCAGAGCAACAAGGGATTTTTTCATTCAAAGTCTCCAGGGGGTTTCAGAAAGTTGTTACACGAACAGCATGTGATATCGCAATCAAGTCGTAGCACGGATGGTAGAAACAGATTGACTTATTTGCTTAATAATTTGGGACATTGACTGTCTAAATTGGGACAAGCTAGTGACAACCCTTATGAGCTCTCTTCGCAGTGCCAGTCTCAGCGACTATGCGGATTTGGCTCAATCACTGGGTCTGGATTTCCAAAACATGATGCGGCAGGTTGGTCTATCGCCGCGCTGCCTGGACGACCCCGAAACCCTGGTGCCGACGGAGTCGGTGCGGAAGTTGCTGGAAAACAGTGCCCAGGCGACCGGCGCGGAGGACTTTGCCTTGCGCCTGGCGGCACGCCGCACCTTGTCCAACCTTGGGCCCATCAGCCTGGTGCTCAAGGAAGAGCCCACACCCCGGCAGGCGCTGAATACGCTGTGTCGCTACCTGCGGTTGCTCAACGCATCCTTGATTGTGCGAATCGAGGACGCGCCCGGCACGGTGACGATTCGCGAGGAGATGCTGGGCTCGCAGTCGCTGTCCATGCGTCAGCCCATGGAGCTGGCCGTGGGGGTGATGTTCCGCATCCTGCGCGAATTGATCGGACCACAGTGGCGCCCCTTGCGCGTGTGCTTTGTCCACCGCCCGCCGCGTGACTTGGCGGGGCACCGTGCGTTTTTCGGCGCGCGAGTGGATTTCAACCAGGAGTTCAACGGTCTGGTGTGTGCGGTGGCGGACCTCCAGGCCCGGCACGCGCACGCCGATACGGGTATGGCACGATTCGCCCGCGACTACCTGGATCGTGCCCTGTCGAGCCACAGTCAAGGCGCGCGTGACACGGTACGGCAGTTGATCGCGGCACTGCTGCCGGGCGGACGCTGCACGGCCCAGCAGGTGGCCCAGCACCTGAACATGGACCGCCGCACCATCCACCGCCGCCTGGCAGCGCAGGGGACGACCTTTTCCGAATTGCTCAACGAAGTACGCTCGGGATTGGTGCTGCGCCATTTGCGCGACAGCGATCTGCCCCTGAGCGAGGTGGCCGGCCTGCTGGGTTTTTCGGTGCCCAGCGCCTTTGGCCACTGGTTTCGGTCCGTCTTTGGCTGCACCGCCACGCAGTCGCGCCGCTTGCTGCGGCAGCCGAAGCCCTGATGCTGGCGCTCAAGATGCCGGATGTTTGCGCCGCGTGCGCCAAACCGCAGGGGCGGCGCCGAATTGGGCCGCGAACCAGCGCGTGAAGGAACTGGGGGTGCAGTAGCCCAGCAGCTCGGAGACGCGTGCCAGGTTGTATTGGGGGTTGTCCATGTAACGCTGCGCCAGTTCGCACCGCACCTCGTTGAGCAGCTCGGTGAAGCTCGCACCCGCCTCGTCGAGCTGGCGCTGCAGCGTGCGCACGCTCAGTCCCAGGCCCTGGGCGACATAGTCGCTGGTGGCGCGGCCCGACGGCAACATGAGGTAAATTGCCTTGCGCACCTCCATCACGACGGACGGGTCGTTAACGTGCGGCAGGGATTCAACGAAGCGCTGCGCGTAGCGCGCCATGGCCGGGTCGGCCGAGGAGTTGGGGGCATCAAGATCGGCAGCCGCTAGCACAATGCCATTGAATTCGCTGCCAAATTCGAGCCGGCAGGTGAACAGGCGCCGGTGCAGGCTGAGCTCCGGCGGCGCGTCGTGGCTGAAGTTGACACTGTAGGGCCGCCAGCGTGGCCCCAGCAGCGCCGCGCACATGCGAAACAGCACGCCGATCGCAAGCTCGATAGACTGCCGAGCCGGGGATTCGGACACGATTTCCTCGCGAACGATGGTCATCCTGCCGGCATCCTCGATCTGCATCGCCAACGATTCGTTGAGCAAGTGGCGGTACTGGATGGTGGTGATCAACACATCGCGCAGCGTGGCCTGGTGGCTGATCAGCAGGCTCACAGCGCCGAAGTTCGACAGCTGGCGCGACTCCGCCATGCGCAGGCCAAAGGTCAGGCAGCCCGAGGATCGGGCGGCGTCCTCAAGCAGCGCCACCGCGGCTTCGGCGGGGATGCGCTGCTCGGGGTTTTCCAGTAGCGCGCGGCCGAGACCCGCCCGGCGCAGCGTGTCTTGCGGGTTGAACCCCAGATCGCGGGCTACCTCGAAGAAGTTGGTGAGCGCCGCAGCGCGAACCAGTGTGGCCATGGGTTGAAAGGTGTCGAGATTGTCGGCATTCTGGCATGAAATGCGAAGCGCCTGGCGCAAGTTGCGAAGCGCCCGGATCGCGCAATCTCTACAGTTAATTTTTCATTCCGTTAACACAACAAAAGGAAACGCAGCGTGGTCAAAGCCGTACGCTTTTACGAATCGGGCACCCCCGAGGTCCTGCGCTACGAGGATGTCGAAGTGGGCGAACCGGGGCCGGGTCAGGTCCGGCTCCGCCACGTCGCCGTGGGTTTGAATTACGCCGACACCTATTTCCGTAATGGCACCTATCCGATCCCCCTGCCCAATGGGATGGGCGTCGAGGCCTCGGGCGTCGTGCAGGCGGTAGGCCCCGGCGTGACAAACGTCGCGATCGGCGACCGTGTCACCTACACGGGCTTTACCAACACCCTGGGGGCTTACAGCACGGAGCGCCTGATTCCCGCCGAACCGCTGATCAAGCTGCCCGAGTCGATCGCCTTCGAGACCGCTGCCGCCATGACCATGCGCGGCCTGACCTCGGCCTACCTGATGCGCCGCATTTACCCGTTCAAGGCGGGCGACACCGTGCTGCTGCACGCCGCCGCCGGTGGCGTGGGCCTGATCGTCTCGCAGTGGGCCAAGCTGTTGGGTTTAACGGTGATCGGTACCGTCTCCACCGACGAGAAAGCCGAGGCGGCGCGTGCCCACGGTTGCGACCACACCATCAACTACAGCCACGAAGACGTGGCCAAGCGCGTTCGGGATCTCACAGAAGGGATAGGCGTGAACGTGGTGTTCGACAGCGTGGGCCGCAGCACGTTCGAAGCCTCGCTGGATTCGCTCAAGCGCCGCGGCCTGCTGGTGTGCGTGGGCACCTCCTCCGGCACCATCCCGCCGTTCGATCCGCAAATTCTGGCCAGGAAGGGCTCGTTGTATGTGACCCGCCCGGCCTTGGCCGATTACATCGCCGATCCGGCCGAGAAGGCCGCCCTGGCCGGGGAAGCGTTCGGCCATGTGGCGGCAGGACGCATCCGCATCGAGATCAACCAGCGCTACGCGCTGCAGGACGCCGTGCAGGCCCACCGCGACCTGGAGTCCCGCAAGACCACGGGCTCGTCGATTTTTGTGGTCTGAGATAACCACCAGGAGACAAATCATGCGCATTGAACCCCTGACCTGCGCGATCGGTGCCGAACTGCGCAACGTCAGCCTTGGTGAGGCTTCGCGCGATGCCGGCCTGTTCGCCGAGATCAAGGCACTGCTGCTCAAGCATCGCGTGCTGTTCCTGCGCGACCAGGACATCACCCGCGCCGAGCACGTGGCCTTTGCACGCCGCTTCGGCGAACTTGAGGATCACCCGGTGATCGGCAGTGATCCTGAAAATCCAGGCCTGGTGCGCATCTACAAGTCACCCGAGCACCCGAACGACCGCTACGAAAACTCATGGCACGCCGACGCCACCTGGCGCGAGGCGCCGCAGATGGGGGCCGTGCTGCGCTGCGTGGAGTGCCCGCCGGTAGGCGGCGACACCATGTGGGCCAACATGGCGTTGGCGTACGAGAAGCTGCCGCAGCATGTCAAGAATCTGATTGCGCCGCTGCGCGCCCGTCACAGCATCGAATGCACGTTCGGCGCCGTCATGCCGATCGAAAAACGTCTGGCGCTCAAAGCGCAGTTCCCCGACGCCGAGCACCCGGTGGTGCGCACGCACCCGGAAACCGGCGAGAAGGTGCTGTTCGTCAACGGCTTTGCCACCCACTTCACCAACTACCACACGCCAGCCAACGTACGCGTGGGGCAGGACTTCACGCAGGGCGGCTCCGGGCTGCTGCAGTACCTGATCAGCCAGGCCGCGATTCCCGAATACCAGGTGCGCTGGCGCTGGCAGCCCAATGACGTGGCCATCTGGGACAACCGCGCGACCCAGCACTACGCCGTGATGGACTACCCGCCCAGCGTGCGCAAGATGGAGCGCGCCGGCATCGTGGGCGACAGGCCTTATTGAGAATTGACTTCAAAAACAATAGCTGACGGTGCTTATTCCATATGCGCTACAGGCTGATTTCTTTGTAAATTCGTTTAACCAAACCACTGGAGCGTATCCATGAACTTCCTCGACGGTCACCTTTTCCCCGAAAACCAGCAACCCCTCATCATCACCGCCGCGCCCTACGCGCCCTCGTGGATGCCGTCCGACTTTCCGGAGGACATCGCCGTCACGATGGAACAGCAGATCCAGAAGGCGGTGGACTGCTACAACGCCGGCGCCACGGTGTTGCACCTGCACGTGCGCGAGCTGGACGGCAAGGGCTCCAAGCGCCTGTCCAAGTTCAACGAACTGATCGCCGGCGTGCGTGCCCGCGTGCCGGACATGATCATCCAGGTCGGTGGCTCGATCAGCTTCGCGCCGGAGACGGACGGCGCCGCCGCCAAGTGGCTGTCCGACGACACGCGCCACATGCTGGCCGATCTCGACCCCAAGCCGGATCAGGTGACGGTGACCATCAACACCTCGCAGATGAACTTCCTGGAGCAGTTCGACCTGCGCGACTGGCAGGGCACCTCGATGGAAGACCCGGTGGTCTACAACGCCTACAAGGAAATGACGGTGCCGGCGCAGCCCGGCTGGGCCGAGGAACATATCCGGCGCCTGACCGCCGCCGGCATCCAGAGCGAGTTCCAGTGCTACAACCAGAACAGCCTCGAGTCGGTGGAGCGGCTGATCCGCCGCGGCATCTACAAGGGCCCGCTGGTGCTGAACTGGGTGGCGATTGGTGGCGGCATGGATTCGCCCAACCTCTACACCCTGGCCAACTTCGTGCGCGGCGTGCCCGACGGCGCGGTGCTGACGGTGGAAAGCTCCGTGCTGAACGTGCTGCCCGTGAACACAATGGGCATTGCAATGGGCCTGCATGTGCGCACCGGCACCGAGGACAACCTGTGGAACCAGACGCGCACCGAGAAGATCGGCACGATGAAGCAGATCGAGCAGCTGGTGCGCATCTCGCGCGAATTGGACCGGCCGATCGCCACCGCGAAACAAGCGCGCGAGATCTGCAGGATCGGGGTGTTTTACGACACCGCCGAGGAAGCGTTGCTGGCCAACGGCTTCGCGCCGAACCGCAACGGCGCCCAGCAGGGTTTCCTGCGCAAGGCGGCCTGAACGCCACGTTCCGGTCGCACGAGAACAAAGCGGCAACCGTTAGAGATGAAGATTCGACCGCCTGGTATTGGCAGCGACCCCGAGCACCCGGGGCTGGCGCAGATCTATCGCAGCGACAAGCGCCTGCCCAAGTTCAACGAGCCGATCGGCCGGCGTGCGCAAGGCGGTACCCACCCCTGTCGATGACACGACATTGTTGACTGCTCTTATTTCAAACCACAAACCCTGATCGGAGACATCATGAACAACACATTGCAGCACCCGAAGACGGGCAGACGTTCATTCAAGGCGCTGCTCGCGGCCACACTGGCTATTGTCACCACGGTGGCTGGCGCCCAAGGCAAGGGCGAAACGGTCCGCATCCAGGACTACCCCGGAACGACTGGCCTGACGATGCGTGTCGCCATCGCCAAGGGCTACTGCGCGGATGCCGGCATTACATGCAAATTGCAAGTCATTCCAGGCGCGCCACTGGGAATCCAGGCAATGCTGGCCAAGAGCATCGATGCTGCCTCTGGCAGCCCCGAAGCCATAATTCCGGCAGTGCTGAAGGGCGCCAAGGTGAAGTGGATCCTGAATACCTATGCCAACAGCGTCGGCGTGCTGCTCGTCGGCAATCAGGTGCCCACCCCGAACGCCGGCAAACCCTTCCCGGCCTGGGTGCACGACCTGAAAGGCAAGAAGGTCGGCGTCACCACGCGCGGCAGCGGTGTCGAGACCGTGGTACGCCTCATGCTCGATAAAGCCGGCATGAAGGCCGACGACGTGACCTTCGTCGCCGTCGGCGGTCCCACCACGGCGATCCCGGCGCTGGTCAACAAACAGGTCGACTTCGCCGCCTCCTTCGAGCCCGGGGGCACGATCTGTGAAGTGACCAAGCAATGCAAGGTGGTTTGGCGTGCCGATACCGACCGCGAACCCGCCGAGATGTTCGCCAGCAACGGCGCGGGCGCCGGCATGTATCTGACGCAAGAGTATGCCGATGCCCACCCGGACGTCGTCGCGGCGCTGATCAAAGCCGCCGGCGAGGCCAACAAGTTCATCAACAATCCCGCGAACTTTGAGGAACTCGTCAAGATCAGCGAGTCGTTCTTCAAGTTCGAAGGGCCCGACGGTGACAAGTTGACGCGAGCCCTGCTGCAGCGCCAGATCAAGACCGGTGGACACAATGAACACGTCAATCGTACTGCTCTCAAGGCGACCATTGACTACATGGTCAAGACGGGCCAGGCGGACCGGGCGATCGGTGTGTCGGAACTGGTCGATTCGCGCGCGCCCTGACGAAAGGCGCGCCATGCCTGCCATTTCGATCAAAAATTTGACGATCCGCTTCGGCCCGCGGGTGCTGGCGGTGGACGACTTCTCGCTGGACATCAACGAGGGAGATTTCGTCTCCATCGTCGGACCGAGTGGCTGCGGCAAGACCACGGTGCTGAACCAGCTCACGGGTTTGCTGCCGCCGCAGGAGGGCACGATCTCGATTCTGGGCAAACCACCGCATGAAGGAAACTCCGATCTGGCCTACATGCTGGCACGAGACTGCCTGTTGCCATGGCGCACGGCACTGTCGAATGCCTGCTATGGCATGCAAATACGCGGCATGCCGAAGGCCGAAGCAGAAGCGCAGGCGCGCGAGTTGTTGGCCCATGTGGGCCTGAAGGGTTTCGAGGGCAACTATCCGAAGGCGTTGTCACACGGCATGCGCCAGCGCTGCGCGCTGGCGCGCACCTTCGGGCTGAAGTCGCCGATCCTGCTGATGGACGAGCCCTTCGGCGCGCTCGATGCGCAGACCAAGCTCACGCTGGAAGACCTGTTGCTTCAACTGTGGCAGGAGCACCGCCGCACCGTGGTGTTCATCACGCACGACCTCGCCGAAGCGGTAGCGCTGTCGGACCGGGTGATCGTGATGAGCGCACGGCCCGGGCGTATCGTGGCTGACGTGCCGATTGCCCTGGCCCGGCCGCGCTCGGTTCGCGAGCTGCAGAAAAGCCCGGAGTTCCACGCGATTTACACCCATGTCTGGGAGCAGCTCGAGCGTGGCATTCAATTGTCCGGCGCGCCTGCGCAAACCGTCGAATGAGGAACTGGCCATGAACGACAACAAGCATTCCTGGAGTTCGCAAGAAGTGGCGGGCCATCTGGTCTTCCTGGTCGCCTTTATCGGCGTGTGGGAGTTCGCCTGCGCGCGTGGGTGGCTCGACGCCACCTTCTTCGGACGCCCATCGGGGATCGCTGCGTATCTCTACCAAGGCTTTGTGTCCAAGCCCACGCTGTGGCTGGATCTGGGCTACACCTTGCTGGGAACCGCGGTTTCGTTCGTGCTCGGCAGCGTGCTGGCGATCCTTCTCGGGCTGATGTTCGTGACCTGGCCGCGCTTCGAGCGCGCGGCCGACCCGTACCTGACGCTGCTCAATGCGATGCCGCGCATCGCGCTGGTTCCCTTGTTCCTGCTCTGGTTCGGCCTGGGCCTGGGCTCCAAGATCGCGGTCGGGACGAGCCTGTCGTTCTTCATCGTGCTGGCGAACACCGTGGCCGGCATTCGCGGCGTGTCGGGTGATCTGCTGACGCTGACGCGCAGCCTGGGCGCATCGCCGCTGCAGCTGTTCATGCAGGTGACGCTGCCATCGGCTGTGCCGGTGATCGCATCGGGCCTGCGGCTGGCGCTCGTGTACTCGATGCTCGGTGTGGTCGGCGCCGAGCTGATTGCCGCCGAACATGGCCTGGGTCAACAGCTGGCCTACATGCAGTCAACCTTCAATATGAACGGCGTGATGGGGTTATTGCTGGTGTTGGCGCTGCTGGGCGTGGTCGTCACCTCGAGCATGTCCCGGCTGGAGCGTGGGCTGCTGAAATGGCAATGAGCCCGCAGCGCACCATGAAGCCGCTGCGCGTGGCGATGCTGTTGCCGGTGATGCCGTTGTTGGTCAAGACCGCGTGCATTCGGTAAGGGACGGCGGCGAGCAAGGCGAAATTCTCAAACAGCGAATATGGATGATCCGGTTGTTTTGCGGCCTTCAAGATCGCGGTGTGCCTGCACCGCATCCTCCAGGGCATAGCGCTGATTGATCTCGATGCGGATGCGTCCCGCCGCCACATGGCCAAACAGCTCACCGACCAGTTCCGCCTTTTCGGCCGGATCGGCGATGTAGTCGGCCAGACCTGGACGGGTGATGTAGGCGGAGCCTTTGCGGGCCAGGATCGCGGGGTCAAACGGAGGGATTTTTCCGGAGGCGGTCCCCACGCACACCAGCAAACCGCGGCGCTTGAGCGAGTCCAGAGAAGACATGAATGTGTCTTTGCCCACGCTGTCAAAAACCACAGAGACGCCCACGCCGTTGGTGATCTCACGCACGCGCTTGGCAACGTCTTCATGGCTGTAGTTGATGATGTGCTCGCAACCGTGGGCGCGGGCCACTTCGGCCTTGGCCTCGGTGGAGACGGTTCCAATCACATGGAGGCCCAGAAGTTTGGCCCACTGGGACACGATCAGGCCCACCCCACCGGCGGCAGCATGCAGCAAGATGGTTTCACCGCCCTGAAACGGGTAGATCCTGCGGCACAAGTAGGACGCAGACAGGCCGCGCATGGTCATGGCCGCGGCGGTCTCGCAGCTGATGCCTTCAGGCAGCTTGATCAGCGGGTCGGCCGCAATCAGCCGCTCCGTGCTGTACGCGCCCAGGGTATTGGTAAAGCCCGTGTAGGTGACACGGTCGCCGACCGCGACATTCGTCACGCCGGCTCCGATGGCCTGAACCACGCCGGCTGCCTCGTTGCCGATGCCGCTGGGCAGTGGCACCGGGTAGATGCCGCTGCGGAAGTAGGTGTCCGCAAAATTGAGACCAATGGCCTCATGCCGCAGGCGCACCTCACCGGGGCCAGGAGCGCCGACGTCAACGTCCTCAAAACGTAGTACCTCGGGGCCGCCAGTTTTATGAAATTTAACGACTTTTGCCATTTTGTCTCCTGTTGCACGCATCAAGCATGTGATGTCAATTCGCCCAGGCTTCAGGCCGGCTTGCGCAGGAAGCCCTGGTTGCCCCCGTTGCGATTGGGCGCGAAGCCATTTTCCCGAAGCGTCTCGTCCGCCGTTTCGTAGAACACGCCGATCTTGCAAATCTCGCGCGCCTGCTGGGCCGTGGCGATCGGGCGGCCGAACTCGCCGGCAATGCGCACCAACTGCTTGATCTGCTCGACGGAGCTCATCTTGCCCGTGCGCTTCTGGTTCCAGAGCACGTCCTCGATGCCGCAGCGCACATGCAGGCCCAGGGCGATGCCGATCATGTTCACGGGCAACACGTTGAGGACCGAACTCTCCACCGTGATCACCGCGCCGTCGGGTGCAGCACGCAGGAAGTTGGCCAGGTTGTAGATGTTCGCCTGATCCATGCCACCGCTGATGGCCACCCAGTTCATCACCAGGGGACCCTTGTAGACGCCGCGGCGAATCATCCGCTCAATCGTTTCAAAGCTGTTGATGTTGTAGCACTGGAATTCGCTCTGAATGCCGGCGGCGGTCAGGCGGCGGATGTGCTCCTCGACGAAGCTGGGGTTCGAAGGAACGATCATGTCCTTGTAGGTGTTGTACAGATGCGGGAAGCCGCGCGACACGCCGCGGAAGTCGTCTTCGCCTGCGTGCTCGGTCACATTCATCTGTGTGGTGTTCACGGTCACCGTCACCTGGTCGGGCTTGGGAGTGAGCTCGGCCAGCATGTGACGTGTGTCATCGCTGAGCCACTTGGCCGCTCCGCCTTCGCCTTCAGGTGCGAAGCTGATCGAGCCGCCCACCTGGATCACCATCTCGGGCACGGCCTTGCGCACCCCGGCAATCAGCTCGTTGAACATGGACAGGCGCTTGCTGCCCTTGCCATCGGCCTCGCGCACATGCAGATGCAGCACGGTGGCACCGGCTTCATAGCAATCCACCGCCTTCTGGATCTGCTCCTCCATGGTGACAGGGATGTCTTCCGGAAAGTCCGAGGGAATCCAGCCCGGTGCATAGGGAGCAGCTGTAATGATCAGGGGCTGCTGGTTCTCGGGATACAGGTGGCCGTCGAGGAAATTCATGATGATGGTTCTCCGAGTTCGAATATCAAGCCTTAAGCGACAAGTGGATCATCTGTCCTGACGCCACTTCCTGCTTGTCATTGCATGCCTTGAACTTGGCTTTTCATGACAACCATCCGCCCGTCCCAGCCGTCCACGCCAGACGCCCATCTTGAGCGTCAGCCCGTTGGCAGTCAACGATGATGTTCAGCCGAGCAGCACAGGTACCCAGTGGTTGATCAGCGCGCCGCCTGCCACCAGCCAGCTGAACAGGATGGCCGCCAGCACCAGCGGCTTGATACCGGCCTTGCGGATGGACCCCGCATGCGTGGACAGTCCCAGGGCCGCCATGGCCATGGCCAGCAGCGCGGTATCGATCTCCGTGACGGCAGCGACCACGGGCGCAGGCAGCCAATGCAGCGAGTTGAACAGCACCACCCCGACGAAGACAAAGGCAAACCAGGGCACCGTCACCTTGCGCGGCATCGCAGCGGCGGCGTGAGCCGGCCCGGCCTGTCCGTTGCGACGCGCATCGTCACGCGCCAGCCAGGCCGACAGCATGATCAGAAAAGGCGCCAGCATCATCACGCGCACCAGCTTGGCAATCACCGCCGAGTCGGCCGCCTCGGGTCCGATCGAGCGCGCCGCGGCCACCACCTGCGCCACCTCATGGATGGTCGAGCCGGCGTAGATGCCAAAGGTGTGGGCACCGCCCGGGATCACGTGCCAGTACTGGTTCAGGTCGAACAGCAGAGGGTACAGAAAGATCCCCAGCGTGCCGAACACCACCACCGTGGCCACCGCCACTGTGACCTGCTCGGCGCGTGCGCGCACCACCGGCTCGGCCGCCATCACCGCAGCGGCGCCACAAATCGAACTGCCGGCGCCAATCAGCATGGCTGTCTTGCGGTCCAGCCCCAACCAGCGTGTGCCAACGAGGCAGGCCAGCGCGAAGGTCGAGCTCAGCACCAGCGCATCGATGACCACGCCGGCCAAACCCACATGGCCGATATCCTGCATCGTCAGGCGCATCCCGTACAGCACAACGCCCAGGCGCAGCAGGTTCTGCTTCGAGCAGGCGACGCCGGCGCCGCTGGCCGTCGCAAAGCGCGGATAGACCGTGTTGCCCACCAGCATGCCCAGCACGATAGCCAGCGTCAGCGCGCTGAAGCCATGGTTCTGCAGCCAGTCGATACGCCCCAGCGCCATGCCAGCCACCGCCAGTGCAGCGCTGAGACCCAGCCCAGGCAGCAGGCGCAGCAGCGCATTCGGCGCAGGCGATCCCGGGATGGCTTGGCCTCGGGAGACAGTTGTTGCAGCGCTGGTCATGTAATTCCTCTTCAAGTTTGGAGCGAGATGGCGCAACTTTAGGGATACCCCTAACATCTGTCCAACGAGTGTTTTATGTAATATGTACCTGTTTAATCGATATACAAAAACTCCAATCCATGGATGTGTTACGCCTTACCCTGCGCCAGTTGCAGATTTTTGTCGCCGTGGCGCGCAGCGGCAGCACCACGGCCGCGAGCGGGCAGATCGCACTCTCGCAGTCAGCCACCAGTTCGGCCGTCAATGAGCTCGAGCGCGTGTTGTCTTTGCGATTGTTCGAGCGTGCCGGCAAACGACTGCTGCTCAATGACAACGGCCGTGCGCTGCTGCCGCGGGCGCTGGCATTGCTGGACGGCGCCGCAGGTGTCGAGCAGATGGCGCGCGACAGCAGCGCGCAGGCGCAGTCGCTGCGTATCGGTGCGAGTACGACGATTGGCAACTACGTGCTGCCAACGTTGCTGGGTCAGTTCCTCACCCAGCAGCAGCTTGACAAGGCTCCGGCCTGGCAGTCCAGGGTCATGATCGGCAACACCAGCGTCATTGCCACGGCCGTGGCGGCGTTTGAGCTGGATGTCGGCCTGATCGAAGGGCCCTGCCACGAGGCCACGCTGGAGGTCACGCCGTGGCTGCAGGACGAGCTCGTCATTGTGGCGGCGCCGGATCATCCGCTGGCGAATCCATCGCATGATCCCGCCGTGCATGCACGGGTGCCCGTCAAGGCGCTGCGCGAGGCGCTGTGGCTGCTGCGCGAAGCGGGCTCGGGCACCCGCGAGACGACGGATCAGGTATTGCTGGCGCAGCTTCGTTCCTACCGACGCAGCATCGAACTGGGCAGCTCGGAGGCCATCCAGCGCGCGGCGGCGCAGGGCCTGGGGCTGGCCTGTCTTTCGCACTGGGCCGTTGAAGACTTGATCGAGACCGGACGGCTCAGCCGCTTGCCCACGACCCTGCCCAAAATGCTCAGGCAATGCTATCTCGTGGTGCACCGCGATAAGCAGTTGACGCCTGCATTGCGTAGCTTTATCGAGTGCGTCCTGGCTGCGAACCAGAAGAGCACTTCACTGGGTCATTGACTGGGTGAGCTCAAAGCGCTTGATATCATGCGCCCGGTCACGCATCAGTGTTCCCACGCCGCAGACAAAGAAAA
>DATNBD010000100.1:0-2168 GCA_035572155.1 Rhodoferax sp.
GACAGCAGGTTCGACGGCCCGCTGATGATGCCTTTGCCGCCCAGGATGTCCATCGCGTGGTTTACGCTGCGGCGTCCGGCTTCGGTCAACTGCACCTTGAGGATGGCGCTCGCCACACTGGGCTGCTCGCCCTGGTCCAGCACCGCCGCGGTGTAGTGCCGCGCCGCGTCGGTGGCGTACAGCTCGACCGCCATGGCGGCAATGGTGCCGGCGACGGCGTCGAACCTGCCGATGGGCAGACCGAACTGGTTGCGGATTTGGCCGTAGCCGTTCGCGACGAAGACCGAGGCCTGCTGCGTCGCCGCGCCGAGCGCCGGCAGCGAGATGGCGCGGCCCGCGGCCAGGCACTCCATCAGCATGCGCCAACCCTGGCCGACCCGCGACTCGCCGCCGATAATCCAGTCCATCGGCACGAACACGTCCTGGCCTTTGATGGGACCGTTCATGAACGAGCTGTTCATCGGATGATGGCGCCGCCCGATCTGCATGCCCGGCTGCGGCACCGGGATCAGCGCGCAGGTGATGCCCAGTTCGCGCTGGCCCTCGGGCCGGCTCTCGTCGATGGCGTTGAAGGCCAGCCCGACGACCGTGGCGACCGGCGCCAGCGTGATGTAGCGCTTGGAGAAGCTGACGCAAAAGCCGCGCACGCGCACGCCATCGATTTCGCGCTCGCACAGCACGCCGCGATCCGGGATCGATGCCGCGTCCGAACCCGCGTAAGGCGCCGTCAGGCCGAAGCAGGGCAGGTCGCGCCCGTCGGCAAGGCGCGGCAGGTAGTGCTGCTTCTGCGCATCGGTGCCGTAGCTCAGCAGCAGCTCGGCCGGTCCGAGCGAGTTGGGCACCATCACCGTCACCGCCGCCGAGACGTTCACGGTGGCGATGCGCGTGACCACGGTGGCGTGCGCGTAATGCCCGAAGCCGAGACCGCCCCATTGCCTGGGAATGATCATTCCGAAGAAGCGCTTCTCGCGCAGGAAGTGCCAGACCTCGGGCGGCATGTCGTGCGCCTCGTCGATCGCAAAGTCGTCGAGCATCGCGCACAGTGTGGGCACCTCGTTGTCGAGAAAGGCCAGCTCCTGGGCACTGAGAATATTGGGGCCGGTCTTGAGCAACGCGTCGAAGTCCGGCTGCCCCGCGAAGATGCGGCCTTCGAAGCCCACCGTACCCGCTTCCAGCGCCGCCCGTTCGGTGTCGCCCATGGCGGGCAACGCCTTCGAAAACGGTGCCATCGCGGCACGTCCCAGCAACTTGGCAAATCCCATGGCAACCTCCAGCAGGGTGCTGACCCAGGTCGGGGCCGGCTGGCCACGCCCGTTCAACTCCAGGATGCTACCAAATAACTAGCTATCTGTCCTTATTTTGTATGGGTTTCAGGCCAGTTCCTCTTAAAAAATCAGCGCAGCACGAGCACCGGAATATGCGAGTGGGTCAGCACATGCTGCGTCTCGCTGCCCAGCAGCACGCGCCGGATGCCGCGCCGGCCGTGCGAGGCCATCACGATCAGATCGCATTCGTATTTTTTCGCGGCAGCAATCACGGCCTCGGCCACCAGGTCGGCCCGCGAGGTCACGGCCCGCGCGACGACGCCCTTGGCCGCGGCGCTGGCTTTGATCGCATCGACAACGGCCTGGGCCTGCTCGCTCCACTGGCCTTCCACCCGTGCAATGTCCTGCGGATCCAGCGACAGTGTGCCTTCGAAATAGCTTTGCGGATAGCGCGGCACCACGTTCAAGGCCACCAGCTCGGCGTGCATGAGTGCGGCCAGTTCAATGGCGCTGGCCACCGCTTTCTCGGAGAGCGGGGAACCGTCGGTCGTGACGAGAATGCGTTGGTACATGGCGGCAAACTCCAGGCGGTGAGGGTGTTTGCAGGTTAGCGCAGGCGCCGACCCTTGTCTTGATTCAGATCAAGAGACCCGTGTTGGTGCGCGAGCTTACTGGCAGGGCGGGGGCGTGGCGATGCGCTGCAGGGCCGCCGAATCGAGAATGCGG
Source organism: Rhodoferax sp. (assembly GCA_035572155.1). Taxonomy (GTDB): domain Bacteria; phylum Pseudomonadota; class Gammaproteobacteria; order Burkholderiales; family Burkholderiaceae_C; genus Rhodoferax_A. The sequence goes on from DATNBD010000100.1 coordinate 1,992, forward strand.
ATGTGGCGCTGGCGGACCTCGACAATGCCGTCTTCCGAGAATCTGGAGAAGGTGCGGCTCACGGTTTCGAGCGTAAGGCCGAGATAGCTGCCAATCTCCTCGCGCGTCATGCGCAGCACCAGTTCGCAGGCCGAGAAGCCGCGCGCGTGCAGCCGCTGCGTGAGGTTCAGCAGGAAT
>DATNBD010000101.1:0-4152 GCA_035572155.1 Rhodoferax sp.
CGGCCAGGACGTGGGCTACTTCGGCGGCGTGTTCCGTTGCACCGAAGGCCTGCAGGCGAAGTACGGCACTTCGCGCGTGTTCGACACGCCGATCTCCGAAGGCGGCATCGTGGGCGTGGCGGTCGGCATGGGTGCCTACGGCCTGCGTCCGGTGGCCGAGATCCAGTTCGCTGACTACTTCTACCCGGCCTCCGACCAGATCGTCTCCGAGGCGGCGCGTCTGCGCCATCGCTCCGCCGGCGATTTCACCGCGCCCATGACGATCCGCATGCCCTGCGGCGGCGGCATCTACGGCGGGCAGACGCACAGCCAGAGCCCGGAGGCCTTGTTCACACACGTCAGCGGGCTGCGCACGGTGATTCCGTCGAATCCCTACGATGCCAAGGGCCTGCTGATCGCCTCGATCGAGAATGACGACCCTGTCATCTTTCTCGAACCCAAGCGTTTGTACAACGGGCCGTTCGACGGCCACCACGACAAGCCGGTGGTGCCGTGGTCGAAGCACCCGCTGGGCGAGGTGCCCGAGGGCTATTACACGGTGCCGCTGGAGTCGGCCGCCGTCCTCCGCCCCGGCGCGCAATTGACGGTGCTGACCTACGGCACCATGGTGTTCGTATCGGAAGCCGCGGCTAACGAGACCGGCATCGATACCGAGATCATCGACCTGCGCAGCCTGTGGCCACTGGATCTGGACACCATCGTCGCGTCGGTGAAGAAGACCGGGCGCTGCGTGGTCGTGCATGAGGCCACGCGCACCAGCGGCTTTGGGGCCGAACTGACGGCGCTGGTGCAGGAGCACTGCTTCTATCATTTAGAGGCACCTATAGAGCGCGTGGCTGGGTGGGACACGCCGTATCCGCACGCACAGGAGTGGGCGTATTTTCCCGGGCCGGCGCGGGTTGCGGCGGCGTTCCAACGCGCGATGGAGGCATGATGGGCATTCATGTGATCAAGATGCCGGACATCGGCGAAGGCATCGCCGAAGTGGAATTGGTGGCCTGGCGCGTGCAGCCTGGCGAGACGGTGGCCGAGGACCAGATTCTGGCCGACGTGATGACCGACAAGGCGACCGTCGAGATTCCGTCGCCGGTGGTGGGCAAGGTGCTGGCGCTTGGCGGCGCGGTCGGGCAGGTGATGGCGGTGGGGGCGGATTTGATCCGGATCGAGGTGGCGGGCGAGGGCAATGCCGGCACCGGCAACCCGGTGGCCGCGGCGCTGGTGCCGTCTTCCGTCGCCAGTGCTGCGCCGCCCGTTGTGGCGGTGGCCTCCGTTGCGCCTGTGTCTGCGGCGTCCAAGCCGGCATCCGCGCCAGTGCGGATGTCCACGGTACCCGCGGCGGCCGCGCCCCGTCCTGCTCCTGTTGGGGACAAGCCCATAGCCTCGCCGGCGGTGCGCCGGCGCGCCTGGGAGCTTGGTGTTGAACTGCAGAACGTGCAAGGCCACGGCACCGCAGGCCGCATCATGCAGGCGGATCTGGAAGCGTTCGCGGCGCGTGCGGACAAGCAGCGGCCGGGCACTGCGGCTGCCGCGCCGCAATATGCGCACCGCGACAGCGAAGAGACGATTCCCGTCATCGGGCTGCGCCGCATGATTGCCCGGAAAATGCAGGAGGCCAAGCGCCGTATTCCGCATTTCACCTACGTCGAAGAAATCGATGTGACCGAACTGGAGGCACTGCGCAAGCGTTTGAACGAGCGCTGGGGCCCGCAGCGCGGCCGCCTCACGGTGCTGCCGCTGCTGATTCGCGCAATCGTGCTGGCCGTGCGCGACTTCCCGCAGGTCAATGCGCGCTTTGACGACGATGCCGGCGTGGTGACGCGCCATGGCGCGGTTCACATGGGCGTTGCCACGCAGACCGACGCAGGCTTGATGGTGCCGGTGCTCCGCCATGCGGAAGGTCTGGATCTCTGGGCCAGCGCGGCGGGTGTGGCGCGCCTGGCTGAAGCGGCGCGTGCCGGCAAGGTGACGCGCGATGAGCTGACGGGTTCCACCATTACCGTCACCAGTCTGGGCGCGCTGGGCGGTATTGTTTCCACGCCGGTGATCAATCACCCCGAAGTGGCGATCGTCGGCGTTAACCGCATGGTCGAGCGCCCGATGATGCGCGGCGGCGCTGTGGTGCCGAGGCTGATGATGAATCTGTCATCCTCCTTCGACCACCGCGTGGTCGATGGCGTGGATGCGGCAGAATTCATCCAGGCATTGCGTGGCTTGCTGGAATGTCCGGCCACGTTGTTCGTGGAGTAGCTGGGCCGTATTCTGAAAGTCATCCATGTTGCTTGACGCGTCTCAATCCCAGCTCGTGCTGGTGGACTACCAGATCCGCCTGATGCCGGCCATCTTCGAGAGTGCACCAGTGGTTGCCAACGCTGTGCGGCTAGGGAAGCTCGCGCGCCTGATGGGCGTGCCCGTGTGGGGTACCGAGGAAAACCCGACCTGGCTTGGCAAGAACGTGCCCGAGGTGGATGCCTTGTGCAAAAGGACGATGAGCAAAATGCACTTCAGCGCGGTGGAGGAGGGCCTGGGCGAATGGCTGCGTCCGTCGGCCAAGGCGTCGCAGGGCAACGCGCGCAGCCTGCCCAGGCATCTGCAAAAGCCTGCGGGCGGGAGTGAGCGCGACATGATCGTGATCGCGGGTTGCGAAGCCCATGTCTGCCTGCTGCAGACGGCCCTGGATCTGCTCGAAGACGACTTTGACGTCTGGGTCGTGACCGACGCGTGTGGGTCACGCACCGAACGCAATCGCGATGCTGCCTTTGACCGCCTGGCGGGCGCAGGCGCTGAACTGGTGAGCACTGAAATGGTGGCGTTCGAGTGGCTGCGTAGCGCGGCGCACCCGGATTTCGGGACGGCCCTCGCGCTGATCAAGTGAGTCCGTGTTCGGTGTTGACCTGCTTCGCCGGCGCCGCCATGGCTCCGGCCCAGGTAGCGCCACCTGCTGTGCCCCGGCAGGGTGATGCGGTTTGGCTCAAAATTGAGTTGAAGCAAGCTGGACGCGCAAGGTGTGAGCCCTCCCTTGCGCTCTTTCGTAAATTGAGATTCGAAGGAGACATCGATGACGAAGTACGCCGACTTTTACCGCCGCTCGCTGGATGACAGGGACGCCTTTTGGCGTGAGCAGGCCGGCTTGATCGACTGGAATACGCCGCCGCGGCAGATCTGCGACTACAGCAATCCCCCGTTCGCGCGCTGGTACCTCGGCGGCACGACCAACCTGTGCCATAACGCGGTGGACCGGCACCTCAAGGACCGGCCCGATCAGGCCGCGTTGATCTGTGTTTCGACCGAGACCGGCACCGAGAAAACATACTCGTTCCGCGAACTGCACGCGGAGGTACAGCGTACCGCTGCCATGCTCAAGGAGCTGGGTGTCCGCAAAGGCGATCGCGTATTGATCTACATGCCGATGATTGCGCAGGCTGCCTTCACGATGTTGGCCTGTGTGCGTATCGGCGCGATTCATTCTGTCGTGTTTGGCGGATTTGCCAGCGCCAGCGTCGCCAGCCGCATCGAGGACGCCGCGCCCAAATTGATCGTCAGCGCCGACGCCGGCTCGCGCGGCGGCAAGGTGGTGGAATACAAGCCGCTGCTGGACGAGGCGATCCGCCTGTCCAGCCACAAACCCGAGGCCGTGCTGCTGGTGGATCGCGGCCTGTCAACTATGAAATTGATAGCTGACCGCGACCATCTGTGGGGGGTTTTGCGGCAAAGGCACCTGGATTCCACGGTTCCCTGCGAATGGCTCGAATCCAACGAAATCAGCTACACCATCTATACGAGCGGCACCACGGGCAACCCCAAGGGCGTGCAGCGCGACACCGGCGGCTATGCGGTCGCGCTCGCCGCCAGCATGAAGTACATCTTTGGCGGCAAGGCGGGCGAAACCTATTTTTCCACCAGCGACATCGGCTGGGTGGTGGGACACAGCTACATCGTCTATGGCCCGTTGATCGCGGGCATGGCCACGATCATGTATGAAGGCCTGCCAACACGCGGGCTGGACGGGGAGTCCAACCCCGGCATCTGGTGGCAATTGGTAGAGAAATACAAGATCACGCAGCTTTTCTCCGCGCCGACCGCGGTGCGGGTGCTCAAGAAGCACGACCCCGCCTATCTGAAGAAATACGACATATCCAGCCTGAAGACCCTGTA
>DATNBD010000102.1:0-12132 GCA_035572155.1 Rhodoferax sp.
CAGGCACAGCTGTTGCTGCAGGAGGTGGCGCTGCAGGACTTGCTCGCGGTCGGCACGCCGCCGGTGATTTCCGTGCTGAGGACACTGTCCCGTCCGCGCCGGGCGAACCTGCTTCGATACTGGCTGAAGGCGCATCACAAAGTTGCGCCCAGCAGCGCCCAACTGCACGAATTGCTGGACCAGATCGAGGCGTGCAGCACGCGCGGGCACCGCATTTACCTCAAGGTGGCCACGGGGTTCGTGCGGCGCGAGGGCGCGCGGATCGATTGGTACAATCCCTAGGTTTTGCTCCGAAAAATTCCAATGGCATTGATCGTTCACAAATACGGCGGCACGTCGATGGGCTCGACCGAGCGCATCCGCAGTGTCGCCAAGCGCGTGGCCAAGTGGGCGCGCGCCGGCCACCAGATGGTGGTGGTGCCCAGCGCCATGAGCGGCGAGACGAATCGCCTGCTCGGCCTGGCGAAGGAACTGGCCCCGGCCAAGACCACCGACGCCTATGGCCGCGAACTCGACATGCTGGCCGCCACCGGCGAGCAGGCGTCCAGCGCGCTGCTCGCGATTGCGTTGCAGGCAGAGGGCATGGAGTCGGTCAGTTATGCGGGCTGGCAGGTGCCGATCCGCACCGACAGCGCGTACACCAAGGCGCGCATCGAATCCATCGATGACGCGCGTGTACGCGCCGACCTGGACGCTGGCAAGGTGGTCATCGTGACCGGCTTTCAGGGAATCGACGACCAGGGCCACATCACCACGCTGGGCCGGGGCGGCAGCGATACCTCGGCCGTGGCCGTGGCGGCCGCCATGAAGGCCGCCGAGTGCCTGATCTTCACCGACGTGGATGGCGTGTACACAACCGACCCGCGTGTGGTACCCGAGGCGCGTCGCTTGCAGACCGTGAGCTTCGAGGAAATGCTGGAAATGGCCAGCCTGGGCTCCAAGGTGCTGCAGATCCGTTCGGTGGAATTTGCCGGCAAGTACCAGGTGCCGCTGCGCGTCCTCTCCAGCTTCACGCCATGGGACATCGATATCCACGAGGAAGCTCGCTCCGGCACCCTGATCACCTTTGAGGAAGACGAACATATGGAACAAGCCATCGTGTCCGGCATCGCGTTCAGCCGCGAAGAAGCCAAAGTATCCGTGCTCGGTGTACCCGACAGGCCGGGCATCGCCTACCAGATCCTGGGCGCCGTGGCCGGCGCCAACATCGAGGTCGACGTCATCATCCAGAACATCAGCAAGGACGGCAAGACCGACTTCAGTTTCACGGTGAATCGCGGCGACTACGCCAGGACCATCGACCTGCTCCAGGACAAAGTGCTGCCCGGCCTGGGTGCGCAGGAAGTCAAGGGCGACCCCAAGATCTGCAAGGTGTCCATCGTTGGCATCGGCATGCGCAGCCACGTGGGCATCGCCAGCCAGATGTTCCGCTGCCTGGCCGAAGAAGGCATCAACATCCAGATGATTTCTACCTCCGAGATCAAGACCTCGGTGGTGATCGACGAGAAGTACATGGAACTGGCCGTGCGCGCGCTGCACAAGACCTTCGACCTGGATCAGTCCGGCAACGGGAAAGCCGCGCAATCATGAGATAATTTCCAGACTGGAAACGTGACCGAGTGGCCGAAGGTGCTCCCCTGCTAAGGGAGTATGGGGTGTAGAGCCTCATCGAGGGTTCGAATCCCTCCGTTTCCGCCAAAATAAAAAGCCACCTTCGGGTGGCTTTTTAGTTTTGCCCGGATTTACAAACAAAATCGAGCCTTAGCCCTTGATTCACCAGTGAAGTGTGCTACCAAAAAAATAGCGAATGACAGTCGGGCCTGCCTCAACGCGGGGCCAGCCGGACCGCGCCGTCAAGGCGGATCACCTCGCCATTGAGCATGTCGTTCTCGAAGATATGGCGCGCCAGCTTGGCGTAGTCGGCGGGCGTGCCCAGCCGGCTCGGGAACGGCACGCTGGCGGCCAGCGAATCCTGCACTTCCTGCGGCATGCCGAACAGCATGGGCGTGCCGAACAGGCCGGGCGCGATCGTCATGTTGCGGATGCCGTTGCGCGCCAGATCCCGCGCGATGGGCAGCGTCATGCCAACCACGCCGCCCTTGGACGCGCTGTACGCGGCCTGGCCAATCTGCCCGTCAAAAGCGGCCACCGATGCGGTCGAGATCAGCACGCCGCGCTCGCCGGTGGCCTCGGGCGCGTTCTTGCACATGGCTTCGGCCGCGAGGCGGATCATGTTGAAGCTGCCGACCAGATTCACCATGACGGTGCGGCTGAACACGCTCAAGGCGTGGGCGCCGTTCTTGCCCACGGTCTTCTCGGCCGGTGCGATGCCCGCGCAGTTGACCAGGCCCATCAGCTTGCCCATCGATACGGCCTTGGCCACGGCGACCTGGCCGTCGGTCTCGCTGCTGACATCGCAGCGCACGAAGGCGCCGCCGATTTCCTTGGCGATCGCGTCGCCCCGGTCTGTCTGCATGTCGGCAATCACGACCGTGCCGCCCTGCGAGGCCAGCATGCGCGCCGTGCCTTCGCCCAGACCCGATGCGCCGCCGGTGACGATGAATACCTTGCCCTTGATTTCCATGGCGAACCCCTCCGAACGGATGATTGAAGTTGACGCCGATTATCGCCGGGGGCGGTTTCGGGTGGCACTGGCGCCTCCACTAAGATCGGGCCCCATGCAGTTTCTTCCACCTCTGCGGCGTCCCGTCGTGGCGCCGCGCTGGCGGGGGCTTGCCGCCGCGTGCGCGGTGGCTGGCCTCATGTTGGCCGGTTGCGCGACCCGGCCGCCGGCCGTTCCGCCCGCGCCGACCATCCACCCCGTTCCCGCGCCGGAGGCGGTGCCGTCCGCCATTGCGCCGCAGCCGGCGGTGGCGATGCGCCCGCCGCGCATCGGCTTGGTGCTGGGCGGGGGGGCGGCGCGCGGCTTCGCCCATGTGGGCGTGATCCAGGTGCTGGAAGAGGCGGGCATCAAGCCGGATCTGGTCGTGGGCACATCCGCCGGCAGCCTGGTGGCCGCGCTGTATGCCAGCGGCAAGACGGGCGCGCAGCTGCAGCAGGTGGCAATGTCGATGCAGGAGGCCACGTTCACCGACTGGATGCTGCCGCTGTTTGGCCGCGGCATGCTGCGCGGCGACGGCCTGGAGCGCTACGTGAATCGGCAGGTGGGCGGGCGGCTGATCGAGGACATGCCGCTGCGCTTGGGCATCGTGGCTACCGACCTGCACAGCGGGCAGGGCGTGCTGTTCCAGCGCGGCGACACGGGCAAGGCGGTGCGTGCCTCCAGCGCGGTCCCCGCGATCTTCGAACCAGTGCGGATCGCTGGGCACGATTACGTGGATGGCGGCCTGGTGGCGCCCGTACCGGTGGACTATGCACGCCAGATGGGCGCCGAACTGGTGATTGCCGTGGATATTTCCAGCCCGCCCGAGGCCAACCCGGCGAATGACACGCTGCAGATCCTGCTGCAAACCTTCGCCATCATGAGCAAGAGCATCAACCGTTACGAGTTGCGCGATGCCGATCTGGTGGTGCGCCCGAATCTGACTGGCGTGACCAGCGCCGACTTCGCCGCGCGCCGCCGTGCCATCGAGGCGGGCCGGGTCGCGATGCAGCGGTTGCTGCCACGGCTGCAGCAACTGATCAAGGACGACGCGAAACCCATCAAGCCATGAAAAAAGGCCCCGTCTTGCGACGGGGCCTGAACGGATCCCTGAGCCCGAAGGCGTCGAAAAGATCCGAGGAGACAATCGTTATTACGGCTTAGCGCTTGCGGGCGCCCGCTGCCACACTGGCGGTGGCCTGCTTGGTCGCGCCGGCGGCGGTGGCGGCGATGGTGTTCAGGTTGGCTTCGGCCATCTCGGTGGCTTGCTTGACGGCCTTTTGCACGGACTCGTAAGCGTCGCTGGCAGCGGCCACGGCACTCTTCATCACGGCCACGGCGGTTTCGGAACCGGCCGGCGCATTCCTGGAGGCGCTGTCCACCAAGTTGGCGAACTTCTTTTGCACGTCGGCGGTCTGGGCTTCGAAGGCCTTGCTGAATTCTGCACCCGTGCCTTGAGCGATGTCATACACATGACGGCTGTAGGCGGCGGTCTTTTCAGCCAGGGGCTGCAGCAGGCCGGCTTGCAGGGCCAGCAGCTCTTGCGCGTCTTTCACGCTCAGCGCGGCTTGCGTATGATCAGCGGCTTCGGCCAGCGCGGCCTTGGATGCGGTCACGTTCAGTTGGACCAGTTTCTCAACGCCTTCGAAGGCTTTGGTGGTCAGACCAAACAGGGTTTCAACGTTGGCTTTGTGGGCGGTCAGGACTTGTTCAGCGGTCAGCATGGGAGGATCTCCGGTAAAAAAAAATGATGGGTCAATAACTGCGCTGAACCCGGCTTGCTTTCCGTGTTATGTTGCAGTGCAGCATGTTTCGAATTATAGGGTTATCCCGACCTATTGCAAGCGTTTTATGTTGCGCCGCAGCATATTAGGGCTGCGCTCCTAGAAACCGTCTTTCCCCTGCCCGGGTCATAGTCTGGACACAACGGCGCTTGCATGGTGCACAACCTGGGCTTGGGCTTCAACGGCGACAATGAGGTGGTCGGCGCGGCCTGCTGGACGCGGCCGGGCGAGCGTTACATGGTTACCTGACTTGAGCAGCTGCTCTGCCTGACTGCGCTTTCCCATTCGGGAGAGCGAGCATGGATTGCGCAGGCGGTACCTTAAAGTTCGGCAGGCACCTCGTTTTTTCGAGGTGCCGTGCAAAGGAAAGCGCATAGTGAACAGCGATTTGGACCAGAACGAGTTCAGTGGCTTCCTGACTGAGCTTGGCGCTCGCATGAAAAGTGCCAGTGAGCGCGGGCAGGTGGCCAGCTATATTTCAGAACTTGCCAAGGTCAACCCCCAGCAGTTTGGGATAAGCCTTTGCTTGCTGGATGGTGAGCGGTTGAATATCGGCGACACAACTACCCCGTTTTCAATCCAAAGCATTTCAAAAGTTTTTACATTGGCCATTGCATTGGGACGTTATGGTGATCGACTATGGATGCGGGTTGGAAAAGAGCCTTCCAACTATGCCTTCAATTCGGTAGTCGAACTTGAAAACGAAAACGGGAAACCAAGGAATCCCTTTGTCAACGCTGGTGCAATTGTCACCACAGATGTCATTTTGAGTGGTGGAGAACCCAAATCGACTTTGGGCGAACTTCTGCTCTTCATGAGAACAGCCGCGGCCGACGATCAAATTTTCATCAATGAGAAGGTTGCTGCCGCCGAATCAAAGACAGGACATCGAAATCTCGCTCTTGCACATTTTCTTCGCTCTTGCAATAACTTGGACAATGAGTGCGATCGCGTTCTTGGCACCTATTTCCATCAGTGTGCGATCGAAATGAACTGCGAGCAGTTGGCCAACGCAGGAAGATTCCTGGCGGGGCTGCATCACGGTCAACGCCTGATCGGTCGCCAGCATGTCCGTAGCATCAATGCATTGATGATGATTGCTGGTCATTATGACGGTTCAGGAGAGTTTGCTTATTCAGTCGGGTTTCCGGGGAAAAGTGGTGTGGGAGGTGGCATTCTCGCGATTGTTCCAGGCAAGGCGTCGATTGCAGTATGGTCGCCCGGATTAAATCGTTTTGGCAACTCATTGCTTGGAACTCGTGCATTGGAAGAGTTGTCCAGATTCACCGGATGGTCCATCTTTGAAGTTTCCGCACACTAAAATTTATTCCTTCCTTTCCTTGGAGTCCGAGCGTGACGTGGGTCAGGGGAAAACTTTTGAACTTTTCTAGATCAATGGAAAAAATATAGAAGCCACAATGAGTGAACAGCGAATTTCCCCTGGCAAAAGAGAAGAATATAAGCACTTCGCGACGATGACCACCCGCTGGGACGACAACGACGTGTACGGGCACGTCAACAACGTCGTCTACTACAGTTGGTTCGACACGGCCGTGAACGGCTACCTGATTGAGCAGGGCGTGCTCGACATCCACCGCGGCGACATCATCGGACTGGTGGTGCAGACGCATTGCGACTACTTCTCTTCGATTGCCTTTCCGCAAACAGTGCGTGCCGGTGTGCGAGTGGCGTACCTGGGCCGATCCAGCGTGCGTTACGAGATCGGCCTGTTTGCGGAAGATGCCGCCGTGACGGCTGCCAAGGGACATTTTGTGCACGTGTATGTGGACCGGCAGACGCGCCGACCGGTATCGCTGCCGGGGCCCTTGAAAGCGGTTCTGGAGAAACTCGCGTGAGTGCCACAAATGAACCCGGCTGCACGGCCACGCCTGCCGATGCGGTGGACGAGGCCATCGAGAGCCGCATGTCGATACGCGCCTTCACATCGCAGCCCGTGCCGCGCGAGACGATCGCGCAGCTGCTGGAGGTGGCGGCGCGCGCGCCCTCGGGCACGAATACCCAGCCGTGGAAGGTCTACGTGCTGCAGGGCGCCAGCCGCGACGCGCTGGCCGACAAGGTCTGTGCCGCGCACGACGCCATCCGCGCGAACCCCGCGCTGGGCGCCGAGTACCGCGAGGAATACGACTACTACCCCGAGAAATGGGTCAGCCCCTACATCGACCGGCGGCGCGAAAACGGCTGGGGCCTGTACGGCCTGCTGGGCATCGCCAGGGGCGAGAAGGACAAGATGCATGCCCAGCATCAGCGCAACTTCCGCTTCTTCGATGCGCCGGTCGGCCTGATGTTCACGCTGGACAGGGTGATGGGGCGAGGCAGCCTGCTGGATTACGGCGCCTTCCTGCAAAACATCATGGTCGCGGCGCGCGGTCACGGCCTGCACACCTGCCCGCAGGCGGCCTGGAATGGGTTTGCCAAAATCGTCTTGCCGCACATCGGCGCGGGTCCCGACGAAATGCTGGTGTGCGGCATGTCGCTCGGCTGGGCCGATCCCGCGGCCCTGGTGAACAGTTACCGCACACCGCGCGTGGCGGCCGCCGAGTTCACGACCTGGCTGGAGTGACCGCGAACGGGGCCAGGGGGCTATCCCCTACACTTTGAGGCATCGTCGGCAGACGGCGCACTGGCCCGAGTCCTCCATGATCATCACCAGCCTTCTCGACACCGACCTGTACAAGTTCACCATGATGCAGGTCGTGCTGCATCAGTTTCCGGGTGCGCAGGTGGAATACCGGTTCAAGTGCCGCAACCCTGGCATGAACCTGGCGCCCCATGTGAGCGAGATTCGCGAGGAAATCCGTGCACTGTGCCGGCTCCGGTTCCAGGATCCGGAACTCGCCTACCTGCGCGCGATGCGCTTCATCAAGAGCGACTTCGTGGACTTTCTCGGCTTGTTCCAGCTCAATGAAAAATACATTACCGTGACGGCCCTGCAGGGTGGGGATATCGACATCACCATCCGGGGGCCGTGGCTGCACACCATCCTGTTCGAGGTGCCGGTGCTGGCCATCGTGAACGAGGTGTATTTCCGCAACACGCAAAAGGCGCCAGACTACGCCGAAGGCCGCCGGCGGCTCGAGGCCAAGATGGGCTTGCTGCAGGCGCCGGGCCTGAGTGAGCTCAAGATTGCCGACTACGGCACGCGCCGGCGTTTTTGCAACACCTGGCACGAAGAGGTGCTGCGCAGCTTGATGAGCCAGCTGGGCACCGGCACGGCTGGCCAGCTCGCGGGCACCAGCAATGTGCTGTACGCGATGAAGCTGGGCATGACCCCGCTGGGCACCGTGGCGCACGAATACCTGCAGGCCTGCCAGGCGCTGGGCCCGCGTCTGCGCGACAGCCAGGTGTTCGGGCTGGAGCGCTGGGCCAAGGAATACCGCGGCGACCTGGGTATCGCATTAAGCGACGTGTATGGCTTCGACGCCTTCCTGCGCGACTTCGACATGTACTTCTGCAAGCTGTTCGATGGCGCGCGCCACGACAGCGGCGATCCCTTCGCTTGGGGCGAGCGGCTGATCGGGCATTACAGGAAGAACCGCGTCGATCCACTGACCAAGACACTGATTTTCAGCGACAGCCTGACCGTGCCGCGTACCATCGAGCTGTACCGGCAGTTCCAGGGGCGCTGCCAACTGGCCTTCGGCATCGGCACGAATCTGACCAACGACCTGGGCTACGAGCCGCTGCAGATCGTGATCAAGATGGTGCGCTGCAATGGTCAGCCGGTGGCCAAGCTGTCGGATACGCCGTCCAAGAACATGTGCGATGACGAGAAATACCTGGCCTACCTGCGCCAGGTGTTCGAGATCAAGTCTGTCGACTGATAAACATTCCAACTTTATGAACAAACCCAAAATCCTCGTCGCCCGCGCCATCTTTCCGGAAACCATTGCGCGCCTGCAGCAGCATTTCGACGTCGAGGCCAACCAGGCCGACGAGAACTGGTCCAAAGCACAATTGATTGACAAGCTACAGGGCAAGGCCGGCGCCCTGACCACCGGTGGCGATCGCATCGACGGCGCGGTGCTGGCGGCCTGTCCGGCCTTGAAAATCTGCGCCAACATGGCGGTGGGCTATAACAACTTCGACGTCGATGCCATGACCGCGCACGGCGTGCTGGCCACCAACGCGCCCGATGTGCTGACCGAAACCACCGCGGACTTCGGCTTCGCGCTGTTGATGGCGACCGCGCGGCGCATGACCGAGAGCGAGCATTTCCTGCGCGCCGGGAAATGGAACACATGGCGCTACGACATGTTTGCCGGCTCCGAGGTGCATGGCGCCACGCTGGGCATCCTGGGCATGGGCCGCATCGGGCAGGGCATCGCCAGACGCGGCGCGCACGGCTTCGGCATGAAGGTGATCTACCACAACCGCTCCCGGTTGGAGCCCGCGCTGGAACTCGAATGCAAGGCGCGCTATGTGAGCAAGGAAGAACTGCTCAAAAGCGCCGACCATCTGGTGCTGGTGCTGCCGTATTCGCCCGCGTCCCATCACGCCATCGGCGCGGCCGAGCTGGCCCTGATGAAGCCCACCGCCACGCTGACCAATATCGCGCGCGGCGGCATCGTGGACGATGCGGCGCTGGCGCTGGCCTTGCGCGAGAAACGCATTGCCGCGGCCGGCCTGGACGTGTTCGAGGGCGAGCCGCGCGTGCACCCCGATCTGCTGACGGTTCCCAACGTGGTACTGACGCCGCACATTGCCAGCGCCACCGTGCCCACGCGCCTGGCCATGGCGGACCTGGCGGCAGGCAACCTGATCGGCTTTCTTACACAGAACAAGCCTATAACCCCCGTAAATCCTGATGTTTTAGCTAGAAAATGAATAGCGCATGACTGATTTTCCGTCCTGGATCGTGGTGGCGCTTGGCGTCGTCAACCTGCTGCTGTTGCTGTGGCTGCTGTTTCGCCTGGCGCCCGGAACAGGTCAGCAAAAGCTGCTGGCCGAGCTGGGCACCCTGGCGGCCGCTGGCGAGCGCCTGGAGCGCGAACTGCGCGGCGAGGTGCAGGCCAGCGCGCGCGATACGCGCGGCGAATTGACGCTGGGCCTGTCCCTGTTCCAGCAGGCGCTTCAGGCAGCCACACAGTCGCTCGCGCGGCAGGCGCAGTCCGGCAGCGAGGGCGTTGCGGCTTCCCTGACCCAGGCTCGCGAGGCGCAGGCTGGCGGGCTGCTGCAGGCCCGTGAAGCGCAAGACATGGCGCTCAAGCGCTTTGCCGATGGTCTGAACGAGCAGCTGCGGCAACTGGCCGAAGGCAACGAGCGCCGGCTCGGTGAAGTCCGTCAGGTGGTGGAGCAGCGCCTGACCGCGTTGCAGGAGGGAAACGAGAAAAAGCTCGACCAGATGCGCGCCACCGTCGACGAAAAGTTGCAGAGCACGCTGGAGGCACGGCTCGGCGAGAGCTTCAAGCAGGTGGCCGACCGGCTCGAGCAGGTGCACAAGGGCCTGGGCGAAATGCAGACGCTGGCGCAGGGCGTGGGCGACCTCAAGCACCTGCTGACCAACGTCAAGACGCGCGGTATTTTTGGCGAGGCGCAACTGGCCTCGCTGCTGGAGCAGGTGTTCGTGCCCGACCAGTATGCGGCGCAGGTCGTGACGCGCCCGGGCAGCAAGAACCCGGTGGACTTTGCCATCCGGCTGCCGGGCCGCGCCGAGGACGGCACGCCGTTGTGGTTGCCGATCGATGCCAAGTTTCCGAATGAGGACTACGAGCGGCTGCTCGACGCGCAGCAGCGCGCCGATGTGCAAGGTGCCGAGGCGGCCGGCAAGGCGCTGGAGCTGCGCATCCGGCTCGAGGCCAAGTCCATCGCCGAGAAATATGTCGAGCCGCCGTACACGACGGATTTCGCGATCCTGTTCCTGCCTTCCGAGGGCTTGTACGCCGAGGTGTTGCGGCGCCCCGGGCTGATGGACCTGTTACAGCGCGAACACCGCGTGACGCTGGCCGGTCCGACCACCTTGCTGGCGATGCTGAGTTCCCTGCAGATGGGTTTTCGCACGCTGGCGCTGGAGAAGCGCTCCAGCGAGGTGTGGCAGGTGCTGGGCGCGGTCAAGACCGAGTTCGGCAAGTTCGGCGAGGTGTTGGCCAAGGTCAAATCGCAGACCGAGACCGTGCTCAATACCCTGAGCAGCGCCGAGCAGCGCAGCCGGGTCATGGGCAAAGCGCTGCGCAATGTGGAGGCGCTGCCGCAGGCCGAGTCCTCGAAGTTGATTGCGCTGGACAGCGAGGCGGCCGGCGACTGAGCCGCACAGCCGCCGGCCACGGCCTCTACAGCTTGTAAAACGCCCGGATCTGCTCCCAGGCCGCGTGCGGATCGTCCACGAACGTGAACAGGTTCAGGTCTTCGGCCGCGATGACGCCTTCTTCAACCAGCATCTCGAAGTTGCACAGGCGCTTCCAGTAGTCGGAGCCGAACAGGATGATGGGCACCGGCTTCGCCTTGCGCGTCTGCACCAGCGTGACCACCTCGAACAGTTCGTCCATCGTGCCGAAACCGCCCGGAAAGGCCACCAGCGCCTTGGCACGCATCATGAAGTGCATCTTGCGCAGTGCGAAGTAGTGGAACTTGAAGCTCAGCGAGGGCGTGACGTAGGCGTTGCCGGCCTGCTCATGCGGCAGCACGATGTTGAGCCCGACGCTGCGCGCGCCCATCTCATGCGCGCCGCGATTGGCCGCTTCCATGATGCCCGGGCCGCCGCCGGTGCAGATGAACAACCGCTCCTCGCGCGGGCGCTGCGCGCCGTAGCCCGCGACCAGCCGGGCAAACAGGCGGGCCTGCTCGTAGTAATGGGCGTTGCGCACCTGCCGCTCGGCCAGCGCCACTGCTTCAGGACGGCCGCTGGCCTGTGCCTGCGCAAGTGACTCCTGTGCCACCTGCGGCTCCACAAAGCGCGCGCTGCCATACACCACGACCGTGTTTTCGATGCCCTGCGCCTGCTGGTCCAGATCGGGTTTCAGCATTTCGAGCTGGAAGCGGATGCCGCGGGTTTCGCGCCGCAGCAGGAACTCGGGATCGGCAAAGGCCAGCCGATTCGCATCGGCCTCCAGCGGGGTTCCGTTGTTGGCAAGGGTCTGCAGTTCGGCCCAGGCATCGGCCAGGCGGCGTTCAGTCAGATTTTGTGTGTTTTCCATGAGTGCGATTGTCGGTGACGGGCCGGGGCATTGCAGGGGACGGTCCACAAAAACGAAAAGGCTCCTTATGGAGCCTTTTTATCTCTGCGCGGCAGCTCGGTCCTGTTAGACGCGCTTGCGGTATTCGCCGGTGCGGGTGTCGATTTCGACCCGGTCGCCCTGGGCCACGAAAATCGGCACGCCGATTTCGAAGCCGGTGGCGATCTTGGCGGGCTTGAGCACCTTGCCGGACGTGTCGCCCTTGACGGCGGGCTCGGTCCAGGTGATTTCGCGCTCCACGCTGGTCGGCAGCTCGACCGAGATGGCCTTGCCGTCGTAGAACACCACTTCCAGCGGCATGCCGTCTTCCAGGTAGTTCAGCGTGTCGCCCATGTTCTCGGCTTCGACTTCGTACTGGTTGAATTCTTCGTCCATGCAGACGTACATCGGCTCGGCAAAGTAGGAGTAGGTGCAGTCCTTCTTGTCCAGGATGACCTGGTCCATCTTGTCGTCGGCCTTGAACACGACTTCGGTGTTGAAGTTGGCGATCAGGCTCTTGAGCTTCATGCGCACGGTGGCCGAGTTGCGGCCGCCGCGGCTGTATTCGGTCTTGAGC
>DATNBD010000103.1:0-9039 GCA_035572155.1 Rhodoferax sp.
CTTCCGGGACCGGGCTGGTGACTATTGATTCAGTAGCATTCTAACCATATCTCATAACGATTAAAGGTCTATTCTGCTTACAAAATTCTCATGCCGCGAGTGCGGCGGCCTTGATCATGTCGGCCGCCTTCTCGGCAATCATGATGATTGGCGCATTGGTATTGCCACCCACCACGCGCGGCATGACGGAGGCGTCCACCACGCGCAGGCCGGCCATGCCCTGCACGCGCAGCTCGGGGTCCACCACGGCGAGTGCGTCGCTGCCCATGCGGCAGGTGCCGACCGGGTGGTAGATCGTGTCGGCATGGTCGCGGATGAACTGCTCGATCTGTTCATCGGTGTGCGCACCAGCACTGGACGGCAGCTCCACGCCGCGATAGCCCGCCAGCACCGGCTGCGACAGGATGTGCCGCATCAGCCTGAAGCCGCGCCGCAGGCGGTCCAGGTCGTCACGCTCGCCCAGGAAGTTCGGGTCGATCAGCGGCGCCGCCATCGGGTCGGCGCTGGCCAGTTTCACGCTGCCGCGGCTCTTCGGGCGCAGCAGGCACACGTGGCATGAATAGCCGTGGCCGAAGGTGGTCTTGCGCCCGTGGTCGACCAGCTTGCCGATCACGAAGTGCAGCTGCAGATCAGGGATCGGCTCGCTGGCCTGGCTCTTGATGAAGCCGCCCGCCTCGGCAAAATTGGTGGTAAGCATGCCGCGGCGGTGGTTGCGCCACTCGAAAATGCCCTTGAGCGCACGCACCAACCCGACCGGGGATATGCCGAACAGGTCCTTCAGGTGCGGTGCGTCCACCACCTGCACCACGTCCACGTGGTCGTGCAGGTTTTCCCCCACGCCGGGCAAATCGTGCACGGTGGCAATGCCGTGCCGCTGCAACTGTGCGCCGGGGCCGATGCCTGACAGCATCAGCACCTGTGGCGATTGCAGCGAGCCGGCGCACAGCAGCACCTCGCGCGTGGCCTTGATCTGTTCGAGCTGGCTGCCGCGGCGATATTCCACGCCGATGGCACGCCGGCCCTCGGTCAGGATGCGGGTGGCGTAGGCGCCGGTGATGACCTGCAGGTTCGGCCGCGACAGGTGCGGCGTGAGGTAGGCCTTGGCGGCGCTGAAGCGTTCGCCGTTTTTATGCGTCACCTGATACATCCCCACGCCTTCCTGCCCGGCGCCGTTGAAGTCGCGGTTCAGGGGAAAACCCGCCTCCCGGGCGGCCTGCACGAACACCGGGCCAAAGCGGTTCGGGCTGCGCAGATCCATCACATTGAGCGGGCCGCCGGCGCCGTGCCAGTCGTCGGCCCCGCGCTCGTTGTTCTCGGAGCGCTTGAAATACGGCAGCACATCGTCAAAGGCCCAGCCGGGGTTGCCCTGCGCGGCCCAATGGTCGTAGTCGGCCCGGTGGCCGCGGATGTAGATCATGGCGTTGATGGAACTGGAGCCGCCCAGCACCTTGCCGCGCGGCTGGTAGCCGCGGCGCCCGTTCAGGCCGGGCTGGGGCACCGTCTCGAACGCCCAGTTGGCCTGCCCGTTCTTGGCCAGTAAGGCCAGCCCGGCCGGACAATGAATCAGCACGCTCTTGTCCATCGGACCCGCCTCCAGCAGGCAGACCCTGACAGCCGGGTTCTCGCTCAGGCGCGCCGCCAACACGCAGCCGGCGGAGCCGCCGCCGATGACGATGTAGTCGAACGGGTCTGTCTCCATGCGCCGTGGTCTCCAGTCATATTTTCTGGCGTGTTCCAGACGTTACACCATTGGCATCGGCAACCTATAACATAGGCGACACGACATTTGCCGGGATCAAAGGACCAACATGAATATTCAGACAGTGGGCATCATTGGCGCGGGCACGATGGGCAATGGCATCGCGCAGGCATGCGCCGTCTCCAATATCGACGTGGTGATGGTCGATGTGTCCGATGCCGCCGTCGCCAAAGGCATCGCCACGGTGGCCAGCAGCCTGGACCGCCTGATCAAGAAGGACAAGATCAGCACCGCCCAGAAGGACGCGGCACTGGCCCGCATCAGGGGTTCGACCCGCTACGAGGACCTGAAATCCGCGCAACTGGTGATCGAGGCCGCGACCGAGAACTACGAGCTCAAGCTCAAGATCCTGAAACAGGCCGACGCCCTGCTGGCGCCCGAGGTGATCATCGCCTCCAACACCTCGTCGATCTCCATCACCAAACTGGCCGCAGCCACCTCGCGACCGGATCGCTTCATCGGCATGCATTTCTTCAACCCGGTGCCGATGATGGCGCTGGTGGAGATCATCCGCGGCCTGCAGACCAGCGATGCCACCCACGACGCCGTGCATGCCATGGCCACCGCACTGGGCAAGTCGCCGATCACCGTGAAGAACGCGCCGGGGTTCGTCGTCAACCGCATCCTGGTGCCGATGATCAACGAGGCGTTTTTCGTGCTGGCCGAAGGCCTGGCCACGCCCGAAGACATCGACGCCGGCATGAAGCTGGGCTGCAACCAGCCGATCGGCCCGCTGGCGCTGGCCGACATGATCGGCCTGGACGTGTGCCTGGCCGTGATGGACGTTTACCTCGCCGAGTTCGGCGACAGCAAATACCGCCCCTGCCCACTGCTCAAGGAAATGGTGGCCGCGGGACGGCTGGGCCGCAAGACCGGGCAAGGGGTCTACACGTACTGAAAGAAGAGGCGCGCATGAGCACACAGGAACACCTTGAGGGCAGCATCGACTGCGAGGTGCTGGAGCATGTGCTGCTGATCAGCATCAACCGCCCGGCCAAGCGCAACGGCTTTACCCCGAAGATGTTCCGTGAGCTCGGCGAAGCCTATACGCGGCTGGACGACGACCCGGCGCTGCGGGTGGGCGTGCTGCACGCCATGGGCGAGCATTTCACCGCGGGGCTGGATCTGCCCACCATCGCGCCGCTGATGCAGCGCGGCGAGAAGGCGGTGCCGCTGGGCCTGGTCGATCCCCTGAACCTTGGCATGGAGGGCTACCGGCGTCGCACCAAGCCGATGCTGGCGGCGGTGAAGGGCATCACCTACACGCTGGGCATCGAGCTGATGCTGGCGGCCGACATCGTGGTCGCGGCCGACAACTGCCGCTTCTCGCAGCTCGAGGTCAAGCGCGGCATCATGGCCACCGGCGGCGCCACCTTGCGCATGACCCAGCGCGCCGGTCTGGGCAATGCACTGCTGCATTTGCTCACCGGCGACGAGTTCGGCAGCGCCGAGGCGCTGCGGCTGAACTTTGTGCAGAAGGTGGTGCCCGCGGGCCAGGAACTGGACGAGGCGCTGCGCCTGGCCCAGACCATTGCCGCACAGGCGCTGCTGGCCGTGGTGGCGACGCGGCTGAACGCGCTCAAGGCGGTCGAGCACGGCCCGGTGGTCGCCATGCATCAGTTCATCGAGGTGCAGCGGCGGCTCGCCAACAGCGAGGATGCGGCCGAGGGCGTGCGCTCGTTCATTGAAAAACGGCCCGCACGTTTCTCGGGCCGCTGATCCAGGGGCTTGCCAATTCCGTTAGATTTATTTACAAAATTAAATTGCACGCAATTTAATTGCTCGATATAATCCAGCCATGGCAACGCGAAAACTCGATCCCGACCAGGCCTTGCTGCTGGACAACCAGCTGTGCTTCGCGCTGTATTCCACCTCGCTGGCGATGACCAAGCTGTACAAGCCGCTGCTCGACGAGCTCGGCCTGACCTACCCGCAGTATCTGGCCATGCTGGTGCTGTGGGAGCAGGACGGGCTGACGGTTTCCGAGCTCGGCGAGCGTCTGTACCTCGACTCGGGCACGCTCACGCCGCTGCTCAAGCGGCTGGAGGCCGCAGGCCTGATTGCGCGCCTGCGTGCCGTGGAAGACGAGCGCCGTGTCCACCTCACACTGACCGCGGCCGGGCGCCGGCTCAGGAGCCGCGCCGCGAAGATTCCGGGCTGCATTCTCGATGCCAGCCAGTGCTCTATTTCCGACCTGGTCAGCCTCACCAAGCAGGTGCAAGCCCTGCGCCAGAGGCTGGTCGCCTGACGATTTCTCAACCCGCTTCATGCCCGAAGCACTACCTCCCGAAGGAAGCACCATGCCTACGAAACTCGAAAAAGTCCTGTACACCGCCCGCGCCCACACCACCGGCGGACGCGACAACGGCGCCGCGCGCTCGGACGACGGCCGGCTCGACGTCAAGCTCTCCTCCCCGGGCACACCGGGCACCGGCACCAACCCCGAGCAGATGTTCGCGGCTGGCTACTCCGCCTGCTTCATTGGCGCCATCAAGGCGGTGGCCGGCAAGATGAAAGTGGTCGTGCCGGCCGACGTGGCGGTGGATGCCGAAGTGGACCTCGGCCCGATCCCGAACGCCTACGGCATCGCCGCGCGCCTGAAGGTCAGCCTGCCCGGTATGGAGCGCGCCGCCGCCCAGGCGCTGGTGGACGCCGCGCACCAGGTGTGCCCGTATTCGAACGCCACGCGCGGCAATATCGACGTGACCATTACGGTCGTCTAAGCGCGTCCGTTGTCACCAAAGCGGTCCGCTGGTGTTGAACCGGTGGGCCGTTTCGTTTAGGGTTGCTCCATGAACACCACCCTGCTCGTCCAGAAAAATCAGCTCGCGACCACGCGGCTGGCTACGACACCAGATACCGCCCTCGCACCGGAGCAGATTCGCGTTCAGGTGGACGCATTCGCGCTGACATCGAACAACATCACCTACGCCACCTTCGGCGACGCCATGAACTACTGGCAGTTCTATCCCACAGGCCAAGACAGCTGGGGCATCGTGCCGGTCTGGGGCTTTGGCACGGTGCTGCAGTCGCTGCTGCCCGGCATTGCGGTGGGCGAGCAGCTGTACGGCTATTGGCCGATGGCGAGCCACGCCGTGCTGTCGCCCACCCGGGTCGCGGACGGCGGCTTCTTCGATGGTGCCCCGCACCGAGCGGCGCTGCACGGGGTCTACAACCAGTTCCTGCGTACCCGTGTCGACCCGTTCTACCGCGCCGACACCGAGGCGCTGCAAGCGCTGCTGCGCCCGCTGTTCATCACCTCCTGGCTGATCGACGACTTCCTGGCCGACAACGATTTTTTCCAGGCCAACGTGATGCTGCTGTCCAGCGCATCGAGCAAGACGGCGTACGGCACGGCGTTCCAGTTCAGGAACCGGCCCGGCATCGAGGTGGTGGGGCTGACCTCCACCGCGAACCGGGCGTTTTGCGAAGATCTGGGCTGCTATCACCGGGTATTGACGTACGAGCAACTCGGCGAGATCGCCGCCGACGCCGCCTGCGTGTACGTGGACTTTGCCGGCAGCGCCGAGCTGCGCCGCGCGATTCACACGCGCTTTGTCAACCTCCGGTTCAGCAGCTCGATCGGCGGCACGCACGTTGAGGAACTGGGCGGCGCCAAAGACCTGCCCGGCCCGCGCGCCACGCTGTTTTTCGCGCCGGCGCAGATCAAGAAGCGCCAGGGCGAATGGGGTAGCGATGTTCTGGGTCAGCGGCTGCTGATGGCTTGGCAGAACTTCCTAGCGCGGGTTGCCGACCCGGCGTCTCCCTGGCTGACCGTTACACAGCACCGGGGCCCCGACGCCGTCCAGGCGGCCTACGCCCAGGTTCTGGCTGGTGGCGGCGACCCGCGCATGGGGCACATGCTGTCGATGCACACCAGCTAAATGCGGCCGGTCGCTGCGGCGACAATCGGGGCATGCTGCCCTCCTCGACCGCGACTTCCCCTAATCACCCCTACCAGTCGCTGACGCCTGACGTGGTGATGGACGCGCTGGCCAGCGTCGGCCTGTACGGCGATGGCCGGCTGATGGCGCTCAGCTCGTACGAAAACCGCGTCTACCAGATCCGTCTCGAAGACGGCAGCGCCGTGGTCGCCAAGTTCTACCGGCCCGGGCGCTGGAGCGAGGCGCAGATCCTCGAAGAACATGCCTTCGCGGCCGAGCTCATGGCGGCCGAAATCCCGGCCGTCGGCCCGTTAGTGCTAGCCGATCGCACGCTGCACCCGTTCGCCGGCTTTGCCTTCAGCGTAAGCCCGAGCCGGGGCGGGCGCCCGCCCGAGCTTGACGACTTCGAGGTGCTGGAATGGATCGGCCGTTTTCTGGCGCGCATCCACACGGTGGGCGCGACGCGGCCCTTCATCGAGCGGCCGGCGCTGGATCTGCAAAGCTTTGGCACCGCCTCGCGCGACTGGCTGCTGGCGCACGACAAGATTCCGCTCGACATGCAGGGCACGTGGCAGGCGGTTTGCACGGATGCTCTTGATTTAATAGCTGCCAGCGCAATGGGTACAAGGGCTACGGGCTCATTTGATGCCGAACCCCTGCAATCCATCCGGCTGCATGGCGACTGCCACCCCGGCAACATCCTGTGGACGCCGACCGAGCGGCCCGGCGGCGGCCCGCACTTTGTCGACCTGGACGACGCGCGCAGCGGCCCGGCGGTGCAGGACCTGTGGATGCTGCTCAGCGGCGACCGGCGCCAGCGCACGGCACAGCTCAGCGGCCTGCTCGACGGCTACGAGCAGTTCCGCGCGTTCGACCGGCGCGAGCTGGCGCTGATCGAGCCGCTGCGCACGCTGCGCCTGATCCACTACAGCGCCTGGCTGGCGCGCCGCTGGGCCGATCCGATCTTTCCGATCAACTTCCCCTGGTTCGGCTCCAGCGACTACTGGAAAGGGCAAATCGACATGCTGCACGAACAGATCGAAGCCATGCAGGAGCCGCCGCTGGCGGCTTGAAGAGGAAGCCCGTCATGACCCGGCCAGCCTCCGCACCCATTGCCCACAGGCATTCGGTTGCGAACCGCCGCGCACTGCGCACCATCGCCCTGTTCGAGGCGGCGAAGGGCCTTGCCGCGCTGATTGCGACAGTGGGCTTGCTGAACCTGATGCATCGCGATGTGAAGCAGCTGGCGATCGAGTTGATCGGCCGCTTCGGGCTGCGCCCGGATGCGCACTATCCGTCGATTCTGCTGCACTACGCCGGGCTGCTGCCCGGGGCCAACGTGCACCTCATCGTGCTGGCGGCGGTCGGGTACATCGCGGTGCGCTTCGCCGAAGCCTACGGACTCTGGTACGACCGGGCCTGGGCCGAATGGCTGGGCGCGTTGTCAGGCGGACTGTATGTGCCGTTTGAGGTGCATCACCTGCTGCATCGACCGTCCCTGACGACGGCGGTCGTGCTGGCCGGGAACATCCTCGTGGTGGCGGTGCTGGGGCATCAACTCTGGCTGCGGCGACGCTCGACGTCAGGCAAAAACACCGTCAGCATGCCCAGCAACGGCAGATAGGCGCACAGGCGATAGACATACACGATGCCGTGCGTGTCGGCCAACGCGCCCAGCACAGCGGCGCCGATGCCGCCCATGCCGAACGCAAAGCCGAAGAACATGCCCGAGACGGCGCCAACCTTGCCGGGCACGAGTTCCTGCGCGAACACCAGGATGGCGGAAAACGCGGAGGCCAGGATCAGGCCGATCACGAAGGTCAGCACGCCCGTCCACATCAGGTTCGCGTAGGGCAGCATCAGCGTGAACGGCGCCACGCCCAGAATGGACACCCAGATCACCAGCTTGCGGCCGATACGGTCGCCAATCGGGCCGCCGAGCATGGTGCCGGCCGCCACAGCGAACAGGAAGACGAACAGATACACCTGGGCCGACTGCACGGACAGGTGGAACTTGTCCATCAGGAAAAAGATGTAATAGCTGCTGATGCTGGTGAGGTAGAAGTACTTGGAGAAGATCAGCACGATCAGCACCGCAAAGGCCCACGCCACGGCGCGCCGCGGCAGCGGGCCCTGCACGGTGGCGCCGGCAGCCTTCTTTTTCTTGCCCAGGCCGGCCATTTGCTGCTGCTTGTACCAATGGCCGATTTGCCACAGTACGCTGATCGCGACCAGCGCGGCCAGCCCAAACCACGCCACGGCATACTGGCCACGCGGAATGATGATGACCGCGGCCAGCAGCGGACCGACCGCGCTGCCCATGTTGCCGCCAACCTGGAAAATCGATTGCGCCAGCCCATGCCGCCCACCGGACGCCATGCGCGCAATGCGCGAAGACTCCGGGTGGAAGATGGACGAGCCCGTCCCCACCAGCGCCGCCGCGAGCAGCACGATGCCGAAATTGGGCGCAACGGACAGCACCAGCAGGCCGACCAGCGTGGCACCCATGCCGATCGCCAGCGAGTAGGGCTTGGGATACCTGTCGGTGTACAGGCCCACCACGGGCTGCAGCAAGGAGGCGGTGATCTGGTAGGTCAGCGTGATCAACCCGATCTGGGCGAAGCTCAGATGAAATTCGCCCTTGAGCAGGGGATAGATCGCCAGGATCAACGACTGGATCATGTCGTTGAGGAAGTGCGAGAAGCTGATCGCGCCCAGCACCCGGAAGCGGGTGGGGGCGTTCATGCTCGGTGGCACGGCTTTGGTGACAATGCTGGTATCCATGGAAGGTACTTCGATTCAACTGGCGAGGGAAGGTCGAAGACGCATCCTACCCGGCAAGCCGGCGCCTGTCCTGCGAGAATATGGCCGATAGCTTCGAGAAATGGACATGACAAAAACCGACCCGCTTCGCCCACCCGCCGGCTTTGCGGCACCCTACACCCTCTACGACCGCACCAACATGCCGGTGACGGCGCTGGCGGCCGACTATTCGCCCGGCCACGAGACGCTGCGCCATGACCATCCGCGCATCCAGCTCATCCATGCGGTGCGCGGCGTGATGGTGGTCAGCACGGACGTCGGGCAATGGATCGTGCCGCCGTCGCGCGGCCTGTGCGTGCCCGCGGGCGTCGCGCACTCCATCCGCATGGTCGGCCACGTGGAAATGCGCACGGTCTATATCCGGCCGGATGCCGCGCCAGGCCTGATGGCGCGCTGCGCGGTGCTGGGCGTCTCGCCGCTGCTGCGCGAATTGATCCTGGCGGCCGTCGACGTGCCGCTGCCCTATTCGGCGCGATCGCGCCACGGGCGCCTGATGCGCCTGCTGCTCGATGAAGTGGAGCAGATGCCGACGCTGCCGCTCAGCCTGCCGCGCCCCGCCGACCCGCGCCTGCA
>DATNBD010000104.1:0-3919 GCA_035572155.1 Rhodoferax sp.
AAGACCATCGACCATGAATACAACCTGGCCGATCTGCTGCGCCGGCCCGATGTGAGCTACGCGGGCTTGATGTCCCTGGACGGCGGCCAATACGCGAGCACCGAGCTTGCGGAAGATGTATCCGATGAGGCCAGCTTCGGCAAAACCGTGATCGAACAGGTTGAAATCGCCGCCAAGTATGCGGGCTATATCGACCGCCAGAAAGAGGAGGTCGGGCGCGCCGCTTATTACGAGAATCTGCGGCTACCCGCCGATCTGGACTACATGCAGGTCGCGGCCCTGAGCATCGAGGCACGGCAGAAACTGACCAAGCATCGACCCGAGACGCTGGGCCTGGCTTCGCGGATTCCAGGGGTAACGCCGGCCTCCATTTCGCTGCTGCTGGTGCATCTCAAAAAGGGTGGCTGGAAGGGGCCGGCCGGCGAGGCCGCGAGTCAAGACAGAACGCTGGCGGCCTGAGTTTGTCCGCAGGCGCCAAACCCCCGTCGCCCCCGCCGTCCGAAACGGCGCCACGCCAGCAAACCCTGCCTGTGGATCTGCCTGGCGCCTTGAGCGAAGGTGCGCGTGAGCTTGGTGTGGCGCTGGGCGCCAGTCAGGCCGACCAGTTGCTGCGCTATCTGGCGCTGATCCGCAAATGGAACAAGGTCTACAACCTCACCGCGCTGCGCGAGCCAGCCGACATGCTGACCCATCATCTGCTGGACAGTCTGGCGGTGGTGGCACCGCTGCGCCGGCGCACCCAGGGGCAACGCACACGCCTGCTCGACGTGGGCAGTGGCGCCGGGCTGCCGGGTGTGGTGCTGGCGATCTGCTGCCCCGAACTGATGGTGATGTGCGTGGATACCGTGGCCAAGAAGGCGGCGTTCATCCAGCAGGTGGCGGTCGAACTCAAGCTGCCGAACCTGCGTGGCCTGCACGCGCGGGTCGAGTCGTTGGCCAATGCGTACGATGTGATCAGCTCTCGTGCCTTCGCTTCACTGGCGGATTTCACGGCCTGGTCGGCCGGCGCGTTGGCGCCCGGTGGCATCTGGCTCGCCATGAAAGGCCGGCAACCTGACGACGAAATCGCGGCGCTGCCACCGGCGGTCGAGGTGTTTCACGTGGAACAGCTCAGTGTCCCGGGGCTGGATGCCGAGCGCTGCATCGTCTGGCTGCGTAAAAAACCAGTTTGAAAGTTGTTCGGTGAGTCCCGCGGGTCGCAAGGCGTCGTAAACTCTATTTCTTCTCTTTTTGAGGCTTCCCATGGTTGGCCTGGTCAATTACGGCGGTTTTATCGTCGCCATGATCCTCTTTTTGATGATCCCCGGTCCGGGCAACCTGACCCTGATTACCTCGACCAGCAAAGGCGGGGTGCGTGGCGGATGTGCGGCCGTTCTGGGCTTGGTGCTGGGAGACCAGTGCCTGACCTGGCTGGCCCTGACGGGCATCTCGGCGGTCCTGATGGCCCATCCTTCGGCGTTTTCGGTCGTACAGTGGTTGGGGGCGGCGTATCTGGTCTGGTTGGGCATCCGGATGCTGCGGGCGCAGCCTGGCGGATCGCCGCTGTTGCAGATCGAACCTCGCCACTATCTTCGGCAGGCGTTGATGATCACCTTGCTCAATCCCAAGGCCATCGTGTTTTACATGGCCTTTTTGCCGCTGTTTATTGATCCGGCGCAGCACCCGGGACTGAAGGCATTCGGCGTGCTCGCGCTGACGGTCGGCGTGCTGGCATTCGTCTACGGAATGACGGTGGTGTTGCTGACGCACTTTCTGGCCGCCCGCATGCGCGCCAACCCCATCGTGGGTCAAGTCCTGCGGAAGGTCGCGGGCGTGTTTCTGGTGGGCTTTGCCATCCGGCTCGCACTGGTCCGATAATCCGCCGGCAAAAGAACAACAACGAGACATCACGAATGGCCAAAATTTTCTGCGTCGCAAACCAAAAAGGGGGCGTTGGCAAGACCACTACCACGGTCAATCTTGCGGCCGGTCTGGCCAAGGTCGGCCAGCGCGTGCTGATGGTCGACCTGGATCCACAGGGCAACGCCACCATGGGCTCGGGCGTGGACAAGCGCCAGCTCGAATTGACTATTTACGACGTGCTGCTGGAGTCCGCCTCGATCACCGAAGCCCGGGTCCGGAGCGAGAAATGCGGCTACGACGTGCTCGGCGCGAATCGCGAGCTGGCCGGCGCCGAGGTCGAGATGGTGGACATCGAGCGCCGCGAAAAGCGCCTGAAGACCGCGCTGGCGCAGGTGCAGGACCAGTACGACTTTGTGCTGATCGACTGCCCGCCGTCGCTCTCCATGTTGACGCTGAATGGCCTGTGCGCCGCGCATGGCGTGGTGGTGCCGATGCAGTGCGAGTATTTTGCGCTGGAGGGCCTGACCGATCTGGTGAACACGATCAAGCAGGTGCACGCGAATCTGAACCCGGATCTGGCGATCATCGGCCTGCTGCGCGTGATGTTTGATCCGCGCATCACGCTGCAGCAGCAGGTCAGCGACCAGCTCAAGGGCCACTTTGGCGACAAGGTGTTCAATACCGTGATCCCGCGCAACGTGCGGCTGGCCGAGGCGCCCAGCTATGGCCTGCCGGGCGTGGTGTTTGACCCGGCGGCCAAGGGCGCGCTGGCGTACGTTGAATTTGCGCGCGAGATGGTGGAGCGCATCAAAACGCTCCCATGATGAATCAAATATGCCTGAATCCCTTACCTGCAAACATTAGTTCGCTATTAATCATATAGCATGAAACCATCAAATGTTCTGGTTCTGCCCGGCTGGCAGGGCAGCGGCCCCGAGCACTGGCAAAGCCGCTGGGAGCATGCGCACGGCTACCAGCGGGTGCAGCAGCACGACTGGATGCGCCCGCTGCGCGGCGACTGGATCGCGCGGCTGGAAGAGGCCGTGCTCGCCTGCGACGAGCCGGCCGTGCTGGTGGCGCACAGCCTGGGCTGCATCCAGGTCGCGGCCTGGGCGGCGCATTCAAAAAACACGCACCACGTCAAGGGCGCGCTGCTGGTCGCGCCCGGCGATGTCGAACGCGCGGACATCGACCCGCTGCTGTGGAGCTGGCCGCCCATCGCGCTGCAACAGCTGCCGTTTCGCAGCGTGCTGCTGGGCAGCCGCAACGACCCCTGGTGCGACTTCGACCGGGCCCGGCAATTCGCCACAGCTTGGGGCGCGCAGTTCATCGACTATGGCGAGGCCGGCCACATCAACGCCGAAGCCGGCCTGGGCAGCTGGCCCGAGGGCTATGTGCTGCTCGACGATTTAATGAAAGACTGAAAACACAATGGTCACGAAAAAACCCAAGGGCCTCGGCCGTGGACTCGAAGCCCTGCTGGGCCCCAAGGTGGCCGAGGGCGCGACCGACGCGCCGGTGCCCAGCCCGGGACTGCCCACGACGCTGCTGCTGACCGAGCTGGTGCCCGGCCAGTACCAGCCGCGCACCCGCATGGATGAGGGCGCGCTGTACGAGCTGGCCGAGTCGATCAAGGCGCAGGGCATCATGCAGCCCATTCTGGTGCGCCAACTCCTCAATGGTGATGCGGCGGGCAGCAACGCCGGCAAGTACGAAATCATTGCGGGTGAGCGGCGCTTCCGCGCGGCGCGGCTGGCGGGACTGGACAGCGTGCCGGTGCTGGTGCGCGACGTGCCCGACGAGTCGGCCGCCGCCATGTCGTTGATCGAGAACATCCAGCGCGAAGACCTCAACCCGCTGGAGGAAGCCCAGGGCCTGCAAAGGTTGATCAAAGAGTTTGGACTCACTCACGAAACCGCCGCGCAAGCCGTGGGGAGATCCCGCAGCGCCGCCAGCAACCTGCTGCGCCTGCTGAATCTGACCGGACCGGTGCAGACCATGCTGATGGCTGGCGACATCGACATGGGCCATGCGCGGGCCCTGCTGGCGCTGGAACAGGCCACCCAGATCACGGCGG
>DATNBD010000105.1:0-7827 GCA_035572155.1 Rhodoferax sp.
ACGGCTTTGGTTTCCGCTGCGAGTCGGGTGTTGGCTTTCCAGTCCTGGCCGGGCTGCAGCCGCACGTTGATCAGGGTTTGCGGGAACAGGGTCACCTCGGCCAGCATCTGGGCCATGGTTCGGTGGCTGCGCACGCAGGCCTGCAGCACCTGGAGGGCGGAGATGAGGCCGTCGCCGGTGGTGTGCTTGTCCAGTGCCAGCAGGTGGCCCGAGCCCTCGCCGCCGAGCAGCCAGCGGTTCTTCTCCAACTCCTCAAGCACGTAGCGGTCGCCGACCCGGGCGCGCACGAATTGCAGGCCTTGCGCCTTGAGCGCCACTTCCACGGCCATGTTGGTCATCAGGGTGCCGACCACGCCGGGGATGCGCTCGCCGCGCGCCAGCCGGTCGGCCACCATCAGGTACAGCAGCTCGTCCCCGTTGTACAGGCGTCCCGTGGCGTCCACCAGTTGCAGGCGGTCGGCGTCGCCGTCGAGCGCGACGCCGTAGTCGGCCTGGTTGGTCTGCACGGCGCGCACCAGCGCCTCGGGATGCGTGGCGCCGACCTCGTGGTTGATGTTCAAACCGTCGGGCGCGCAGCCGATGGCCGTGACTTCCGCGCCCAGTTCGTGGAACACCTTGGGCGCGATCTGGTAGGCCGCGCCGTGGGCGGCATCGACCACGATCTTCAACCCCTTGAGCGTGAGGTCGTGGGCGAAGGTGCTTTTGCAGAATTCGATGTAACGGCCCGCCGCGTCGTCGAGGCGGCGTGTCTTGCCGAGTGAGGCCGAGTCGACCCAGGCCGGCGCCTCACCCAGCGCGGCTTCCACGGCCTGCTCCCAGGCATCGGGCAGCTTGCTGCCCTGCGCGCTGAAGAACTTGATGCCGTTGTCGGCAAACGGGTTGTGGCTGGCGCTGATGACCACGCCCAGGCTTGCGCGCTGCGCCCGCGTGAGATAGGCCACACCGGGCGTCGGCAGCGGGCCGAGCAGCACCACATCGACGCCGGCGGAATTGAAGCCCGACTCGAGTGCGCTCTCCAGCATATAGCCGGAAATGCGGGTGTCCTTGCCGATCAGCACCGTGGGGCGTGCCTCGGATTTTTTGAGCACCTGGCCCACGGCGTGCGCCAGGCGCAGCACGAAGTCGGGCGTGATGGGGGGCTGACCCACGGTGCCGCGGATACCGTCCGTGCCAAAATATTTTCGTGTCATTTGTGTGTTTTCCCCTTTAGGTGTCTGTATTGTCCGCTATTGGGTTGATAGCATCCAGGATTTTCAACGCGGCCACGGTTTCGCGCACATCATGCACCCGCACGATGGCAGCGCCACGCTCCACGGCCAGCAGCGCGGCGGCCACGCTGGCCACCTGGCGCTGGTCCGCGGGCGGTGCCACACCGCCTGCCGCAACCACAGCCGCCAGCGACGACTTGCGTGACCAGCCCGCAAGGATGGGGTAGCCCGCGACCAGCAGCTCCCGCTGGCGCGCCAGCAACGCGAAGTTTTGCGCCACGGTTTTGCCGAAGCCGATACCAGGATCCAGCACAATGCGGACTTTTTGAACGCCAAGCCCTTGCAGGGATTCGCCAGTCCGCTCCAGAAATGAGAGCACCTGCGGCACCACATCACCCACCATGGGGGCAATCTGCATGCTCTGCGGTTCGCGATGCATGTGCATCAGGCACACGCCGCAACGGCCGTGGTCCGCCACGACCTGCGCGGCACCGGGCTGGCGCAGGGCCCAGATGTCATTGATGATGTCGGCACCCAGATCGAGCGCGGCCCGCATGACCTGCGGCTTGTAGGTATCGACCGACACCGGCACGCCCAGCTTGACGGCATCGCGCAGCACCGGCAGGACGCGCGCCAGTTCTTCCTGCAACGGCAGCGGCACAGCGCCCGGACGGGTCGACTCGCCACCAATGTCCAGAATGTGCGCACCGTCCTTGAGCAGATGCTCGCAATGCTTGAGCGCGCTGGCGGTCGAGGCGTGCTGGCCGCCATCCGAAAACGAGTCTGGCGTGACGTTGACGATGCCCATCACGCGCGGCTGCGTCAGATCCAGGGAAAAGCGAGTGGTTTGCCAAAACATGTCGGGTCACAACAAAACAAAAACGGGGCGCAAGGCCCCGTTGATCTTATTCCTTGATCCTTCAGACCACGGTGGGCGCAGGATCCGGTTTGACCGCAGGTGGCAGGCCACCGTCGCTGCCGCCACCGGTGGCGGGCGGAATGCGCGGCGTCCAGTCCTTGGGCGGGCGCGGTTCCTTGCCAGCCATGATGTCGTCAAGCTGCTCGCTATCGATGGTTTCCCACTCCAGCAAGGCCTTCGCCATGGTGTGCATCTTGTCGCTGTTGTCCTCGATCAGCTTGCGCGCCAGCGCGTATTGCTGGTCGATGATGCGGCGCACCTCCGAGTCCACCTTCTGCATGGTTTCCTCGCTCATGGTGGTGGTCTTGGTGACCGAGCGGCCCAGAAAGACTTCCCCTTCATTTTCGGCATAGACCATCGGGCCCAGCGCCTGGGACATGCCGTAGCGCGTCACCATGTCGCGGGCGATCTGGGTGGCTCGCTCGAAGTCGTTGCTGGCGCCGGTGGTCATCTGGTGCATAAACACCTCTTCGGCGATGCGCCCGCCAAACAGCATGGCGATCTGGCTCAGCATGTATTCGCTGTCGTAGCTGTAGCGGTCCTGTGCCGGCAGGCTCATGGTCACGCCCAGGGCGCGACCGCGCGGAATCACCGTGACCTTGTGCACCGGGTCGCATTTGGGCAACAACTTGCCGATGAGCGCATGGCCGGACTCGTGGTAGGCCGTGTTGCGGCGCTCTTCCTCCGGCATGACCATGCTCTTGCGCTCGGGGCCCATCAGGATCTTGTCCTTGGCCTTCTCGAAGTCCTGCATCTCCACCACGCGGGCGTTGCGGCGTGCGGCCATCAAGGCCGCTTCGTTACAGAGGTTGGCCAAGTCAGCACCCGACATACCAGGCGTGCCGCGCGCGATGACGCCGGCGTTCACGTCCTGGCTGACCGGAACCTTGCGCATGTGCACATGCAGGATCTGCTCGCGCCCGCGGATATCGGGCAGCGTCACATACACCTGGCGATCGAAGCGACCGGGGCGCAACAGTGCGGCGTCCAGAATGTCGGGCCGGTTCGTGGCGGCCACCACGATCACACCCATATTGGTCTCGAACCCGTCCATCTCGACCAGCATCTGGTTCAGGGTCTGCTCGCGCTCGTCATTGCCGCCGCCCAGGCCCGCACCACGCTGGCGACCCACGGCGTCGATTTCATCGATGAAGATGATGCAGGGCGCGTTTTTCTTGGCGTTCTCGAACATGTCGCGCACGCGGGCCGCACCTACGCCAACAAACATCTCAACGAAGTCGGAACCCGAGATGCTGAAGAACGGCACCTTGGCTTCGCCCGCGATGCCCTTGGCCAAAAGCGTCTTGCCGGTACCCGGAGGCCCGACGAGCAGCAGGCCGCGCGGAATGCGCCCGCCCAGTTTCTGGAATTTTTGCGGATCCTTCAAGAAGTCCACGACCTCCTTGACCTCCTCCTTGGCCTCGTCACAGCCGGCCACGTCCGCAAAGGTGATGGTGTTGTTGTTCTCGTCCATCATGCGGGCCTTGCTCTTGCCGAAGCTGAACGCCCCGCCCTTGCCGCCGCCCTGCATCTGTCGCATGAAATAGACCCAGACCCCGATCAAGAGCAGCATCGGACCCCAGCTGACCAGCAGGGTCATCAGCAGCGAGCCTTCCTCGCGTTGCTTCACGTCGAACTTGACGTTGTTGTTGAGCAGATCGCCAATCAGGCCGCGATCCAGATAGGTGGCGTTCGTGCGAATCTTGCGATCGTCCGTGGTGGTGGCCACGATGTCGGTACCGCCCTGGCCTTCCTGAATCGTCGCGCTCTTGATCTGGCCGCTGCGCACATCCGCCAGAAAGGTCGAATACCCCACGGTATTCGCGCCGGTCGTCGCACGGGTATCAAATTGCTTGAATACCGTGAACAGCACCATGGCAATGACGAGCCAGATGGCGATTTTTGAGAACCACTGATTGTTCAAACAAGGCTCCGATTAAAAAAGGATGGCAACCGGTGCCGAAATGTTCTCCGGCTTCCACCTACTTGTAGTCCATTTTAGGCGTTTCAAGACGTGCTGGCATGGCTTTTGCCACCAGCAGCCCCTTGCGTCACAAGGGCTTGGCGGCATTTCCCGCAATTCAATGGCGCACGGCAGGCTCCGGCTCGGCCCTTTTGAGCCCAAGGCCGACCAGAAACGTCTCCGACGACTTGTCGCGCGACGCCTTGGGCTTGATCGGCTTCACCACGCGGAAAGTGTTCTTGAACAATTTGACCAGTTGGCTATAGCCGCCGCCATGGAATACTTTGACCACCAGCGCGCCCTCGGGTTTCATGTGTTTTTGGCTGAACTCGACCGCCAATTCGACCAGGTGCGCAATGCGCGCCGCGTCCGCCGACGCAATTCCGGACAGGTTGGGGGCCATGTCGGATACCACCACGTCGGCCTTGCGCCCCCGCATCTCCTGTTCCAGTTTTTCCAGTACCTCGGGCTCGCGAAAATCGCCAAGAAGGAATACCACCCCCTCGATCGGCGCCATTGGCAGGATATCCAGCGCGACGATGGTGCCGTCCAGTTGCCCCACCGCCGCGCCTGCCGGCGACAGCCTGCGGCGCAGGTATTGACTCCAGGCACCCGGAGTCGACCCCAGATCGACGACCAGGTGCCCGGGCTTGATCAAATTCAGCGTCTCGTCTATTTCCTTGAGCTTGTAGGCCGCGCGCGCACGGTAGCCCTCATGGTTGGCCAGCTTGACGTAGGGGTCGTTCACATGGTCGTTCAGCCACGCCCTGTTGACTTTCCTGCTTTTCGTTTTCACTTTCATACTGCCTCGATAATACGGGCATGGCCCAAATTCAACTCACCCCCGCCCAGCGCAAGGCGCATCGCGCCAACGCCCATCACCTAGACCCGGTCGTCATGGTTGGCGCGGGCGGTCTAACGGCGGCCGTCAAAAAGGAAACCGACGCCGCCCTGAACGCACACGGGCTGATCAAGGTGCGCGTTTTCTCGGATGATCGCGCCGCGCGGAGCGAGATTTACCAGACGCTGGCTGATGAACTGGGTGCCGCGCCAATCCAGCATATCGGCAAGCTGCTGGTGCTGTGGCGTCCGCAGCCGGAAAAGGAGAAGGTGATCGACGAGGACCGCATGGCCGGCCCGCGCGACTTCAAGGTGCTCAAGTACAGCAAGCGCGGCGGCCAGCGCCCCGAGGTCAAGACCCTGCGCGTGCTGGGCAACCAGCGCCTGACGCCAGGTGGCAAGGTGAAACGGGCCAAACCCAAGCCGCAAACCTCGGTCAAGAAACGCAGCCAGACCTGACGCCATGACGACCGCGGCATTGCCCGTTGCGCCACCCGAGCGCAACGTCATCTGCATGAAATGGGGCACCAAATACGGCCCCGAATACGTCAATCGTCTGTACGCCATGGTGCGCCGGCACTTGCGCGGCGCATTTCGCTTTGTCTGCCTGACCGACGACCGCCAGGGCATCCGGGCCGAGGTGGACTGCTTCCCGATCCCGGCGCTGGACCTCGATGTGCCGGCCGGCACCCCGGACCGGGCCTGGAAGAAGCTGACCACCTTCTCGGCCGACTTGTACGGGCTCACCGGCACCGCGCTGTTTCTCGATGTCGACGTGGTGATCGTGGGCAGCCTCGACGCCTTTTTCGAGGAGCCGGGCGAGTTCCTGATCATCCGCGACTACCGCCGCCCCTGGCAGACGCGGCGCATCACCGGCAATTCCTCGGTGTACCGCTTTGAACTGGGCGCGCATCCGGATGTGCTGGCCTACTTCAAGACCCACTTGGGCGAGGTGCAATCGCGCTTTCGCAACGAGCAGGCCTACCTGTCGGATTTCCTGCACCGCCAGGGCAAGCTGCGCTACTGGCCGGCGGCCTGGTGCCCCAGCTTCAAGTACCACAGCATCCCGCGCTGGCCGGCCAACTACTGGGCCGAGCCGGCCGTGCCGGTGGACGCGCGCATCGTGATTTTCCATGGCGAGTGCAATCCGCCCGACGCGCTGGCGGGCCGGCGCAACCGGCGCTTTCGCGCCATGCGCCCGGCCGGTTGGGTCGCGACGCACTGGAAGGAATAAATAGCCCCCACGCTTGCCACTGCGTGTGCTGCGCTGCCCCCCGAGGGGGCTGAACTTGCTCGGGGCGGCCCTTCGCTGCGTTCTGTAGCCCCCACAACACTCACGCCGGCTGGTGCGTCACCAGGGGCCGGCCCGTCAGCCGGGAGAGGATCGCGAGCGGGCTGGCCTGCGGGTCGTATTGATGCTCGGGCGCCAGGAACAGGGTCTGCTCCAGCATGTACTGGCCCGACATCACGGCGTGCGAGGTCTGGTCGGAAAAACACACCCAGACCGAGCCGGCCGGGAAAGGCACCGTGGCTTGGGCCGCCGTTTGCTGGTAGTCCAGGTCGCTCTTCATGCCGTCGTGCAGCTGCAGCATCAGGTGGTCGTATTCGGAACGCAGCGACTTGGTCACCCGCAGTGCGCGCAGCGCCCGGGCCTGCCACGGTGAATAGGCCTTGGCGCGCGGCAAAAACCGCCGTGCCACCGTCTCGAATGGTTCGCCGACACGCCAGACCCGCGGCACACCGGACGGATTCACGTTGGTGAACACGCGCAGGATACGTTCGCCGTAGTTCGGGCGCGAGGGAAAGGCATCGACATGCAGCCGGCGGTCGTCCGCGCGCCAGGACTGCTGGCGCGACTCCACCTGCATCGGCCGGTAGCTGGTCGGCGCCAGACGCAGGAACTCGGTGTAATGCGGCAGCAGCGCGGCAATGAGCTGCTGCGACTGCGCCCGAAAGCGCCCGATCATCGCGGCCAGCGTCTGCACCGTGGCCGGCTCGCCGCTGGCGCCGCGCAGCGTTCCTTTGGCGTCGAGGCTGATGTTGCGTGACTTGGGCGACAGCACATTTGGGTTGAGCAAGGCCGCTTCTTGCGCCAGCAGATCAAAACCCAGGCGTGGGAAATACAGCACCTTGCCGGCCTCCAGCGCCCCCGTCCATGCCGCATTGGCCTGAACGGCCTGCCAGGCCGTCGCGTCGATTTCCACAATTTGTGATTCCACTGCCGTGCCCCTGGACAAAAAGATCAAGCCAATGCAACAGGATAACGCGCCGCCGGGGGCGCATCGCAGAAGGACGAGCGTCAGTCAGGCGACCGCGGACCCGGCACCAGCTTCCACAGCACCACGCCGGCACAGAGCCACTGCACCAGGTACATCACGCTGCCCACGCTGTGCCAGAGCCTGAGGTTCTCGCGCGCGACGATCCGGGGCGCCACGGCGAACTGCGCAAGCAGAGCCAGCAGCAAGCCGAGGACTACAAAAATAATAGCGAACTGTGCCCATTCCGCAATGGCTTGCGACCATTTTGCCCTTGAAAACAGCAGCAACAACAGACCGCACGCAACAGACACCCAGGTTTGCGCCGCGAACAGTTTGGCCGCCATGCCGCCCGCCATCGCCGGCGTGGGGAGGTTGGCGAACAGCAACGGCACCACCAGGAAGCCGATGGTTGTCAAACTGCCCCACCACAGGGCGGCCAGCAGGGCGGCGAAACGTTGAGGCAAAACGCGCGCCGTTCAGATATAGGAGACCGCGACAATCTCGAAGTGCTTGACGCCGCCCGGCGTCTGCACCTCGGCGCTGTCGCCTTCTTCCTTGCC
Source organism: Rhodoferax sp. (assembly GCA_035572155.1). GTDB lineage: Bacteria > Pseudomonadota > Gammaproteobacteria > Burkholderiales > Burkholderiaceae_C > Rhodoferax_A. The sequence continues at coordinate 7,749 of DATNBD010000105.1, forward strand.
GATCAGGGCGCGCGCGATCGGACTGCCGATGTTGACCAGGCCGAGCTTGAGGTCGGCCTCGTCCTCACCAACGATCTGA
>DATNBD010000106.1:0-14876 GCA_035572155.1 Rhodoferax sp.
GCCCGGGATGCCGCCAGCGTGGGTGATGACCGGGCGCGGCTGCAACTGGAGGGCGAGGTGATGAAGCTGGTCGAGCAGCGGCTCGGTGCCATCGCCCGGCCGGCGCGCGTGCGCTTCGTGACCTTGCTGCCGAAAACGCGCAGCGGCAAGCTGCTGCGCCGTGCCATCCAGGCGGTGTGCGAGGACCGCGACCCGGGTGACCTGAGCAGCATGGACGACCCATCGGCGCTGCGCCAGATCACCGATTTGGTCGCTGCCAACCGGTAGTCTCGTCCGGCTGCGCTGGAATCGCACCCTACCTCGCAGCCGGTTCAGTGGCACAATGACGCTTTAACGGGGCCTTCCAGCCACTGTCGCATCCGCCAATCGGTCCAGCCGTGTCGCGGGAGGTAACTTAACCACCACATGTTTCCCGCAGGGGAACGGAGGTCAGCGCAATATGAGCGAACAACTGTCGATGCCGGCATCGGCCTACGAGGCCTACCAAGGCAATACCTATCTCTTCGGCGGCAACGCGCCGTACGTCGAAGAGCTCTACGAAAACTACCTGGCCAATCCCGGCAGCGTTCCCGAACACTGGCGCGACTATTTCGACGCCTTGCAGCATGTACCGGCCGTCGATGGCAGCAACGCCAGGGACGTGCCCCATTTGCCGGTGGTCAACGCTTTCGCCGAACGCGCCAAGCAGGGCCAGACCCGGGTGGTGGTGGCCAGCGATGACGCGGGGATGGGGCGCAAGCGCACCGCTGTCCAGCAACTGATCGCAGCCTATCGCAATGTCGGTGCCCGTTGGGCCGACCTCGATCCGCTCAAGCGGGCCGAGCGGGACCGCATCCCGGAGCTGGAGCCGTCGTTTTATGGTTTTGCCGATGCCGACCAGGAAACGGTTTTCGATACCGGAAACACGTTTTTTGGCAAGGACACCATGTCCCTGCGCGATCTGCTGAACGCGCTGCGGGAGACGTATTGCGGAACGATTGGCGCCGAGTACATGTATGCCACCGACCAGATCAAGAAGCGCTGGTGGCAGCAAAAGCTCGAAAGTATCCGCAGCAAGCCGAATTTCACGCCCGAGAAGAAGCTGCATATTCTCGATCGGCTGACCGCGGCCGAAGGGTTGGAGCGATTTCTTCACACCAAATACGTGGGCCAGAAGCGCTTTTCGCTCGAAGGCGGCGAGAGCTTCATTGCGAGCATGGACGAACTGATCCAGCGCGGCGGTGCGCTGGGCCTGCAGGAGATCGTGATCGGCATGGCACACCGTGGTCGCCTCAATGTTCTGGTGAATTCGCTCGGCAAGGTGCCCGCCAATCTGTTTGCCGAATTCGATCACACGGCGCCGGAAGATTTGGCCAGCGGCGATGTGAAATACCACCAGGGCTTCAGTTCGGACGTGACCACGTCCGGTGGCCCGGTGCATCTGACGCTGGCCTTCAATCCATCGCATCTGGAAATTGTCAACCCGGTGGTCGAAGGCTCGGTGCGCGCCCGCATGGACCGGCGCGATGATCCTCAGGGCCGGCAGGTGCTGCCGGTCATCGTGCACGGCGATGCGGCATTTGCTGGACAGGGCGTGGTGATGGAAACGCTGGCTCTGGCGGAAACGCGCGGCTATTCCACGGGCGGCACCGTGCACATCGTGATCAATAACCAGATCGGCTTCACCACCAGCGACCCGCGCGACAGCCGCTCGACGCTTTACTGCTCGGATGTCGTCAAGATGATCGAGGCGCCAGTGCTGCACGTGAACGGCGACGATCCCGAGGCCGTGGTGCTGGCCACCCAGATTGCGCTCGACTACCGCATGGAGTTCCAGAAGGATGTCGTGGTCGACATCGTCTGCTTCCGCAAGTTGGGCCACAACGAGCAGGACACGCCCGCGCTGACGCAGCCGCTGATGTACAAGAAGATCGCCGCGCACCCGGGAACGCGCAAGCTGTATGCCGACAAGCTGACGGCCCAGGGCATGGGCGCCACGCTGGGCGACGACATGGTGAAGGCCACGCGCGCGGCGCTGGACGCCGGCAAGAGTACGTTCGATCCGGTGTTGACCAACTTCAAGAGCAAGTACGCGGTCGACTGGACGCCCTTTCTGGGCAAGAAATGGACCGATGCCGGCGACACCGCGATCCCGATGTCCGAATGGCGGCGGCTGGCGGACAAAATCACCGCCATTCCTGCCGGCGTGACGCCGCACATGCTGGTGAAAAAGGTGTACGACGACCGCGCTGCCATGGGCCGCGGCGACATTCCGGTCGACTGGGGGATGGGCGAGCACATGGCTTTTGCGTCGCTCGTGGCCAGTGGTTACCCGGTGCGCCTGTCGGGAGAAGATTCCGGGCGCGGCACGTTTTCGCACCGCCATGCCGTGATTCACGACCAGAATCGCGAGAAGTGGGACACCGGTACCTACACGCCGCTGCAGAATGTGACCGAAAACCAGGCGCCGTTCACGGTCATCGACTCGATTCTGTCCGAAGAGGCGGTGCTGGCGTTCGAGTACGGCTATGCCTCGAACGATCCGAACACGCTGGTGATCTGGGAGGCCCAGTTCGGCGATTTCGCCAACGGCGCCCAGGTGGTGATCGACCAGTTCATCGCGTCCGGCGAGGTCAAATGGGGGCGCGTCAACGGCATCACGCTGATGCTGCCGCACGGCTATGAGGGTCAGGGGCCGGAGCACAGTTCGGCGCGGCTTGAGCGCTTCATGCAGCTGTGCGCGGATACCAACATGCAGGTGGTGCAGCCGACCACCGCCAGCCAGATCTTCCATGTGCTGCGCCGCCAGATCGTGCGCAGCCTGCGCAAGCCGCTGATCATCATGACGCCGAAGTCACTGCTGCGCGCCAAGGACGCGGCATCGCCCCTGTCCGAGTTCACGCGGGGCGGCTTCCAGACCGTGATTCCCGAGCACAAAGAAGAAGTGAACAAACGCGCCGACAAGGTCCGGCGCGTCATCGCCTGCTCCGGCAAGGTCTATTACGACCTGGCCAGGAAGCGTGAGGAACGGGAGGCGGACGACGTTGCCATTGTGCGGGTGGAGCAGCTTTATCCGTTCCCCCATAAGGCGTTTGCGGCGGAGCTCAAGAAATACCCGAACGCGACCGACATCGTGTGGTGCCAAGACGAACCTCAGAACCAGGGCGCCTGGTTCTTTGTGCAGCACTACATCCATGAAAACATGCGCGAAGGGCAGAAACTGGGCTATTCCGGCCGCGTGGCCTCTGCCTCCCCGGCGTCCGGTTATTCGCACCTGCATCAGGAGCAGCAAAAGGCCCTGGTGGACGGCGCGTTTGCCAAGCTCAAGGGGTTTGTGCTGACCAAGTGAGGGCTATGCCCGCGTCCAGAATAAATCCACAGAAATCCCGAAAGAATTCAAATGGCACTCGTAGAAGTCAAAGTCCCGCAACTGTCCGAATCGGTCGCGGAAGCCACCATGCTGCAGTGGAAGAAGAAGGTTGGTGAGCAGGTTGCGATCGACGAAATCCTGATCGAGATCGAAACCGACAAGGTCGTGCTGGAAGTTCCCGCGCCCGCGGCCGGCGTGATTGCCGAATTGACGGTGGCAGACGGCGCCACTGTGGTGGCTGAACAGCTGATCGCCCGAATCGACACCGAAGGCAAAGCGGTCGCTGCGGCGGCGCCGACGCCTGCCGCCGCCGCGCCCGCGCCCACATCGGCACCGGCGGTTGCTGCTGCAACAACGGGTGGCGCGATGGCCGGTGTGACCATGCCGGCGGCCGCCAAGTTGATGGCCGATAACCAGTTGGCGGCCGGCTCGGTGCCCGGTACCGGCAGGGATGGCCGTGTCACCAAGGGGGATGTACTTACTGCGGTGGCGGGAGGTGCTGTAAAGCCTGTAGCGGCAGTGTCAATCCCGGTAACGGCTCCGGTCAGATCTCTTCCTCAAGTGACGACCCCCGCCGTGCATCTGGGTGATCGCCCCGAGCAGCGTGTGCCGATGAGCCGGCTGCGCGCGCGCGTGGCCGAGCGTTTGCTGCAATCGCAGGCGACCAACGCGATCCTGACCACCTTCAACGAGGTCAACATGGCCCCGGTGATGGAAATGCGCAAGCGCTTCCAGGAGAAATTCGAGAAGGAGCACGGCGTCAAGATCGGCTTCATGAGCTTCTTCGTGAAGGCGGCAGTGCATGCGCTCAAGAAGTACCCGGCCATCAACGCCTCGGTCGATGGCACCGACATCGTGTACCACGGCTACTTCGACATCGGTATTGCCGTCGGTTCGCCGCGCGGCCTGGTGGTGCCGATTCTGCGCAATGCCGACCAGATGAGCTTTGCCGATATCGAAAAGAAAATTGCCGAATACGGCGCCAAGGCACGCGACGGCAAGCTGTCCATGGAAGAGCTCACCGGCGGCACGTTCTCCATCTCGAACGGGGGTGTGTTCGGCTCCATGCTGTCCACCCCCATCATCAATCCGCCGCAGTCGGCCATCCTGGGCGTCCATGCGACCAAGGATCGCGCCGTGGTCGAAAACGGGCAGGTGGTGGTGCGCCCGATGAACTACCTCGCCTTGAGCTACGACCACCGCATCATCGACGGCCGCGAAGCCGTGCTTGGTCTGGTGGCGATGAAGGAAGCGCTGGAAGATCCGGCGCGCCTGCTGTTTGATATCTGACACGCAACTCCAGGCTGCGCGCGCCGCGTGTCGTTTTCGTCATCCCTCTTTGCGAGAGCAAGACCAGCGACTCTGCCGAGTCGGGTTCATGGTGTTTCACGAACCAGACAAGACGCGCGCCGTGTGGTGAACAACTGAAACGGAAAAAATAAATGAGCAAGCAATTCGACGTTATCGTCATTGGCGGCGGCCCCGGCGGCTATGTCGCCGCGATCCGCGCGGCTCAGCTGGGCTTCAACGTCGCGTGCATCGACGAGTGGAAAAACACCGAGGGCGGCCCGGCATTGGGCGGCACTTGCACGAATGTGGGCTGTATTCCGAGCAAGGCGCTGCTGCAGTCCTCCGAAAACTTCGATCAGGCCGGTCATCACTTTGCCGATCACGGCATCGCGATCCAGGGCCTTGCCATGGACGTGGCGAAGATGCTGGCGCGCAAGGATGCGGTGGTCAAACAGAACAACGACGGCATCCTGTACCTTTTCAAGAAGAACAAGATCACGTTCCTGCACGGCCGTGGCGCCTTCGTCAAGGCGGCCGATGGGGGCTACGAGATCAGCGTCGAGGGCAGCGCGACCGACACCCTGGTGGGCAAGCATGTCATCGTCGCCACGGGTTCCAATGCGCGTGCGCTGCCGGGGGTGCCGTTTGACGAAGAGATGATTCTGTCAAACGACGGGGCCCTGCGCGTCGGTGCCGTGCCTGCCCGGCTGGGTTTGATTGGGTCGGGTGTGATTGGTCTGGAAATGGGTTCGGTCTGGCGCCGCCTGGGGGCCGACGTGACGGTGCTCGAGGCGCTGCCGACCTTCCTCGGCGCGGTGGATGAGCAGATCGCCAGAGAGGCCAAGAAGGCCTTCGACAAGCAGGGCCTGAAGATCGAGCTCGGGGTCAAGGTCGGCGAGGTCAAGTCCGGGAAGAAGGGCGTAAGTGTCGCCTGGACGAGCGCCAAGGGTGAAGCCCAGATGCTCAACGTGGACAAGTTGATCGTCTCGATCGGCCGCGTGCCCAACACGATCGGCCTGGGCGCACAGGCGATCGGCCTCCAACTCGACGAGCGTGGCGCCATCGTGGTGGATGGCGACTGCAAGACCAATTTGCCGAATGTTTGGGCGATTGGGGACGTGGTGCGCGGCCCGATGCTCGCGCACAAGGCCGAAGAGGAGGGCGTGGCGGTGGCGGAGCGCATTGCCGGCCAGCATGGGCATGTCGACTTCAATACCGTCCCGTGGGTGATCTACACCAGTCCCGAGATCGCGTGGGTTGGCCAGACCGAACAGCAACTCAAGGCCTCGGCCCGCGCCTACAAAGCTGGCACCTTCCCGTTTCTCGCCAACGGCCGAGCCCGTGCGCTCGGTGACACGACCGGCATGGTGAAGTTTCTGGCGGATGCCGCGACCGATGAAATCCTGGGTGTGCATATCGTCGGGCCGCAGGCCAGTGAACTGATCTCGGAAGCCGTGGTGGCGATGGAATTCCGGGCCAGCAGCGAGGATATCGCCCGCATTTGCCACGCTCATCCGTCCTTGAGCGAGGCGACCAAGGAGGCGGCCCTGGCCGTTGACAAGCGTACCCTGAACTTCTGAGGTGGCGCCGGGCATGTCGGTGGCGCACTCGGTCCGGCGGGCGTACGAGGCCGAACTCGCGGCGCGGGGCTACAGCAGCGATCCGGCGCAGCTGCGCGCGGTCGATGCGCTGGAGCGCTGCGCCGACGAATGGGCCGCCTACAAGGAGCAGCGCTCGAACGCCTTCAAGAAGCTGATCAACCACCCGGAAATTCCGCGCGGTGTGTACATGTACGGTGGTGTGGGGCGTGGCAAGAGCTTTCTGATGGATTGCTTTTTCAACGTGGTGCCACTGAATCGCAAGACCCGGCTGCATTTTCATGAATTCATGCGCGAGGTGCATCGGGAATTGACCGAACTGCAGGGTACCGTCAATCCGCTCGACGAACTGGGCCGGCGCATCGCTCGGCGCTACCGGCTGATTTGTTTCGATGAATTCCATGTATCGGACATCACCGATGCACTCATCCTTCACCGGTTGCTGGCGGCCTTGTTTGAAAACGGCGTGGGGTTTGTCACCACTTCGAATTTCCGCCCTGACGATCTGTACCCCGGGGGGCTGCATCGCGATCGCCTGCTGCCCGCGATCCATCTGCTCAACGAGAATCTCGAAGTCATCAGTGTCGACAACGGGGTCGACTACCGCCGGCAGACGCTCGAGCAACTGCAGATGTACCATACCCCACTCGGTCCCTTGGCCGACAAGGCGATGCGAGCGGCGTTCAGCCGGCTGGCCGAGGTCCGCGACGAAGACCCCGTGCTGCACATCGAGTCCCGCGAAATCCGGGCTCTGCGCCGCGCCGGTGGCGTCGTCTGGTTTGACTTCAAGACCTTGTGCGGGGGGCCGCGTTCGCAGAATGACTATCTGGAAATCGCCAGCCAGTTTCACACGGTGTTGCTGAGCGATGTGCCGCATATGCCGGTACGCATGGCGTCGGAGGCGCGGCGTTTTACCTGGCTCGTGGATGTGCTGTACGACAGACGTGTCAAGCTCATCATGTCGGCGCAGGTGCCGCCCGAGGCGTTGTACACCGAAGGGCCGTTGGCGCATGAGTTTCCGCGCACGGTGTCGCGCCTGAGGGAAATGCAGTCCGGCGAATTTCTGGCGCTCGAGCGGCGCATCGTGGATACCCGATTGACATGAATCGCCTTTTCACCACTGTGGTTTTCGCAGGTTTCTGCGTGGTTGCGGCGGCGCAGACCGCCAACGTCTCGCCGGATCAGGCAGCTGTCGCCGAGCGCGCGGCGATCAATGCCGAGCGCAGCCGCAGCGAGGCTGCGTATCTGGCCGAAAAAAAAGTGTGCTACCAGAAGTTTGCCGTGAACGGCTGCCTGCGCGATGCAGGGGAACGTGAGCGAAAAATACGGGCCGATCTGAGGCGCCGGGAAATTACCCTCGACGATGCGCAGCGCAAGCGCCAGGCGGTGGAGCAGTCGCAGCGCCGCAAGGCGGGTGCCGCGGCCGAACAACAGTCGGGTGAGCAGGCCGCGGCCCGGCGCGCGCAGGGTACGCAGAATTTGCAGAAACAGCAAGAGCGCGCTGCCGACAACGAGAGCGATCGTGCGAAGGCGGCTGCGAGCGCGCGTGAAAACGCCCAGGAGGCACAGAGCAGAATGCAGCGGCATCTGGACGAGACCGCCTCGCAGGCGCGCAAGGCTGCCGCCGCGCCGGCCGAGCGAGCGCGCTACGAAGAAAAGCTCAAGGCAGCGGCCGAGAAAAAGGCGCAGCTCGACAAGCAACTGCAGAAAAATACGAACCCTCCCGCCAAACCCTTGCCGATACCGCCCTGACGCGGATGTTCGCGTGAAGGCGGGCGGGGTCCCGTTTTAGCGTCAAGGGGCCAGAGGTTCCAGTTTGACGATCACCAGCGACATGTTGTCGCCGCCGCCATGCGCGCGTGCACGCGCCTTGTCGACCATGAACTCGGCGGCCTCCCGCGGTGACAGGACGGACAGCAGGGAGCCCATTTCCTGCGGGCTGAAGTAATGCCAGATGCCGTCGCTGCACGCCATCAGAATATCGCCCGGACGCAACTGGGGAATGAAGTGCGTGTCTATCGGTGGTTCACTTTCGGTGCCCAGGCATCCTATCAGGATGTTCGATTGGGGGTGTGACTCGGCCTGCGCCTCGGTGATCTCCCCGCGATCCACCATGGCCTGGACCAGTGAGTGATCAATGGTCCGTTTGATCAATTTTTCGCCATGGAACTGGTAGATGCGCGAATCCCCCGCGTGAATCCAGTGGCAGTCGCCACGCGGATTGATCAGGAATGCTGCGATCGTGCTGTGCGGCTCCTGCTCGGCGGAAATGGCCGTCAGCTTGATGACAATGTGAGCTTCCTGCACGAGTTGCTGCAACATCGCCGAAGCGTCGTCGCTCTCGGGCGCGTAGCGGTCGAACAATTGCGTCGCGGTCATCAGAACCTGATCGGAGGCTTTGCGGCCGCCGCTGCGGCCCCCCATGCCATCCGCAACCACGGCCAGCAGACAACCCGCCGTGCGTGGGTGTTCCAGCAGGGCCACCTGATCCTGCTGATATTCGCGGTCCCCCTTGTGGATACCCGTTGAGGCGCTGAGTCGATAACCTTTGGCCATACAGAGTTTTCAAGCGCGCACGCGCTCGATTAATCGCTGTGAAACACGTATTATCAGGTGAAGATGAACCCAGCTGGCACGGATTGAATTTTGGACTCGAATCTGCATTCCCCGGAACGACGCCTGATCGAGTTGCGCATGGAGCACGCCGATCTGGATGCCCTGATTGACCGGACTGGCCATGAAACGCCGCCCGATGAACTCATGATGCGCCGGCTGAAAAAGCGCCGGTTGGCCCTGCGTGACCAGATCTGCCAGTTGGAGCTGGAGCTGGACCCCAAAGAGCCCGCATGAGTTTGCACGATTTGGTGGGCGCGGCGTTTTCGTCCGACGGCGTGCTGTCGCGCGCAGCGGAACAGTTCAAGCCGCGCGACGAACAAATTGCAATGGCGCTGGCCGTATCGCGCACCATCGAAAACGGCGGTGCGCTGGTGGTGGAAGCCGGCACCGGTGTTGGCAAGACCTATTCCTATCTGGTTCCGTCACTGCTCAGCGGCGAGCGGGTGCTGCTGTCAACCGCTACGAAAACGCTGCAGGACCAGCTGTTCGGGCGCGATCTGCCCAGGCTGGTGCAGGCGCTTGGCCTGCCGGTGCGTAGCGCCCTGCTCAAGGGCCGGGGCAGCTATCTTTGCCTGCATCGTCTGGAGCTGGCTCGGCGCGATGCACAGTTGCCGGATCGCGGCACGCTGCGGGCCCTGGCCAAGGTCGAACAGTGGGCTCGCGCGACGCGTACCGGCGATCTGGCGGAATTGCCCGGGCTGGACGAGCGCTCCGTGCTGATTCCATTGATCACATCGACCCGCGAGAATTGCCTGGGTGCGTCGTGCCCGCAGTTTCGCGCCTGTCATGTGAATCTGGCGCGGCGCGAGGCACTGGCTGCCGACGTGGTGGTTATCAACCATCATCTTTTTTTTGCCGATCTGGCGGTGCGCGAATCGGGCATGGCCGAGCTGCTGCCCACCGTGCGGATCGCGATCTTCGACGAGGCCCATCAGCTGAACGAAACCGGCGTGCAGTTTCTCGGTAAGCGCCTAGGCACGGGGCAATTGCTCGACTTCGCCCGCGACACGCTTGCGGCCGGCCTGCAATTTGCCCGGGGATTGGCCGATTGGCAGCACGTGGTTTCGGCTATCGAGCACGCGGCGCGCGAACTGCGCCTGACGGTCGGCAAGGTATATCCTGGAACAAAACTGCGCTGGACCGGCATTGCCCCGGAACAGGTGAGCACGAACCGCTGGATCGGGGCACTGGAGGCTTTGCAGTCGGCCGCCTTGCATGCCATGGCGGCGCTGGACACGGTCAGCGAGATGGCGCCCGATTTTGTGCGGCTGCATGAACGTGCCAGCCAGTTTGCCCAGCGCATCGCGAGCTTTTCCGCGCCGGCCGCGCTGGACTGTGTGCGCTGGGTCGATGTCGGTGCGCAGTTGCGGCTCGTCGAGTCGCCGCTGGATATCGCGACGGCGGTGCAAACCCGGCTGCTGCAGGACGGTCAGGAGGCGTCGGTGCGCAAGGCTTGGATCTTCACCTCCGCCACGCTGGGCGACGACCCGAAGCTGCGCTGGTTCACCGAACCGTGCGGGCTCACCGGGGCACAGGTGTTGCGGCTGGGCGGTCCGTTCGACTATGCGCGTCAGGCGGCAGTCTATGTTCCGCGCCAGCTGCCCAAGCCGGGCGATCCGGCACACAGTGCCCAGGTTGCCGATCTGGTGGACACGGCGGTGCGCTGCCTCGGTGGCCGCACCCTTGTGCTGACGACCACGCTGCGTGCGCTGCGCAGTATTGGCGAGACGCTGCGAAGCCGGTTCGACGAAACCGGTCTGGTCGATGTCCTTGTGCAGGGCCAGTGGCCCAAGCGCCGTCTGATGGAGCGGTTCCGCCGGGGCGATGCCGACGGCCTGCCCGGCTGTGTGCTCGTGGCCTCGGCCTCGTTCTGGGAGGGTGTCGATGTGCCCGGCGACGCCTTGCAACTGGTCATCATCGACAAGCTGCCGTTTCCGCCGCCGAACGACCCACTGGTGGAGGCGCGCGCGCAGCGCCTGGAGGCGACGGGGCGCAGCTCGTTCAACGATTATTTCGTCCCCGAGGCGGCAGTGGCGCTCAAGCAGGGCGCGGGCCGGTTGATCCGGCGCGAGTCCGACCAGGGGGTGCTGGTGGTGTGCGACACCCGGCTGACCAGCATGGGCTACGGGAGACGCCTGTTGGCCGCTTTGCCGCCGATGCGTCAGTTGCAGTCTCCGGAAGAATTTGTGGCGGCGCTGACGTCCCTGAACGCGCGGCGGGTGCCGGACGGCGCTGCTGCTACCAAATCTTCCACCACGGGTCCGAGTTGGGCTTGAAGCCGCGTGTCAGGTACGCGCTTTTCGGATAGCTTTTTTCCAGCACGCGCTCGGTGTCATCACGCAGCTGCGTCAGACCCAGCGCGTCGTAGGACTTGATCATGATGTACAGGGCCTCTTCCAGCGCCGGCGCATCGGGGTAATTTTTCAAGGCGATCTCGGCGCGGTTCACGGCGGCCACATATGCGCCACGCGAGTAGTAGTAGCGTGCGACGTGCACTTCGTAAGCGGCCAGCGAGTTGACGATGTAAATCATGCGCTGGCGCGCGTCGGGCGTGTAGCGCGAATCCGGAAACCGGGTCACCAGTTCCTTGAACGACTCGAAAGAATCCTTGGCGGCCTTCTGGTCCCGTTCCGACAGATCCTGGCGGGTCAGGAACGAGAACAGGCCCAGGTTGTCATTGAAATTGCACAAACCCTTGAGGTACAGCGCGTAATCCGTGGCCGGGCTGGTGGGGTGCAGCCTCGTGAAGCGGTCGAGGGTGGCAATGGCCTGGGTCTGATCACCATCCCTGTATTGCGCGTAGGCCTTGTCCAGTTGCGCCTGCTGTGCCAATGTCGTACCGGCCGCACGGCCTTCCAGCTTCTGAAACAGCGGGACCGCCTTGCCGTAGTTGCCGGCACTCATTTCGTCGTTTGCTTCGGAGTAGATCTTGTTCGGGCTCCAGCCGGCGGTTTCGTCCTTGTTGGTGGTGGAGCAGCCCGAGACGAGCACGGTCAAGCCTACCAGCAGCATCGAGACAACCGATAATTTGGCACGAAACGTCACAGGCAACTTTCTTGAAACAAAGCCGAGCGATTATATCGAGCGCCCTTATGGGCGATGAGCCGCCGCAAACCCTTGAAGACGAGGCGGAGACCGGGCCCGATTCCGAGCTGCGCCAGATCCGGATCGGGCCGCAGCAGCATAGCGAGCGGCTGGACCGGGCGCTCGCCGCGCTGGTACCCGAGTTCTCGCGCAGCTATCTGCAGCAGTTGATCGAGGCCGGAGCGGTGCTGCTCGGCGATGCCGTTTGCCGCAAGCCGGCCCGGCGGGTCAAGGTCGGCGAGCAGGGGTCGATCGAGTTGCGGCCCACGCCGCAGAGCCAGGCGTTCCAGCCGCAAGCCATGCCGATCGACGTGGTGTTCGAGGACGAGCACCTGTTGGTGTTGAATAAGCCCGCGGCACTGGTGGTGCATCCGGCGCCCGGCCACTGGAGCGGCACACTGCTCAACGGTTTGCTGGCTCGTGACGATGCGGCCCGACTGCTGCCGCGCGCCGGCATCGTGCACCGCCTGGACAAGGACACGACCGGCCTGATGGTGGTGGCGCGCAGTCGCGCCGCCATGGATGCTCTGGTGCAGTTGATCGCCGCGCGCGAGGTGAGCCGCCGGTATCTGGCGCTGGCCCATCGTTCGTGGAGCGGGCCGGCCACGCGCCAGGTGGACGCACCGGTGGGGCGCGATCCGCGCAACCGGCTGCGCATGGCCGTCGTGGATCTGCACAAAAATGCCGGAAAACCCGCATCCACCTTGATTGACATGCAACAAAATTGTGAGCAAGGTTGCTGGGTTCGCTGCACTCTGCAAACCGGCCGCACGCATCAGATCCGGGTGCATATGGCGTCTCTGGGCCACCCGCTGGTGGCCGACGAGGTGTATGGCGGTGCGCCGGCTGCCGGAATGCAGCGGCAGGCCTTGCACGCTTACCACCTGGCATTCACGCACCCGATGACCGGTCGGGCGCTGGAGTTTCACGCGCCCCTGCCGGCCGACATGCGGCAAGCGCTGTTGGCCTGGGGCTTGCGCGACACCCCATGCGCCGACTTGCCAACCTCGTGAGCATCCGCTCGGCGATCGGCAAGTTGAATCTCATGCCTTGCGAAGGGCCACGACCTTGTTGCCGAACAGCGATGGCGATCCGGGCGCGACCTTGTTACACTGCGAAAAAACCGGCCAGTTGGACGCTGAGCAGCGGGTGCAATACCTCGGTTGCTTCCAAAAAGAATATAGGAGACCACCATGTCCATGCAGAAATCCGCCGAAATCGCAGCGCGGCTCGACCGGCTGCCCCCGTCACGCACGGTCTGGACCATGGTGGTCCTGATTTCGCTCGGTGGCGTGTTCGAGTTCTACGACCTGTTTTTTACCGGTTACGTCGCGCCGGGAATGGTCCAGGCCGGATTGTTCAAACCGGAGTCGCTGGGTTTCTTTGCGAGCCTGGGGCCGCTCAAGGTGGCAGGCTTCGGCACCTTCGTCTTTGCCACGTTTGCCGGCCTGTGGGTCGGTGCCCTGATATTCGGCTATGTCGCGGACATGGCCGGCAGGCGTGTTGTTTTCACGTGGTCCCTGATCTGGTACATGGCATGCACCGCCATCATGGCGTTCCAGAGCACGGGCTTCGCGCTCAATATCTGGCGTTTCATCGCGGGGATCGGCATCGGGGTCGAGCTGGTGACGATCGACACTTATATCTCGGAATTGATTCCGGGTCAGGAGCGCGGCCGGGCGTATGCGGTCAATCAGGTCATTTGTTTTGCCGTGGTGCCGGTGGTGGCGTTCCTCGCCTTCATCCTGAAGGGGACACAGCCGTTTGGTCTGGACTATTGGCGCGTCGTCATCCTGATCGGTACTGTCGGCGCGGCGGTGGTGTGGATCCTGCGCCGCAAAATTCCAGAGAGCCCGCGCTGGCTTGCGCGCCATGGCCGCGTCGAAGAGGCCGAACGCATCGTCGCTGACATCGAGCGCAGGGTCAGCGCCGAAAAGGGTTTGGCGCTGCCGCAGCCCCAGCAGCTCGCGCCCGAGAAAGAAGGGCGCGGCTCGCTGAAGGAGATTTTCGGGCCGCTCTATCTGAAGCGCACGGTCATTCTGTCCATCTTCAACATGGCGCAGGTGATCGGCTTCTATGGTTTCGCTGCTTGGGTGCCGACCCTGTTGATCAGCCGCGGCATCCATGTCACCCACAGCCTGGAATATGCGTTCATCATCGCCATTGCCAATCCGTTCGGTCCCTTGCTAGGAACGTTGTTTGCCGACAAGCTTGAGCGCAAGACCCAGATTTGCGGGGCCCTGGTGGTGATGGCCGTCGTGATCGCGATATTTTCCCAGTCGTCCTCGCCGGCCTTGCTGATCATTCTTGGCGTGCTGTTCACGCTGGCATCGAACATCATGTCCTATGCCTACCATGGTTATCAGGCCGAACTTTATCCCACGCGGATTCGTGCCAGGGCGGTCGGGTTCGTCTACTCCTGGAGCCGGATCGCCGCCGCCTTTGCCGGGCTCGCGATCGGCATTCTGTTGCAGAACTACGGGGTGCCGGGCGTTGCAGTTTTCATTGCCGCGTCGATGGTGGTGGGCATCATCATGATCCTGCTCGGGCCGCCCACCACGGGCTTGTCGCTGGAGAAAATCAGCCACTGAACCGGCCGTACCGGCACCGCGGCCTTTTTCCAATACACTTACGGTGTTCGCGCCTCGCTCGCAAGCTTGAGGCGCGCGCTGCCCGCCCGGTCCCGGTTGCGGGCAACGCTTCGAATTGAATCCCCCGATTTTGCGCATGAGAAATGCGCCTTTTTCCGGAATCAACAACGACATGAATACGGCGGATGCCAAGCGCATCCTCGAAACCGCCTTGATCTGCTCGCAGCAGCCGCTGCCGGTGCGCGAGCTGTGTGTCCTGTTCAACGACGAGCTGGCCGCGGACACCATCAAGTCGCTGTTACAGGATCTGCAAAATGACTGGACGCCGCGCGGCGTCGAACTGGTCTG
>DATNBD010000107.1:0-12979 GCA_035572155.1 Rhodoferax sp.
AATCGCCAGCAGCTCATGCAGGTCACGGGCCTGGGCGCCAAGACCTTCGAGCAGAGCGCGGGCTTTTTGCGCATCCGTGGCGGCGACAATCCGCTCGACATGACCGGCGTGCACCCCGAAACCTATTCCGTGGTCGAGCAGATCATCGAGAAGACGGGCAAGCCGGTGGCCGAGTTCATGGGCCGCGCCGAGATGCTGGGGACACTCAAGCCCGAGCTGTTTGCGAACGAGCGGTTCGGCGTCATCACCGTCAAGGACCTTCTGTCCGAGCTCGAAAAACCGGGCCGCGACCCGCGCCCGGACTTCAAGGTGGCGCGTTTCAACGACGGGGTGAACGACATCCGCGACCTGCAGCCCGGCATGATCCTGGAGGGCACGGTGAGCAACGTGGCCGCGTTCGGCGCCTTCGTGGACCTGGGCGTGCACCAGGACGGGCTGGTGCACGTGAGCCAGCTCGCGCACAAGTTCGTCAGCGACGCGCGCGAGATCGCGAAGACCGGCGACATCGTGAAGGTCAAGGTCATGGAGGTGGACATCGAACGCGGGCGCATCGGCCTGTCGATGAAGCTGGGTGACGCCCCGCCGCGCAAGGATGGGCCGCGCGACAACCGGTTTGAAGGAGCGGGGCGCGGCCGGCAGCCTGCGCACCGCACACCGACGCCGCAGTCCACTGCGATGGCCTCCGCCTTTTCCAGGCTGCAGGGGTTGCGCAAATAAACGCTGCCACGCGGCCACCGCCTGGCCTGCAATCAAGACCGTATACTGAACCGATTCATTGACTCGCCAACGGAGATATTCCATGTCGATCCGTTCCCTGCTGATGTTGGTCGTTGGGCTCGCCATCGTCGCCTTTGTCGCTTCGAACTGGGGGCTCATTACCCAGCCCGCGGATCTGTCGCTGCTGGTCACGACCATCAAGGCGCCGCTCGGCCTGGTTCTGCTGGGACTGATGGTCGTTCTGGCCGTGTTGTTTGTTGCCGTCATCGCCTACGCGCAGACCTCGATGCTCATGGAGGGTCGCCGCCATGGCAAGGAGTTGGCGGCGCAGCGCGAACTTGCGAACAAGGCCGAGGCGTCGCGTTTCGTGGAACTCAAGACTTTCATTGCCGATGAACTCGTGCGCCTCAGCAAGGAGCGGGCGGACATCGCCCAGCATCTGCAAACGCGGGTGGATACCCTGCAGGCGGAAATGCTCAAGCGCATCGACGAGCAGTCCAACTCGCTGGCGGCCGCGATCGGCGAGCTGGAAGATCATCTGCGCGGCAACGCCGCCCGTACGGGCGGGTCCAGTTGAACCGGCGCGTGGTGCGCGCCGAACCACCAAATCCTACATGGATTGCCTGAGCATCTCGCGGTAGTCGTCGGGCGTGGCCAGGCGCGGATTGGTCTTGTGGCAATGGTCTGCCAGCGCGCCGCGGATCACGTCGTCGAACTGGCTCTCTTGCACGCCCATGGCGTTCAAACCGGTGGGCAGGCCGAGCCGGACGTTCATTGCCTTGATGGCGTCGGGAATGTCATCGGCCGACTTCAGCCCCATGGCGTAGGCCATGCGCCCGAGCCGGTTTTCTTTTTGCACCGACTCGGCGCTGGCGTTGAAACGCACGACGGCCGGCAGGAACACGGCGTTCAGCGTGCCGTGGTGCAGGCGCGGATCGACCCCGCCCAGGCTGTGGCTAAGCGAATGCACGCAACCCAGCCCCTTCTGGAACGCCATCGCGCCCTGCATCGACGTGCTCATCATGTTCAGCCGCGCTTCCCGGTTGGAGCCATCGCGCGTGGCGCGCTCGATATTCGACCAGCCGCGTGCCAGGCCGTCGAGCCCGATGCCGTCCGCCGGCGGGTTGAAGGCGGGCGCCATGAAGGCCTCCATACAGTGCGCAATCGCATCCATGCCGGTGGCGGCGGTCAGCATCGGCGGCAGGCCGAGTGTGAGCTCGGGGTCGCAAATGGCGGCCCTGGGCACCAGATGCCAGGAGTGAAAGCCCAGCTTGCGGTGATCGTCCAGAATCACGATCGCGCCACGCGCCACCTCGCTGCCGGTGCCGGCCGTGGTCGGCACGGCGATCAGCGGCGCCACGCGCTCGGTGATCTTCAGCGAGCCGCCCTCGATGGTGGCGTAGGTCTTGAGCGGACCTTCGTGCGTGGCCGCAATCGCTACGCCCTTGGCGCAGTCGATCGACGAGCCGCCGCCCACCGCAATCAGGCCGTCACAGCCATTGGCCTTGTACACGGCTACCGCGGCGCGCACGGCCGCCTCGGTCGGGTTCGAAGGCGTCTGGTCGAACACTGCCGTGGTCATACCGGGCAGCGCATCCTGCACCTTTTGCAGCAGGCCGGCCGCCTTCACGCCGGGGTCGGTCACGATCAGCGGGCGTGTGATGCCGACGCGCTGGCACTCCTGCGCGAGCAGTTTGAGCGCGCCAAATTCAAACTGGATCTGCGTCACAAAATTGATGAAAGCCATGATGGGTCCGCGTTGTACGATGGAGCCCTCACTGTAACGGACGCTGACAGAAGATGAATTGGAAAAATCCCTTGCCGCAAGTCAGATTCGCCAAGGCAGGCAAGGGCGCCAGGCAGTGACCGGACCTCGCGTCGATCCGCGCGCCCTGCTCACGCCGGCCATGCGCGGCGTACTCGAGCGCATGGCGCGCGCCAGACAGGCGCCCATGCAGACGCTCACGCCGCAGCAGGCCCGAGCCGCGTACGAGGCGGGCGCCGGCATGCTGGAGATACCGGCGCCCGCGCTGGCGCGCGTGCAGGATCTGTACATACCGGCACGCGACGGCCACGCGATCCCGGCGCGGCTGCTGGCGCCCTCCAACGCGCAGCTGCCGGTGCTGCTCTACTTTCACGGGGGCGGCTTCACCATCGGCAGCATTGCCTCGCACGATGTGTTGTGCCGCCGGCTCAGCCAGCTCGCGCAGTGCGCGGTGCTCTCTGTTGATTACCGGCTCGCGCCCGAGCACAAGTTTCCGGTGGCGGCGCAGGACGCCTGGGACGCCACGGCGTGGCTCGCGGCGAATGCCGGGCCGCTCGGACTCGACGGCACGCGCATGGCAGTGGGCGGCGACAGCGCCGGCGGCACGCTGGCTGCGGTCTGCGCCGTACTGGCGCGCGACGCGGGCTTGCCACTGGCGCTGCAATTGCTGTTCTACCCGGGCTGCGCCGCGCACCAGGACACGCCTTCGCACGCCCGGTTTGCGCGCGGATTCGTGCTCGAAGAGGCGCAGATCACCTGGTTTTTCAACCAATACATTCGCAGCGCGGCCGACCGCGACGACTGGCGTTTTGCGCCGCTCAACGCGCCCGATGTGGAGGGCGTCGCGCCCGCCTGGTTCGGCCTGGCCGAGTGCGATCCGCTGGTGGACGAGGGCGTGCAGTATGCGGACAAGCTGCGCGCGGCCGGCGTGCCCGTCGAACTGGAGATTTACCGTGGCGTGACGCACGAATTCATCAAGATGGGGCGGGCCATTGCCACCGCGCGCCAGGCCCATGCGGACGCGGCCGCCGCCCTCCAGAAGGCTTTCACTCTTTGACGGACACACCATGAATCGACAGGACTTTCGTTTTTCGCATCGGCTGCGCGTGCGCTGGGCCGAAGTGGACATGCAAAAAATCGTCTTCAACGCGCACTACCTGATGTACTTCGACACCGCCATTGCCGATTACTGGCGCGCGCTGGCCTTGCCCTACGAGGACGCCATGCACCAGTTGCAGGGCGATTTGTACGTCAAAAAAGCCACGATCGAATTCCATGCCTCGGCGCGGATCGAGGACCAGCTCGACGTCGCGATGAAATGCGCGCGCGTGGGCAATTCGTCGATGCTGTTTCAGGGCGCCATTTTCCGCGGCGACGCGCTGCTGATCTCCGGTGAACTCGTGTATGTGTTTGCCGATCCGGCCACACAGACCTCCCGGCCGGTTCCGCCCGCGCTGCGCGATGTCCTGGTCGGGTTCGAGGCCGGGCAGGACGTGGTCAACCTGAAGGTCGGCCGCTGGGGCGAACTGGGGCGCGATGCCGCCCGGGTGCGCACCGCGGTGTTCGTACAGGAGCAACGCATTCCGCGTGAAATGGAAGTGGACGAGGCAGACGCCGCCGCGCTGCACGCAGTGGCCTACAACCGCCTGGGCCAGCCAGTCGCCACCGGGAGGCTGACCCAAGGTGCGCCAGGTGTGGGCCAGATCGGCCGCATGGCAGTGGATCGTGCGCTGCGGGGCTCGCAACTGGGCCGGCGCGTGTTGCAGGCCCTGGCGAATTCGGCGCGCGAGCGGGGCGACCGCGAGGTGCTGTTGCACGCCCAGCGCAGCGCTGCAGGGTTCTACGCACGGGCCGGTTATGCTGTGCGCGGTGATCCATTCGACGAAGTCGGTATTGCTCACGTGGAAATGTTCAAGCCGCTGTGATGTTTGTC
Organism: Rhodoferax sp.; assembly: GCA_035572155.1. Lineage (GTDB taxonomy): Bacteria > Pseudomonadota > Gammaproteobacteria > Burkholderiales > Burkholderiaceae_C > Rhodoferax_A. The sequence continues at coordinate 4,416 of DATNBD010000107.1, forward strand.
TGAGGGGAGACTGTCAAGTGGCGCAACGCGGGTGGGTCAAGTACGTCGTGCTGGGCGTGATTTGCGCGCTCGCCTACGCCGTTTACCACCTGGTGTCCACGGAAATGAACACCTCGCGCTGGCAGGCGCGCCAACTGGCGCAGTTCGGCAGGAAGCTCAGCGCGAAAGTTGCTCCAGGCCCCAGCGATGCGATCCGCTTCCCGGGCCCGGGCCCCTACGACGAGCGGCTGGGTTACGCGCAGTTGCCGGTCTTCACCGCGCGGCTGGAGCAGCAAGGCTTTGCCATTGCCGACCAGGCCCGCATGTCGCCCAGCATGATCGGCATGATCGATGACGGCCTGTTCACCCCGTACCGGGAAAAGAACCAGGCAGGGCTGGAATTGTCGGACTGCAATGGCCGCACGCTGTACATGAGGCGCTTTCCGCAGCGGGTTTACAGCAGCTTCCAGGCCGTGCCGCCGGTGCTGGTGCGCAGCCTGCTGTTTATCGAGAACCGGAATCTGCTCGACCCCGAGTATCCACAGCGCAATCCGGCGATCGACTGGCGCCGCTTCGCGCACGCTGGCCTGGACCAGGTACTGCACCTGTTCTCCAGCGGCCATGCCGCGCCCGGCGGCAGCACGCTGGCGACGCAAATCGAGAAATACCGGCATTCCTCGGGCGGCGAGACGACAACGGGTGCCGACAAGCTTCGCCAGATGGCCAGCGCTTCGGTGCGCGCCTATCTGGGCGGCGAGAACACGCTGCCGTGGCGCGAGCAAATCGTGCTGGACTATCTGAACACCGTACCGCTGTCGGGGAGCAGCTGGCACGGCGAAGTCCAGGGCATCGGCGATGGCCTCTGGACCTGGTACGGCGCGGATTTTGACCAGGTTAACCATTTGCTCCGCAAAGGGGCCGGGCCCGTCGTCCCGGCGCGGCAAGCCCATGCGTACAAGGAAGCGCTGTCCTTGATGATCGCGCAGCGCCGCCCCTCCTACTACCTGTTGCAGAACCCCGCAGCGCTCAACGCCTTGACCGACCAGTACCTGCATCTGCTGGCGCGCGCGGGGGTCATCCCGGCAAGCCTGCGCGATGCAGCCCTCGCGGTGCAGCTGCAGCAGGACCGCGCCGCAGCGCCCCAGGCCAGCGAATCTTTCGTCGAACTCAAGGCGGTCACCCACCTGCGCACAAACCTGTCGGCGCTGCTCGGCGTGGATTCTCTGTATCACCTGGACCGGATTGACCTCGCCGCCGGCAGCACCATCGACCAGGCGGCCCAGCAAGCCATCACGGCCGCGCTGCAGGAGGTGCGCACACCGGAAGGTGCCCGCGCCGCCGGTCTGTACGGCCACGACATGCTGCAACCCGGTGACGATCCGGGGCGCCTGACATTCAGCGTCGCGCTGTACCAGGCGCGCGGCGATGCGAACCTGCTGCGCGTGCAGGCGGACAGCGTGGACCAGCCGTTCGACCTCAACAGCGGCGCACGCCTCAACCTGGGCTCCACCGCCAAGCTACGCACCCTCGTGACCTATCTGGAGATCATCGACACGCTGCACCAGCGGCTGGCCAGCCTGACGCCGGCGCAACTGCGCCGCATGCCGATCTCCCCGAATGACGTGCTGAGCCGCTGGGCCGCCGACTACCTCTCGCGCAGTCCGGGCGCCAGCCTGCAGACCATGCTGGAAGCGGCCATGGAACGCCAGTACTCGGGCGACCCCAGCGAAGCATTTGCCACGGGTGGTGGCCTGCAAAGCTTCGACAATTTCGACCCTTCGGAGAACACGCGCGACTTTACCGTTCGCGTGGGGTTCCAGAATTCGGTCAATCTGGTGTTTGTGCGGCTCATGCGTGACATCGTGCGCTATGAAATCCACCAGGCCGAGCCGGATGTAGACCAGTGGATGGCCGACCCTTCTTCGCCACAGCGGCGCGCCTACCTGGCACGCTTTGTCGACCAGGAGAGCACCACCTTCATGCGGCGTTTTTACCGCCAGTACCAGGGCAAGACGGTGGACCAGGCACTGGACCTGATGTTCAAGGACCGGCATGTATCGCCGGTGGCTCTTGCGGTGGCGCTGCGCAGTGTCAATCCGTCGCTGGACGAGGCGCAATTCGGGCGTGAAATGCGCCAGCGCCTGGCCGGCCCGCCGCTGCCTAATGACGAGATCGGGCGCCTCTACCTGAAATACGGCATCGACAAGTTTTCACTGCAGGACCGCGGCTATCTGGCGCATGTGCACCCGCTTGCGCTGTGGCTGGTCGGGCAACTGCGGGCTGATCCGAAAGCATCGCTGCAGCAGGTGCTCGATGGCAGTGCTGTCGTTCGTCAGGAAGTCTACGCCTGGCTGCGGCGCCCGAGCGAGCGTGCTGCCCAGACGGACCGCATCCGGCATCAGCTGGAGATCGTCGCGTTCGAGCGCATCGGCAAGGACTGGCGCCGGCTCGGCTACCCGTTCCAGACGCTCACGCCGTCGCTCGCCACCGCCATCGGCGCATCCGGCGACCGCCCCGCGTCGCTCGCACAACTGATGGGGTTGATCGTGAGCGATGGAGTGGAGCGGCCGACAGAGTCGCTGCGCAGTCTGGATTTCGCCGCCGGAACACCGTATGAAACGCGCTTTGTCGTGCAGCCAGAGCCGCAGCGGCGCCTGTTCGCGCCCGAGATTGCCACGGTGGTGCGGCGCTCGCTGCAAGACGTGGTGAACAGCGGCACCGCCGTCGGCTTGCGCGGCGCCTTTGCCGAGGCAGCCGGCGGCAAGACTGGCACCGGCGACCAACGGCTGGCAAGCTATGGCCCGGGCGGGCGTCTGATCGACTCGCTGCGGGTGAACCGCTCCGCCACCTTCGTGTTCTTTGTCGGCCAGCACCTGTTCGGCACCATCACCGCCTACGTGCACGAGCCCTATGCCGCGCGCTATACGTTCACCAGCGCGCTGGCGGTCCGGTTCCTCAAATCAATCGCGCCCGTGGTGCATGCGATGGCAGCGGACCCCGGCGACGGGTCGCAAGAGCTGGCTTGCCGATAAGAACGGTCTAGATATCCTGCAGCAGCGGATAGGGCAGGGGCTGCAGGTGCAGCGCAGGCCCGCCCGGTGCGCCCAAATGCAGGGCCCCCAGCTCGGTGGCGCTGATCTGCAGCGATGCCAGTGCGTCAAAGCCCCCGTGCGGCGCGGGCGCCGCCTGGGCCACCAGACCGCAGGGCTGCGACGGGTCTGCGCTGTGAAAGACCTCCTGACCCACGCCAAGAGCCGCCGCACAGTGCACCAGATAGGCGCGACGTTTGAGCGTGCCGCGAAACTGGCTGCGCGCCACCACCTCCTGGCCCGGATAGCAGCCTTTTTTGAAGCTGACGCCGCCAATCGACTCGTAATTGAGCATTTGCGGCACGAAGGCGTCGATCAACGGGCTGGTCAGGGTCACAATGCCGCTGCGCACTTCGCTCCACTGCCACAGTACAGCAGCGAGCGGTGCACCGGCAGGCCCGGGCTCGCCCACGGGCGAGACCCACAGCGCGCGCGGCTGACCGTCCGCCGGGTACAAACCAACGACGTTTGCAGAGCCGAAATCGCTCTTGGCCCAGGCGTGGCGACTCAAGTTTGCTACGCTCGCAATAGCATCACCAGCCAAACCGAACAAATTGAAATCGGCGCTCGCATCGGTCAATTTCGCCTTGGCACGCAGCACGAACATGGACAGGCGTTTGAGCGTGGGCATGAGCAGGTCGCGGCTGCAGACCAGCAGGATGTCGGCCGGCGCACGCCTGAAGCCGATGAAGCTGGCCTGCATGCGCCCCTTGGCCGAACAAAACGCCGCCAGCCGCGCCTCGATCGGGCCCAATTGCAAAAAATCCTGAGTCAATTGGGCATGCAGGAATGTGGCGGCGTCTTCGCCCACGACCCGGATGACGCCCAGATCGGGCAGGGCGCAGACCCCGTTCAGCAGCGGTGCGTTGGAGCAGTCCGCTGCCGGGGCGGCGGGGAGAATCAACGAAGCAGTCATGGCCTGAATTATCATGCCCGGATGATTTCCACGGGGCGGTAGGGCTGTGCGTCGATTGTTGGTCGGGCTCGTTGTTTTGCTGCTGCTGGGTGCCGGCGGCGGCGCCTGGTGGCTGCACCATCCGGTGTCGCTAGCCCCGGCTCGCCTGGCGCCGGGCACGACCAGCCTGGACCTGTCGATCGAGCCCGGCACGACGCCGCGCGGCGTGGCGCAGGCGGTGGCGGACGCCGGCGTGCAGATCCGCCCCCAGGCGCTGTTCTTGTGGTTCCGGCTCTCCGGCCAGGCGCGCAAAATCAGGGCGGGTAGCTATGAAATCGTCCCCGGCGCAACGCCGCTCAGCATTTTGCGCATGTTGGTGCGCGGTGAAGAGACGCTGCGCCAGGTGACCCTGGTGGATGGCTGGACCTTTGCTCAGGTCCGCGCCGCGCTGGCCAAGGCGGAGCAGCTCAAGCCGGACACGCAGGGACTCACGGACGAGGCCATCATGGCGCTGCTGGGGCGCCCGGGTATCAACCCGCAAGGCCGGTTCTACCCGGACACCTACAACTATGCGAAGGGCAGCAGCGACCTGGCCGTGCTCCGGCGCGCCATGCGGCTGATGGACACCCGGCTCGCGGCGGCGTGGGCGCAGCGCGCGCCCGGCCTGCCGATCACGACCCCCGACCAGGCCCTGATCCTGGCCAGCATCGTCGAGAAGGAAACCGGCCAGGCCGCCGATCGCGCGATGATCGCCGGGGTGTTTTGCAACCGGCTGCGCCTGGGCATGCCGCTGCAAACCGACCCCAGCGTGATCTTCGGCCTGGGCGACAAGTTCGACGGCACCCTGCACAAACGCGACCTGCAGACGGACACGCCCTGGAACACCTACACCCGGGTGGGCCTGCCGCCGACCCCGATCGCGATGCCGGGCGACGCCGCGCTGATCGCCGCGCTGCACCCCGCCACGACCAAGGCCCTGTACTTCGTGGCCCGCGGTGACGGCTCCAGCGAGTTCAGCACATCGCTGGACGAGCACAATCGGGCGGTGAACAAATACCAGAAGGGCCACGCCGAATGAGCAGCAGGGCCGGCATTTTCATCAGCTTCGAGGGCATCGACGGCGCCGGCAAATCGACACACATCGAGGCGCTGGCCGCGGCCTTTCGAGCCCAGGGCAGGGTGGTCACGCAGACCCGCGAGCCGGGCGGCACGCCGCTGGCCGAAAAGCTGCGCACCCTGGTGCTGAACGATCCGATGGATGCGCTGACCGAGGCGCTGCTGATCTTTGCCGCGCGGTGCGACCACCTGACGCGTGTGATCGAACCCGCACTGGCGCGCGGGGAGGTCGTGCTGTGCGACCGCTTCACCGACGCGACCTTTGCCTATCAAGGCGGCGGGCGCGGCTTCGATCTGGAGATGCTATCGGTTTTGGAGCGATGGGTACAATCCAGGAAAGGGGTTCAGGGCGATTCTATTCTTCAACCCGACATGACCCTGTGGTTCGACCTGGCCCCTGAGATCGCGGCCGAGCGCCTGAGTGGCACGCGCGTTCCCGACCGGTTCGAAGCCCAGCCGGTCGAGTTTTTCCGCCGGGTCGCCGAAGGTTATGCGCTGCGCGCCGATCAGGCGCCCGACCGATTCGCGCGCATCGACGCGGCCGGCGACCGGCACGCAGTATGGGAGCAGATTGTCCGCGCCATGGCGCGCCGGGGCTGGCTCGCCAACAGCACGGCCACCGGGCCCGACGCGGCATGAGCGAGCGGCTCGCGCCTTGGCTGCAGCAGCAGCTCACCACGCTGCTGGCACAGCGCGGCCACGCCTGGCTGCTGCAGGGGCCATCGGGTCTGGGGCAATACCGTCTCGCGCTGGAACTGACCCGCGCCTGGTTGTGCGAGATGCCCACGCCGCAGGGCGCCTGCGGCCAGTGCGGCAGCTGCCACGCAATCGAGGTGCGGACCCATGCCGACCTGTGCGTGCTGATGCCAGAGACCGTGATGACGGTGCTGGGCTGGCCGCTCGGCGAGAAGGCGCAGGCGGAGATCGACGCAAAAAAACGCAAGCCCAGCCGCGAAATCCGGGTCGATGCGATGCGCGATGCGGTCGAGTTCTCCCAACGTACCAGCGCGCGCGGCCGCGGCAAGGCCGTGCTGGTGTATCCGGCCGAACGCATGAACCACGTCACCGCGAACGCCCTGCTCAAGACGCTGGAAGAACCGCCCGGCGACGTCCGGTTCGTGCTGGCCAGCGAGGCCGCGCACCAGTTGCTGCCCACCATCCACAGCCGCTGCCTGGCGCATACCATGGTCTGGCCGCACGAGGACGCCGCGCTCGCATGGCTGGCAGAGCAGGGTATTGGCGCCGCGCAAGCAGCAGGCCTGTTGCGGGCGGCAGGCGGGCGTCCCGACGACGCGCTGCAGCTGCAGCACAGCGGACTCGACCTGGGCGACTGGTCGCGACTGCCCGCCGCCATGGCGCGAGGCGACGCCGGCGCGCTGGCCGGATGGACACCGGCGCAGGGCGTCGACGCACTGCAAAAGCTGTGTCACGACCTGCTCGCGCGCAGTGTCGGCGCGGCGCCGCGCTACTTCAGTGCGGCGGATCTGCCGACGGCCCCTACCGCGGCACTGGCGCAGTGGTCGAAAGAGCTGGCGCGCAGCGCGAACATGGTGGAACACCCCCTGAATGCGGGGCTGATGATCGAGGCGCTTGTGAGCGAAGCCCGGAAGGCCCTAAACTCAAAGCCTTGAGTCCACCCACTGCATGAGTACGAATCCGTCATCGGGCCACCGCCCCAGCGTCATCCAGCTTGCCATCAAGGAAAAGGCGGCGCTGTACGCTGCCTACATTCCGCTGTTTTCCGAAGGCGGCATCTTCATTCCGACCGCACGCGAGTACAAGCTGGGCGATGACGTCTACGTGCTGTTGTCCCTGCCCGACGATCCGCAGCGCTACCCGGTCGCCGGCAAGGTGGCCTGGGTCACGCCGGCCAAGCCGTCCGGCAACCGCACCCAGGGCGTGGGCGTGCGGTTCCCGCATGACGAAAAGTCCCGCCTGCTCAAGCTCAAGATCGAGGAGATGCTGGGCGGACATCTGGGCTCGGACCGGGCGACGCAAACCGTTTGATCTTCGCGCTATTTATGCTGTAGCTGCAAACCATTATCGGGTAAGGGCTACAGCCTCTTTTTCTCAAGAATGTTCACGGATTCGCATTGTCACCTGGCATTTCCCGAGCTGCTGGAGCGGCTGGACGAGATACGCCAGGCCATGGCGCAGGCACAGGTGGCGCGGGCCTTGTGCATCTGCACCACCCTGGAAGAATTCGGGACGGTGCATTCGCTGGCGACGAATCACGACAATTTCTGGGCCACGGTGGGCGTGCACCCCGACAACGAAGGCGTGCAGGAGCCCACGCTGCAGGACCTGGTGCAGCGCGCCGCCCTGCCGCGCGTGGTCGCCATTGGCGAGACCGGGCTCGACTATTACCAAATGGAAGAGCGCAAGGGCGGCCGCGCCGTCGCCGACCTGGAATGGCAGCGCAGGCGCTTTCGCACCCACATCCGCGCGGCTCGCGAGTCGCGCAAGCCGCTGGTGATCCACACCCGCAGCGCCTCGCACGACACGCTGGCAATCCTGCGCGAAGAGGGCGAGGACGGCGCTAGCGGTAGCGCCGGCGGCGTCTTTCACTGTTTCACCGAAACGGCGCAAGTGGCCAGGGCAGCGCTCGATCTGGGTTTCTACATCTCGTTTTCCGGCATCCTGACTTTCAAGAACGCCCAGGATTTGCGCGATGTGGCCGCTTTCGTGCCGCTGGACCGTCTCCTGATCGAGACCGACAGCCCGTATCTGGCGCCGGTGCCGTATCGCGGCAAAACCAACAATCCTTCGTATGTCCCTTACGTGGCGAAGCAACTGGCCGAGCTCAAGAACTTGCCGCTGGAGCATATTGCGCAGGCCACCAACGCCAATTTCGAGCGCCTGTTCGGTATCCAATGATCATGAGAAAATACTTCAAGATAATTATTTACCTAATTGTTTTATTTGAGTTAAATTTCTCAATCGCCGGCTCTTACGAAGATTTCTTCTCGGCCATCCGGGAAAACGATGCCGGTGCCGTCAAGGCGTTGCTGGAACGCGGGTTCGATCCGAATACCCGTGGTCCCAAGGGCCAGGTAGGCCTGATGATGGCGCTTGGCGAGCCGGCGCTGCAGGCGGCGCAGGCGCTGCTGGACGCGCCCAAGATCGATGTGAACGCGCTGGACACGCACGGCGAGAGCCCGCTGATGATGGCGTCACTCAAGGGCCAATTCGATATTGCCAAAGAGCTGATCGACAAGGGCGCCGATGTCAACAAGACCGGATGGACGCCGCTGCATTACGCCGCGACCGGTGGACACGCCAAAATCGTGAGCCTGCTGCTGGACCACTATGCGTATATCGACGCCGCGTCGCCCAACGGAACCACGCCGCTGATGATGGCTGCGTACTATGGCAACACAGCGACGGTCAAGCTGCTGCTGGACGAAGGCGCAGATCCGCTTTTGAAAAACCAGCAGGGCCTGAACGCCATCAACTTTGCCCAGCGGGCCCATCGTCCAGACGCG
>DATNBD010000108.1:0-3153 GCA_035572155.1 Rhodoferax sp.
CGCCACCATGTTGCTGGCAGACGCCATGAAGCGTGCCAACTCCGTCGATCCCAAGGTGTATCTGCCCTTCCTCCACAAAGCGGACTATAAGGGCGTGACTTCGACGATCCAGTTCGAACCCAATGGTGAGTTGAAGAACCCTGCCGTCACCCTGTCTGTATACAAGGATGGAAAGGTCGTGGAGATGAATTAAGCAGGCGCTTTTTTCTCTTCCTGGAAAAGCCACCGCGAGGTGGCTTTTTTTCTGCCGCCGGCCATGAGGCACTTGCGCCACAGCCACCGGAACGCGACGCATGCCTGAATGACGCTCAAAACAGGAGTAACCCCTTATAGGTAATATATTTGTAGCTACTATTTTGATAGTTTTCCTTCGCAAGTGCGCATGGGCCGGGCACTCATTTCGGCGGGCCGAACGATAATCGTGCGGACCCCGGACCGGGCTGCGCCAGGCGGCATACGCGCCCCGGCAGCCGGCCCCAACCCTTGATGCCTTGCCATTCCTGCGCCCATGATTCCTTTTTCCATTCTTGACCTGTCTCCCATCGTCGAAGGCGGCGACGCCGCCCTGTCGTTCCGCAACACCCGGGATCTGGCCCAGCACGGCGAGCGCTGGGGCTATCGGCGCTTCTGGCTGGCGGAACACCATGGCATGCCAGGGATTGCGAGCGCGGCCACGGCCATCCTGATTGGGCATGTCGCCGCCGCGACTTCCAGCATACGCGTCGGCGCCGGCGGCATCATGCTGCCCAACCATTCGCCCCTGGTGATTGCCGAGCAGTTCGGCACGCTGGAGGCGCTCTACCCCGGGCGCATCGATCTCGGGCTGGGCCGGGCGCCGGGCTCGGACCAGGTCACGGCGCGCGCGCTGCGGCGCAATCTGGCCTCGGATGCGGACGAGTTTCCGCAGGACGTGGTCGAGTTGATGGCGTACTTCGCAGCCGATCCGCGGCTGCCGGTGCGTGCCGTGCCGGGCACCGGCGCCAACGTGCCGGTGTGGATCCTGGGCTCCAGCCTGTTCGGCGCGCAACTCGCGGCGGCGCTGGGCTTGCCGTATGCGTTTGCCTCGCATTTCGCACCCGCCCAGATGATGGAGGCCGTGGCCCTGTACCGGGCCAATTTTCGGCCTTCAAAGCAGCTGCAAAAGCCGTATGTAATGCTGGGCTTCAACGTCATCGCGGCCGACACCGACGAGGAGGCCGCGTTGCTTGCCACCTCGAAACAGCAGGCCTTCGTGAGTCTGCGCAGCGGCCGCCCTATGCGCTTGCCGCCGCCGCAGGCCGACTACTTGAGCCGCATCGGCCCACAAGAGCATGCGCTGCTCGCGCAGGTCCTGTCGTGCTCGGCGATCGGTTCACCCGCCACGGTGCAGGCGGGACTGCAGTCCTTCATCGACCGTACCGGCGCGGACGAGTTGATGATTGCGTCGCAGTGTTTCGATCACGCCGCGCGCCTTCGTTCCCACGAGATCACGGCGCAGGTTCGAAGCGCATTGCGCTGAACGTAGCGCCGCTGCCCTGCCTATAAATTCAGTTACGATTCACCCGTATTTGGTGCGCGTGGCAACCCCGCCGCGCCAAGGCAATATCCGGACAACGTGTGCTATCCGTGCGCGCTGATCCGACCACAGCGACCAGACGCAAGACATGATCGAGCGAGGAGTGACGCGAATGAATCAGACAGAGCCCCTGCATCTGCACGTGCCGGAGCCGACCGGGCGCCCCGGCCACGAGACAGATTTTTCCTATCTGCATCTGTCACGCGCCGGCGAGGTGCGCCGGCCCCCGGTGGATACCTTGCCCTCTGACACCAGCGATCTGGCGCACAGCCTGGTGCGGGTGCTCGATGACGATGGCCAGGCCGTCGGACCTTGGGCGCCGAAGGTTGACACCGAGCTGCTGCGCCGCGGGCTGCGCGCCATGATGAAGACGCGTGTCTTCGATGCCCGCATGCTGATCGCGCAGCGTCAGAAAAAAATCTCGTTTTACATGCAGTGTTTGGGTGAAGAGGCGATTGCCACCGCGCACGCGCTGGCGCTGGCGTCCGGCGACATGTGCTTTCCGACCTACCGGCAGCAGGGCCTGCTGCTCTCGCGCGACGATATTTCGATGGTCGAGCTGATCTGCCAGTTGATGTCGAACGAGCATGATCCGCTCAAGGGCCGGCAACTGCCGGTGATGTATTCATACAAGCGCGCCGGCTTCTTCTCGATCTCGGGCAACCTGGCGACGCAGTTCATCCAGGCGGTGGGTTGGGGCATGGCCTCGGCGATCAAGGGCGACACCAAGATCGCCTCGGGCTGGATCGGCGATGGCGCCACTGCCGAGGCCGACTTCCACACCGCGCTCACGTTTGCCCATGTGTACAGCGCGCCTGTCATCCTCAACGTGGTCAACAACCAGTGGGCGATCTCGACCTTCCAGGCCATTGCCGGCGGCGAGGGCACGACCTTTGCGGGGCGCGGTGTCGGCTGCGGCATCGCCTCGCTGCGCGTCGACGGCAATGACTTCCTCGCGGTGTACGCGGCATCCATGTGGGCCGCCGAGCGCGCGCGCAGCAACCTCGGGCCGACGCTGATCGAATGGGTGACCTACCGGGCCGGCCCGCATTCGACCTCGGACGACCCCAGCAAGTATCGCCCCGCCGACGATCCCGCGCGCTTCCCGCTCGGCGATCCGATCGCGCGTCTGAAGCAGCATCTGATCGGCATCAAAGCCTGGTCGCAGCCCGAGCACGAGCAGGTACAAAAGGAACTGGAGGCCGAGGTGAGCGCCGCGCAGAAAGAGGCCGAGCGCTACGGCTCGCTGGCCGACGGCCGCATGCCCAGCGCCGCGACCATGTTCGAGGGCGTTTACAAAGATATGCCCGAGCATCTGCGCCGGCAGCGTCAACAGCTCGGAGTCTGATCATGGCCGACGCAAACAACAATATGAAAAAGACGCCAATGTCCATGATCCAGGCGCTGCGCTCAGCGATGGATGTGATGCTGGCGCGCGACAGCAATGTCGTGGTGTTCGGCCAGGACGTGGGCTACTTCGGCGGCGTGTTCCGTTGCACCGAAGGCCTGCAGGCGAAGTACGGCACTTCGCGCGTGTTCGACACGCCGATCTCCGAAGGCGGCATCGTGGGCGTGGCGGTCGGCATGGGTGCCTACGG
>DATNBD010000109.1:0-3144 GCA_035572155.1 Rhodoferax sp.
ATGTTCATGCTGGCGCCCGACGAGCCGCGGCGCAGCACCCACGCGGCGCTCATTCTGACGGTGGGTGGCCTGGCCTTGCTGGTGGCCGGCGCGCTGATAGGGCTGTGGAGCGGCATGGGGCTGGGCCGGGTCGAGGCGCTCGGGGCAGCACTCGCGGGGGTTGGGGTCGTTTGCTATCTGGCCGACATCGCCCAGTTCTACCGCGCACGCAAACGACGCCAACTGGAGTTGAACAGCATCACGGCGGCCGTGGCGCTGACCTTGGTCACGCTGGCCCTGGTGTTTGCTGCGTTGGCGCTGGCATGGGGCGCGCTGGGCCGCTTTGCCGGCGCGATCGGCTATCTGTTCGTGTTCGGTGGCCTGACCGGACTGGGCCTGAGCCAGTTGTACAAGATCATTCCTTTCCTCACCTGGCTGGAAGTGTTCGGCAAACGACTGGGCAAGGGCCCGGTGCCGCGGGTTCAGGATCTGGTGAACGAACGCCGCGCCAAGCCCGGCTTCGCTCTTTATTTCGCGGCAACGGTGTTGGCCAGTGCCGCCTTGGCTGGCAGTCAGGCGCTTGCATGGAAGATAGCCGCCGCCCTGCAACTGGTGGCGACCGTTCTGATTGCGGTCGAACTCTGGCGCGCGCGCCACCCGGACCCGAACACCAAGCCCAGCCTGGTGCGGCCACCCGGCATGCCGTCGCCACCGGGCAAGCCGAAGGCGCCGGCTGCCCCGGCGCCCACGCTGGCCTCCGTTCCCTCCCGCCTCACACAAGGAAAATGACATGACCGAATCCATGCAGACACTCGATGTGCGCCCGATCCTGCGCGCCGGGGGCGAGCCCTTTCCGGAAATCATGCAAGCGGTCGCCCAGCTCAAGACGGGCCAGGGTCTGCGCCTGCTCGCGACCTTCAAACCGGTGCCGCTGTTTGCGGTGATGCAGAAAAAGGGTTACGCCCACTGCGAGAAGGAATTGGGCCAGGGCGATTGGGAGGTCATCTTCACATCCGAAGGCGCCGCGGCGCAGTCCGTGGCTCAGCCCGGGCAGGACGACGCCAGCGCCTGGCCCGCGCCCAGCCATACGCTGGACAACCGCGGCATGATGCCGCCGGAACCCATGGTCATCACGCTGGAGGCGCTGGAGAGCATGGCACCGGGCGAAGTGCTGGAAGGCTTGTATGACCGGGATCCGCTGCTGCTGTATCCGGAATTGCAGACGCGCGGCCACGGAGCCCATTGCGAGAAAACCGGCGCCAGCGAATACCGGGTCCTGATCCGCTGCGGCAGCGCATCGTGAGCGGGCTCACCAGCGCGGAAATGCGCGAAGCGCTCAAGGATGTGTTCGACCCGGAACTCGGCTACAACATCGTCGATCTCGGCCTGGTCTATGAGGTCGAACTGATCGATCGCCTGGCGGTCGTCATCATGACAATGACAACGCCGGGCTGCCCCGCGTCGGACATGATCCAGGGCGGCGTGAAGCAGCGCCTGGAAGAGATGGAAGGCGTGGACGATGTCGAGATCAACCTGGTCTGGGATCCACGCTGGACCGCACAGGCGATGAGTCCGCAGGCCAAGGAACACTTTGGCGTGCAGGAATACTGATCCGGCATGCAAGCCCCCGACTCGCTCATCGCACTGAACCGTCTTTTCGTGCAAGCCTTGCTGCGCATGGGGGACGCCGGAGAGATCGACGCGGCCTGCCGTCTCGCGGCGCAGGGTTGGTCGTTGCTGCGGCACGATCAACCGAAGGAAGCCGAGCGCCTGAACGGCGTGATGCACAACCTGACCCATCCAAAGCGCAGCAGCCGAAAAGAATCACCGCCCGGTGACAGCACCATTTCATCAACCCCAACCCAAAAGGAAGCACACTCATGAGCAACAGCGAAAACCTGGACGTACGCCAACTCGTTCCCATGCAACGGCACAGCACCATCTTCAGCACCTGGCAGGGTCTGGCCCCCGGCAAAAGCTTTGTCCTGATCAATGACCACGATCCGAAGCCCCTGTATTACCAGTTCGATGCCGAGCACACCGGGAAATTTACCTGGGACTACCTGGAATCGGGCCCGGAGACCTGGCGCGTGCGAATCGGCAAGACCGCGACGGCCTGAGGCAGCGCGGCGGGGCTTGGGCGGCCGCCATCGCTGCCGAAATCGGCCTCACGCATCGGCTCGTGACGGGCGGGCATGCGCGTGGCCGGCAGCCCTTGACTCAATTCGCGCTGCGCTCACGCTTCGACAAGGCTCGCACGCTGGCGAAGGTGGATTTTCAGTTTCGGGACATCCGGGCGAAGGCCGCTACCGATACCGGCGACCTAACGCATTCGCAAAAGTTTCTGGCTCATAAGAACCGAGAAGAACCGAGATATGACTGAGCACTACGTGAGAGCGAGAGCTGGCGAGCGTGTAAAACCCCTGCGTTGACTAATGCGCAGGCACGGCTTGATACGGCGCACGAAAACACCAAGGTGCGTACTTCCCCAGGGTAAGCAGGAGCTCATGCGCGATCGCTCTGATGCACGCGTACTGCGGAGACGAGATTAGCTCTCCTGGCTCCCCTTCGCGCATTGCTCTCCACCCTAAGAATTCGCCGGTTCGAAAACGCTCATAAAGCGCGGTAAAAGATGGGTCGATATGTGCCCCACCGTCCATATTCGCTACGGCACAAACGATGTCCATTCGAGACATGGTTACTTTGTCCTGGGCTTTTGCTACCGGGCCGGTCCACCACTCTGGAAACGGCATTCGACTTTTACCAACCGGAAGAAATTCCAGTTGAGGCAAATAAATTGCACCTGTGGGCCCAACTCGCATGACTACGAGGTTGCATTCGCTTAGCAAGTTCCGTGGGTTGAGTGGCGGGCTAACTGCGAAATAGCGACCGCTGCGCAAGTTAAGTTGATGCAAGACAGAGTGCGAATTTCGAGTCTGATGCAGAAGCACGCGTACAGCGGTTGCCATAGGCTTAGAAAATTCCGGCTCACCGCTATCGAAATGCTTACAGTACGCCATAAGCAATGCAATCTGTTCTTCGAGGGCCGCTCGCAAGTCTTGTGCGGTGCGCTTAACCTTCGGCGCCTGATTCGTCATTTTGTAGAAACGCCCCAGAACCCAAATCGGGCGCTGAGGCGCATGAATGCTGGTGGCTGGGGCTCTA
>DATNBD010000110.1:0-10627 GCA_035572155.1 Rhodoferax sp.
CATGCCGTATTCGAGAGCGCGCACGAAGTCAGCGTCGTAGTACATGGCTTCGTCGTCGCCGCTATCTTTGGCGGTCACTTGCGCCTGGAAGCGCGCCGCCTGGTCTTCGGCGTCGTTGAGCTCGGAAAAGCCATTGCCGAACTCGCGCCCGGTGATGTAGAGCTCGAAGCGCTCGGTGACTTCGGGGCGCTCGTCGTTGGCGCGCGCCAGCGGCGAGATCTCGGTCGGATGTTCCATGATGAAGGTCGGCTGCCAGAGCTTTTCTTCCACGGCCTCTTCGAAGTACAGCACCTGCAGGCTGGGCAGCGACCGGCTGGAGAGCTTGTTCTTCGCCTCCGATAGGCCGAGCTTTTTGAGGGCGTTGATCAGCCAGGCGGCATCGTGCACGTGGGCGCCGGCATCGGTGTGTTTGAGAATGGCTTCGACGATGGTCAGCCGCTCGAACGGCTGCGACAGATCCACCGGCTTGCCGCCGTATTGGAGCTGCAGCGTACCCAGTGTTTTCTGCGCCACGTCGCGGATGATGGCCTCGGTAAAGCTCATCAAATCCAGGTAGTTCCAGTACGCCGCGTAGAACTCCATCATGGTGAACTCGGGGTTGTGGCGCACCGAGATGCCTTCGTTGCGGTAGCTGCGGTTGATCTCGAACACGCGCTCGAAGCCGCCGACGATCAGGCGTTTGAGGTACAGCTCGGGCGCGATGCGCAGGAACATTTCCTGATCCAGCGCGTTGTGGTGCGTCTTGAACGGCTTGGCATTGGCGCCGCCGGGAATGGGGTGCAGCATGGGTGTCTCGACTTCCAGAAAGTCGTTCGCCACCATAAAGTCGCGGATCGCGCTGACGGCCTTGCTGCGTGCCTTGAAGCGCTCGCGCGCCGACTCGTCGGTCATCAGGTCCACGTAGCGCTGGCGGTACTTGGTTTCCTGGTCGGCCATGCCGTGAAATTTGTCGGGCATGGGGCGCAGGCTCTTGGTGAGCAGGCGCACGTTACTGGCGTGGATGGAGAGCTCGCCGGTCTTGGTCTTGAAGACCTGGCCCTCGGCGGCCACGATGTCGCCCAGATCCCAATGCTTGAAGCGGGTGTACAACTCTTCGCCGACGGCATCGCGCGTGACGTAAATCTGGATGCGCCCGCTGCTGTCCTGCAGCGTCGCAAAGCTGGCCTTGCCCATGACGCGTTTGAGCATCATGCGCCCCGCGATTTTCGCGGTGATGCCCTGCGCCGCCAGTTCTTCCGTGGTTTTGCCATCGTGCGCGGCGAACAGCGGGGCTGCGTGGTCGGACGGCTTGAAGTCGTTGGGGAAGGCGACGCCCTTGCCCTCACGCTGGCGCTGGCGCAGGGCCTTGAGTTTTTCGCGGCGCTCCAGGATCAGCAGATTTTCGTCGGGCGCGGCGACGGGCGCCACGGTGGTTTTTGGGTCGGACATGAATCAGGATCGCTATGGATATAAGGCAGTGAGCCGGGCTGCGGGAGGGGCGGGCCGGCCGCCCAAGGCGTTATTTTAGATTCTTGGCTTGCTTCGTCCGAATCAATGCGAGATGCCGGTGCGGGCCAGCAGATCCGTCACGAGCTCCAGACGCATCAGCGGATTGTCCAGCGTCATCAGGCGCTGCTTGAGCTCGGATGGAAGCGGCAGCAATTCACACCAGCGATTGGCAACCCAGCCGCAGTCATCGAACCGCCAGGGCGGCTGCAGCGGCATGGGTTCCGGCGGCACCTCACTCGATTCCAGCTTCCGGATCAGCTGGCGCAGCGCTGCGGCCGTGCCCCGCAGGTCGTCCGGCACGGGCACGGTCAGGTCGCTGTCGATGCGCTGCACGTCGGCGACCCACAGCCCGTGCTTGAGTCGCTCGCGGCGCGTGATCCGAAAGCGTTGGGCACCCGTGCAGTGAATCTGCATCAGCCCCGGCTGCGGGGTCTCCATTCGCGTGATGGTGGCCAGCGTGCCGACATCGCAAAAGGTTTCGCTGACGCCCGGCACGCGCACTTCGGCGCCCTCGGTGAGGCAGACCACCCCAAATGGCGCGCCGGCCTTGTGGCATTTGCCGATCATGTCGAGATAGCGCACCTCGAACACGCGAAGCGGCAGAAAACCGTCCGGGAACAGCACCGTGCCCAGCGGAAACAGGGGCAATGAGGAAAGGGCGAGGGGAGGCGGCATCGAATAATGGCTTGCGACCGCTATCATCCCATGACCTGCCGGATTTCTGCGCACATGCTCTACCAAATCATCTCCTTTCTGCTCGACGTCGCCATCGGTCTGCTCGGCAGCGCCTGTCTGCTGCGCCTGTATATGCAGTATCAGCGCGTCCCTTTTGCCAATCCGGTGGGGCGCTTTGTGTTTGCGCTGACCGACTGGCTGGTGCTGCGGCTGCGCCGGGTGGTGCCCGCGGCCGGGCGATGGGATCTGGCCAGTCTGGCGGGCGCGTTCCTGCTGGTGCTGGCCCAATACATCGTGCTGTGGCTGCTGGGCGGAGGCGAGAGCGGACTGATTTACCTGCCCGTACTCGCGGTGTTCGGCCTGGTCCGGCTGCTGATCTCAGGCCTCACGGGGCTGCTGATCGTCTATGCGGTGATGTCCTGGGTGCAGCCCGGCGCGCCGTTGTTCTACGTTATCGATCGCCTGTGCGAGCCGCTGCTGCGGCCGATCCGGCGCATCGTTCCGCTGGTCGGCGGCATCGACCTTTCGCCGCTGGTGCTGCTGGTGCTGCTGCAGGTGGCCTCCATGGTCTGGCTGTCACTCCAGTCGGCCCTGCTCCACTGAATTGATCGCGCTTGCCGGGGGAGGTCAAGCCACTGCGTCCGCCGACTGGCGCAGCAGCATGGCCAGCGTGGTCGCGACCGTCTTGCGCAGTTCGCGGCGGTCGCAGATGAAGTCGATGGCCCCTTTTTGCTGCAGGAATTCGGCGCGCTGAAAACCTTCGGGCAGCGTCACCCGGACCGTGGATTCGATCACCCGCGGGCCCGCGAAGCCGATCAATGCCTTCGGCTCGGCGATTACCACATCACCCACGAAAGCGAATCCGGCGCTGACGCCGCCCATGGTCGGATCGGTCAGCACGCTGATGTAGGGCAGACCTTTCTTGGCCAGGCGGGTCAGCGCGGCATTCGTCTTGGCCATCTGCATCAGGCTCAGCAGGCCTTCCTGCATGCGGGCACCGCCGGTGGCGGTGAAGCAGATGAAGGGCACTTTTTGCTCGATCGCCGCATGCACGCCGCGCACGAAGCGTTCGCCCACCACGCTGCCCATGCTGCCGCCCATGAAGTCAAACTCGAAACACGCCACCACGACGCTGATGCTGTGCACCGCGCCGCCCATCACCACCAGCGCGTCGGTCTCGCCGGTGTTTTCCAGCGCCTCTTTCAGGCGCTCGGGGTATTTGCGACTGTCCTTGAACTTGAGCGCGTCCACCGGCAGGACTTCCTGGCCGATCTCGTAACGGCCTTCCGGGTCGAGGAACGCATCGAGCCGCGCGCGTGCACCGATGCGGTGGTGGTGGCCGCAGCTCGGACACACGTTCTGGTTCTGCTCCAGATCGGTCTTGTAGAGCACCGTCTCGCAGCTCGGACACTTGATCCACAGGCCCTCGGGCACACTGCGCCGGTCTGCCGAATCGGTTTTCTGCTGGATTTTGGGGGGGAGAAGTTTTTCTAGCCAACTCATGTCCTGCTTCCTCTGTCGATGCTGTACGCCGGGTGCATTATGAATCCAGTGCCGTGCGCACTTCGCGCAGGAAGGCGCCGGCCGCTTCGACCACCTTGTCGTGCGGCTGCTCGCCGATCAGCTGGATGATTCGGGTGCCGATTACCACGGCGTCGGCCACCTCGCCGATGGCCTTGGCGGTGGCTGCGTCGCGGATGCCAAAACCCACGCCCACCGGCACGCTCACGTGCCGTCGAATGCGCGGCAGCATGGCCTGCACGGCACCCTGGTCGAGTGTGCCGGCGCCCGTCACGCCCTTGAGCGAGACATAGTACACGTAGCCACTGGCCACCTTTTGCACTTGCGCCATGCGCTCGTCGGTGCTGGTGGGTGCCAGCAAAAAGATCAGGTCGATGTTGTGCGCCTTGAGCCGGGCGGCGAAGTCCACGCACTCCTCGGGCGGGTAGTCCACCACCAGCACGCCGTCCACGCCCGCTTGCGCCGCGTCGCGGATGAACGCGCTTTGCTGATCGCCCCCGCCATGCTTTTGGTCGTAACGCTCGATCGGGTTTGCGTAGCCCATCAGCACGACCGGCGTGCGCTGGTTTTGCTGGCGGAACGCTTGCACCATCTTCAGCACCTGCGTCATGCCGATGCCGAAGGCCAGCGCCTTGTCGCCCGCCTTCTGGATCACCGGGCCGTCGGCCGACGGGTCGCTGAACGGCACGCCAAGCTCGATGATGTCGGCTCCGGTGGCAACCATGCCGTGCATCAGTTCGGGCGTAATGTCGGCAAACGGAAAGCCCGCCGTGACGTAGGGAATCAGCGCCTTGCGACCTTGCGATCTCAGGGTCGCGAGCGTGCTCTGGATGCGGCTCATGCAATCTCCTGCGCCCGGCCCTTGACGGCATGCCCGCGCATCGACGGGCGGTCGTAGAAATCAATGCCGGACAGGTCGGCAACGGTGCCGATGTCCTTGTCGCCGCGCCCCGACAAATTCACCAGAATGGACTGGTCGGGCCGCATGGTCTTCGCCAGCTTCATCGCATGCGCGACGGCGTGGCTCGATTCGAGTGCGGGAATGATGCCCTCGGTGCGGCACAGGTAGTGGAACGCCGCGAGCGCCTCGGCGTCGGTGATGCCCACGTACTCGGCGCGGCCAATGTCCTTGAGAAACGCGTGCTCGGGGCCGACACCGGGATAGTCCAGTCCGGCGCTGATGCTGTGGGTTTCGGTCACCTGGCCGTTGTCGTCCTGCAGCACGTAGGTGCGGTTGCCATGCAGCACGCCGGGGCTGCCGCGCAGGATGGAGGCGGCGTGCTTGCCGCTGTCGAGCCCCAGCCCGGCCGCCTCGACGCCGATCAGGCGCGTGGCCTCGCGCCCGATGTAGGGGTAGAAAATACCCATCGCGTTGCTGCCGCCGCCCACGCAGGCGACCACCACATCGGGCTGCTTGCCGCCCGTCATCTCGGGCATCTGCGTCAGGCATTCATCGCCGATCACGCGCTGGAAGTCGCGCACCATGGTCGGGTACGGGTGTGGCCCGGCCACGGTGCCGATGATGTAGAAGGTGTTGTCCACGTTGGCGACCCAGTCGCGCATGGCTTCGTTCAGCGCGTCTTTCAGCGTTCGGCTGCCGCTTTCCACCGGCACCACGGTCGCGCCCAGCAGGTTCATGCGGTACACGTTGGGGCTCTGGCGCTTGACGTCCTCGCTGCCCATGTAGACCACGCATTCGAGCCCGTAGCGCGCGCAGATGGTGGCTGTGGCCACGCCATGCTGGCCGGCGCCGGTCTCCGCGATGATGCGCGGCTTGCCCATGCGCCGCGCCAGCATGGCCTGCCCGATCACGTTGTTGATCTTGTGCGCGCCCGTGTGGTTCAGGTCCTCGCGCTTGAGGTAGATCTGTGCGCCTTGCAACTCGCGGCTGGTGCGCGCGGCATGGTAAATCGGCGACGGCCGGCCGACGTAGTGCGCGAGTTCGTCCTTGAATTCCGCGACAAAGGCGGGGTCGTGCTGGTACTTCGCGTAGGCATCTTTCAGCTCGTTGATGGCGTGCGTCAGCGTCTCACTGACGAAGCTGCCGCCGTAAATCCCGAAGTGGCCTGTCGGGTCAGGTTGCTGGTACTGGAACATGGCTTGACTTTGCAAATTGTTCGTCGGCCGCGCGCACGGCGGCAACGAACTGATTGATCTTCTCCGCGCTCTTGATCCCTTTGCGGATCTCGACGCCGGAACTCACATCAACGGCCAGCGTCCTGCAACGCGGCCTGACCTGCAAAATGCCATCGATCACGTTGGCAGCATTCAACCCACCACTCAAGACGAGGTGAGCGTCGACGCTTGGAGGCAGAAGTGACCAATTGAATGCCTTGCCGCCGCCGCCATAGCCGTCGACATGCGCGTCGAGCAGGATGGCCTGGGCGTTTGAGTAATCCTGCGCGTATTTTACGAGGTCGAATCCTGCTGCTGCCGCGCCCAGCGGAATCCGCGCGGCGCGAATGTAGGGGCGCCCGACCCGATCGCAGCCTGCAGGTGTTTCTTCACCATGAAATTGCACTGTAGCCCTTGGTATATCTACGCAAGCAGCTATTATTTTCGTAGTAACCTCATTGACGAACAGCAGCACGGGCGTGACAAACGGCGGCAGGCGCCGGGCCAGCTCCCCTGCGCGTGCGGGCGTGACATAGCGCGGGCTGGGCGGGTACAGCACGAAACCCACGGCGTCGGCGCCGGCGGCTACGGCCGCATCCACATCCTGCTCGCGCGTCAGGCCGCAGATCTTGATCCGGGTGCGGACTTGGGGTGGGGTGGGTGTCACGGAATCCAATCATACGCAGCCACGCGCTTTGGAAGGCCCCAGCGGTCTTCGTACACCGGCCCCAGAAAGTACAGGCCGTCGGGCGAAAAAGTCGGGGCCGCCGCGTCGCGGCTGCGCGCGGCCAGCACGGTCTGCATCCACTCGGGCGGCTGGCGGCCCTCGCCGACCGCCACCAGGCAACCCATGATGTTGCGGATCATGTGATGCAGGAATCCATTGGCTTCGAATTCGAAGTGCCAGTAGGTGGATGCGGCGGCGCTGCGCCGCGCAATCTCGACGCTTTTGAGGATTTTGACCGGCGATCGGGCCTGGCACGCCGAGGCTCGAAACGACGTGAAGTCGTGTTCCCCCACCAGTTGCCGCGCGGCCAGGCGCATCGCTTCAGCGTCGAGCGGATGCATCGTCCAGCCCACGCGTTTCGCTTCCACGCTGGGACGCACCGGCGACTGCAGCAGCACGTAGGCGTAGCGCCGGGCGATGGCGCTGGCGCGGCAATGAAATTCGGCGGGCACCTGCTGCGCCCATTGCACCGCGATGTCGGGTGGCAAATAGGTGTTGGTGCCGCGCACCCACGAGAACGGCTCGCGCCGCAGCTCGGTATCGAAATGCACAACCTGCATCAGGCCGTGCACGCCGGTATCGGTGCGGCCGGCGCAAAGCGTGGAGATGGGAGTCTGGGTAAAGCGCGCGAGCGCGGATTCGAGCTGGTCCTGGACCGTGCGGCCCGAGGGCTGGCTCTGCCAGCCCTCATAGGCCCGTCCGTTGTAGCTGATGCCTAGCGCCAGCCTCAGCACGACGACGTCGACACGAGACCGCGCGAGCCCATGGTCTTTAGCGCAGTTCGGAAATCAGCTTTTGCGCGCGCTCTTTCAGACTGCCGGAGGCCTGGGACAGCACTTCCTCGGCGAGGGCGCGCGCCCCGTCCGAATCGCCTATGGTGCGGAATTCTTCCGCCAGCGCCAGCTTCGTCGCCATCGGGTCATGCGCCGATTCACTGGCGGTGAGCGGCGCCCTGTCGGTCGGCACGGCGCCGTCCAGATCCAGCGACAACGAATTCATGTCGAAGTCGATCATGCCGGAGTTGGGAGCCGGTTTTTCGGCGGGCGGCTGAGCCGGCGCGGCCTCCGGGGCGGGGTGCTGGAAGCCGGAGGTGGCCGCGCTGAAATCCATGTCCAGCGGCGCCGACGCCGAAGTCGGGGCGTTGATGGTGACCGTGGGCTCCGCGTCACGCATGCGTGGCGTGACATCGTCCACGGCGGCGCCTACCCTGCTTGGAAGGATCGGCGCCGGCTTGGCGTCCGAGAAGTCGAGGTCAAGGTCGAGATCAACCGGCACCGGCGATTGGGAAAGCGCGGGGTGCACGGAGCGCGGCATGGTATTGACCGGGTCTTCGAAGACAGCCTTGCCGGTTCCCCCAGTCGCGGCAGCCTGCGCGGGCGGATGGCCGCCGGGCTGGTACAGGGGATTGGCGGGATCGAGTTCCTGCCCGAGCTTGCAGATTTGATCCCACTCGGCGCCATTGCCCGCGGTCAGGTTGTAGGCTTCGGTCGCGACCGCTTCGAACGTCTTGACGTCACGCCGCTTGGCATAAATTTCGAGCAATTTCGCCTGGATCGCCACGCGTGACGGATTGGTCCGCATGGCTTCCTTGAGGATTTCCTCGGCCTGCAGGTCACGGCCGTAGGCCAGGTACACATCGGCTTCGGCCACCGGATCCACGTCGCCCGCGGCATCGAGCTGGCTGGCGGAGTACACCATGGACGAACTGGGAGCCGCTGTTTTGCTGGTATCCACGCTCTGGCCGCCGCTGGAGCCAAAAAAGGAGTCGGGCTGCAGGCGGCTTTCCAGGAACGAGCTGTCCACCAGTCCCGCTTTCTTGCGCTGGCGCGCCCGGTAGACGCCCAGACCCGCGAGCAGGACGATCAGGCCGCCGGCGGCCAGCGGCAGCATCGGGTTATCGAGGAGTTCGCTCACGAAGCCGGTTTCGGGCGCCGGCTTTGGCGCGGCCTTGACCAGCACGGGCTTGGGCGTCACCTTGGCCGGACTCGGCGCAGACGCGACCGTGGCCGGCGTCTGCGGGGCGCTTGCGCCGGCCGCAACGGGCTCCGGCGTGGCGGCGGACGCGGTTGGCGCCGCGCCCACGGCGACTTCCACCCCGCCCTTGGCAGCACTGGCCCCCAGGGCTGGCGCCGACGAACCGGCGGCCTTCGACGCCGCCTCCAGCTTGCTCAATTCGTTGATGTTTTTCGATAGTTCGGCCTCGCGCGCCTCGGTCTCCTGGGCCTTGCGCGCGGCAAGCGTGGCTTCCGCTGCGGTGTTGCCGTGCATACCGCCTTTGGAGAGCAGCAGCTTGTCCGGCGAGTTTTCGCCGGGGGCCTTTTCCTCGACATTGGCCTGCATCTGCCCGCCGCCCTGGCGGTTGGCGGCGGCCGTTTGCGTCGCGGGCGCACGCTCGGCCAGTTCGTGGCGGAATTCGTTGAAATTGCGGATCTGCGCCACGATGGTTTTTCGGGCTTCGCCGGCGGGCACGGCAGCTGCCTGTTGCGCATCCGGCAGAGTCAGCACCGCGCCTGCCCGCATCCGGTTCACGTTGCCGTGGATGAACGCCTGCGGGTTGCTGCGCAGCAGCGCAACCAGCATCTGATCCAGCGATACATTTTCCGGCTTGTTGGCGGCGGCGATCCGTCCGGCCGTATCGCCGCGCTTCACGACGAGTTGTCCACCCGCGCCTGGAGCCGACTCGGTACGAGTGATCGGCGCACGGCGCATCGAGGGCCTCGCCATGCTGGGTGCGGGCATGGCTGGCATTGCCGAGATTTGGGGCGCCACCGGTCTGACGGGCGGCAGCTGGCGCGTCAGGTTCGGGTCGAACAGCATCGTGTAGTCGCGCTCGATGCGTCCGGAAGACCAGTTGGCCACGAGGATGACGTCAATGAACGGATCATTCACCACTTGGTCACTGCGCAGGCTCAAATAGGCCCGTCCATCGGGGTGATGCGCCAAGGTGATGCGCAATTTGGAAACGGCCGGGTTGTATTCCAGCCCGGCCGTCTTGTAATCGGCGGGGGGCGCCACACTGGTCTGCAGGCTCGCCGCCTCTGCAGCGTTGATGTCCGGGATGTCGATTTCAGCGCGCAGCGGTTCGCCCAGCGCCGACTGAACCGTGAGTTCGCCCAGCGCCAACGCGTGAGCATCGATGCCGGCAAGACCCAAAGACATCGCGATGGCGGCAGTCAGGGCGCCTGCCTTCCAGCCGCGTGGCTTTTTCGCTGATTTCGGAACAACACAGGTTGAGTCAGCGGGCAATTTTTTTCGCATCATTTGGAGCAAAGCGTTGACACTTGGTCGTGGAAATTGACAGTAACATCAATGTCTTACCCTGACAAGCTGCGACCGGTTCAAGCTTCGCCAGCCTGCAACTAGTCGACACTATCGCCAAGCCACTGTTGCCAAACGACAACGGCGGCAAGGGGCTGTCACGGCCCGGATTATCGCCCGCAGCCTATCAGGCTTCCAGCAGGATGCGCAGCATGCGGCGCAGCGGCTCGGCAGCGCCCCACAAAAGCTGGTCGCCCACGGTAAAGGCGCCTACATACTCCGGCCCCATCGCGAGCTTGCGGATGCGCCCGACCGGGATGCCCAGCGTGCCGGTCACCGCCACCGGGGTCAGGTCCTGGATGGTCGCTTCGCGTGTGTTCGGCACGACTTTGACCCAGGCGTTGTCCGCCGCGATCAGGGCCTCGATGTCGGCAGTGGGAACGTTCTTCTTGAGCTTGAAGGTCAGCGCCTGGCTGTGGCAGCGCATCGCACCAATGCGCACGCAAAAGCCGTCGACCGGCGTAGCGGCTGTGCCGAACCCCGGACCCTGGCCCAGGATCTTGTTGGTTTCGGCACCGGCCTTCCATTCCTCCTTGCTGATGCCGTCGCCCAGATCCTTGTCGATCCACGGAATCAGCGAGCCGCCCAGCGGCACACCGAAGTGGGTGGTCTCGCTGGCGCTCAGCGACTGCTGCTTGACCAGAATGCGCCGGTCGATTTCCAGAATGGCCGACTTGGGGTCGTCGAGCAGGGCGCGCACTTCGTGGTTCAGCGTGCCGAACTGGGTCAGCAGCTCGCGCATGTGCTGCGCGCCGCCGCCCGACGCGGCCTGGTAGGTCATGG
>DATNBD010000111.1:0-12027 GCA_035572155.1 Rhodoferax sp.
TCGATCACGGCGCGGGCCTCAGCCAGCAGGGCGGGCTCGGCCAGGCTCTTGCCAATGGCCAGGCCGCTCGCGAGCATGAAGGTGTTGGCAATGCCGCCGCCCACGATCAGCTGATCGACATTCGCGGCCAGGCTTTTCAAAATGGTGAGCTTGGTCGAGACTTTGGAGCCTGCCACGATGGCCACGAGCGGACGCTTCGGGTTGCCGAGCGCGCGCGCGATGGCATCCATCTCCGCGGCCAAGAGTGGGCCGGCGCAGGCGATCGGCGCGAACCGTGCGATGCCGTACGTGCTGGCCTCCGCCCGATGCGCCGTGCCAAAGGCATCGTGCACAAATATGTCGCACAGCGCGGCCATTTTGCGGGCCAGCCCCTCATCATTCTTTTTCTCGCCCGGATTGACGCGGCAGTTCTCCAGCAGAACCAGCTCGCCCGCGGCGAGCGGGCGGCCGTCCAGCTGGACACCATCGACCCAGTGGGCCACCAGGGGCACCGCGCGGCCGAGCAGTTCGGCCAGGCGCGCGGCGACCGGGGCCAGCGAATCGCGCGGCTTCCATTCGCCCTCGGTGGGGCGCCCGAGGTGCGAGGTCACCATCACGGCCGCGCCGGCGTCCAGCGCCATGCGGATGCAGGCCACGGAGGCACGGATGCGGGTGTCCTCGGTGATGCGACCGGCCTCGTCCATCGGCACGTTCAGATCGGCCCGGATGAAGACGCGCCGGCCCTGGACCCGGCCCTGGGCACACAGATCGGAGAAGCGGATGAAGTTCATGGCCATCGATGCTCGCAGACGAGAAGCTGGCGCCGATTTTAGTGGCGCGGCGCAGGGCCCGGCGCGCGCCGACAACAAGCCACGCGGCACGTCAAGGCGCGAAGCGCATGCCGGGCGTCAACGGATACCCGCGCAGGAAATCGGCCGCCGCCAGGCGCTTGCCGCCGGCGCGCTGCAACGCGGTCACACGCAGCACGCCGCTGCCGCAGGCGACACGCACGCCATCCGGATTTGCAGACAAAATCGTGCCATAGCCCTTATCCAATATGAATAGTTCGCTATCTATTTCGGAGCTCCAGAGTTTGATGAGTTCGGCGCCGAGCCGGCTCGCAGCCCCCGGGAACGGGTCGAAGGCGCGGATCTGCCGCTCGATCTCGGGCGCGGGTCGGCGCCAGTCGATCAGTGCCTCCTGCTTGTCGATCTTGTGCGCGTAGCTCACACCGGCCTCGGGTTGCGGGACGGGCGCCAAGCCGTTCTCGGGCGCGCGCGCCAGCGCCTGCACGATCAGCCGCCCGCCGGCTTGCGCCAGCTTGTCGTGCAGGCTGGCGCCGGTCTCCCTGGCCGCGATCGGCACGCGTTCCGCCAGCAGCATGCCGCCGGTGTCCAGCCCTGCATCCATCTGCATGAGGGTGACGCCGGTCTCGGCATCGCCGGCCTCGATGGCGCGCTGGATCGGCGCCGCGCCGCGCCAGCGCGGCAACAGCGAGGCGTGGATGTTCACACACCCCCAACGCGGTGCATCGAGCACCCACTGCGGCAGGATCAGCCCGTAGGCGGCCACGACCATTGCGTCGGCCTGCGCGGCCTCGATGGCGGCGCGCGCCGCCGCCGCATCATCCGGGTACTTGCCGTCCAGCCGCACGCTGCGCGGCTGCGCCACGGCGATCCGATGCGCCAGCGCGAACTGCTTGACCGGGGAGGCCCGCAGCTTCAGGCCGCGCCCGGCAGGACGGTCGGGCTGGGTCAGTACCAGCGCGATCTCGTGGCCCGCGCCGTGCAGCTGCTGCAGGGCAACCAGGGCAAACTCGGGCGTGCCGGCAAAGATCAGGCGCATCGGTCGGGCCAGGCTGCAGGGTTCGGGCCTTTGGTGGCCGCTGGTTCGGGGCGCAAGGCGGACTTACTTCCTGCCTTTGACGTTGATGTTGTCCGGCCCGCCGAAGAATTCCATTCCCTGCTGGGTGCGCCCGACCTTGCCGTGCCGGTCGAAGAAAACCCAGTAATACATGTCCGTATCGCTGCGCCAGCGATAGGTCCAGACATCGCCTTGCCAGTTCGCCACATGGTCGATCCGCGCGGGCGGGCCGAAATCGCGCAGCACATCGGCGCCACTCCAGCCGGGCTGGATCCGGGCCAGGCCGGCGGCGGTCAGAACCTGTTCCTTGCGCAGCACGTGGCCCGACGCGTCCAGGTCCACCATGTACACGGTCTGGCCGGCGGGCTCGCTCGAATACTGCAGGCGCTGCTCTCCACCTTGCAGCGGCACCACGGCGGTCGGCCGGCCCATTTGCGACACCACCTCGGCCCGGGTCATGCCGGGTTGCACCGACGAAAAGGCCACGCAGCCCGCCAGCACCGCACCGAGCGCCGCCAGGACCGCTGATTTGCACAGTGACATGAATGAATATCTCCAGGTGGAACGGGACGCGCAGCCGGTCAGACCTTTTCCTCTTCGCGTCTGGCTTTGAGCATCTTGGTCTTGATCCGGTTCCGCTTGAGCGGCGACAGATACTCGACAAACACCTTGCCCACCAGATGGTCCATCTCGTGCTGGATGCACACGGCCAGCGTGCCATCGGCGTCGATGGTGCGCAACTCGCCCTGCGCGTCCAGCGCGCGCACCTTCACGGCGGCGGCGCGTTCCACGCCGTCGTAGATGCCGGGCACCGACAGGCAGCCCTCGTCGCTGACATGGCGCTCGGCGCTGGTCCAGATGATTTCGGGGTTGATCAGCACGAGCGGCTGGTTGCGCTCGTCGGACACGTCGATCACGATCACGCGCTCGTGCACGTCGAGCTGGGTGGCCGCCAGCCCAATGCCCTGGGCGTCGTACATGGTCTGCAACATGTCGGCGACCAGCGCCCGCACGCGCGCGTCGACCGCGCGCACCGGCCTGGCCACGGTGTTCAGCCGCGGATCGGGATAGCAGAGAATCGGGAGCAAGGCCATGAAAATCCTGAAATGGATGTCGCTATTTTCGCTACTTTTGCGGCTGCCGGCACCCGCAAAAGCCAATAAACGTTGCCCATTCAAGGGCTTGAGCGGAAAATCAGCCGCGACTTGTGAAGATTCCCGCCGGGTTTTCTGCCGCGTGCAGCCAGCCCGATCCAGTCCCATTTGGGGTGTCCGTGATACCGAAAAATATGAAACACATGATGGCGACGTCCAGCCCGGCAACCACCCACCTTGCACTGCGGGCCCCGCTGTGGGCTCTGGCCGCGATGGCCGCCCTGCTGGCCGCGCCGGCGCAGGCCCAGAAGATTTATCCGGTCACCCCGGCGCAGCGCGCCACGGCGCAGCAAGTCGCGCAAGCCGGGGTGCCGCTCGCCGAACTCGCGCCGAACGCGCCGGACCACTACACCGTCAAGCGCGGCGACACGCTGTGGGCCATCTCGGGCATGTATCTGAGGCATCCGTGGCGCTGGCCCGAGTTGTGGGGCATGAACCTGCAGCAGATCCGCAACCCGAATCTCATCTATCCCGGCCAGAACCTGTATCTCGACAAATCCAACGGCCGCGCGCGGCTGCGCGTCGGCGAGGCGCAAGGCCCCGGCGGACCGATGCCCACGGTGCGCCTGGAGCCGCATACGCGCTATGAATCCCTGGCGAACAGCGCCCTGCCCACGCTGCGCCCCGATCTGATCGACCCGTTCCTGTCGCAGGGCATCATCGTGGACGAAGACACCCTGGCGCACGCGCCGCGCATCGTGGCAACCCAGGAAAACCACGTGATGGTGTCGCACGGGGATCGCGCCTTCGCGCGCGGGGATGCGGCCGCACCGCTGGAACTCGGCCCCGGCAAGCCAAGCGAGTTTCGCGTGTTCCGCGACGCCACGCCTTTGAAGGACCCCGACACCGGCAAGGTGCTCGGCTACGAGGCGCAGTACCTCGGCAAGGCGCGTCTCGTGCGCGGTGAATCGACCACGAGCACGCAGGACAACGGCACGACCCAGACCGATGTCGTGCCCGCCACGCTGTACATCGAATCCACCAAGGAAGAGATCCGGGTCGGCGACCGGCTGCTGCCCGAGCCGCCGCACCAGTTCCTCAGCTACACGCCGCATGCGCCGCAAGGCGAGGTGAAGGGGCGCATCGTGTCGATCTATGGCAGCGCGGTCGCAAATGCGGCGCAGAACCAGGTGGTGGTGATCAACCGCGGCACCGACGACGGTATCGAGAGCGGCGATGTGCTGGCGCTTCTCAAGGACGGCCGCACCCTCGTGGATTCGACCGATCCGGCGCACGCGCAGATGAAACTGCCAAACGAGCGCAACGGCCTGCTGATGGTGTTCAGCCCGTTCCAGAAATTGTCGTTTGCGCTGATCCTGGAGACGAACGACGGCGTGCGGGTGGGCGACCGCTTCACGAATCCGCGTTGAAGGGAATGCCCTCCTACTGGCCTGTGCCAGCGGCCTGATCGGCCACGCTTCGCATGGAGCGCGACGAACTCGCCGCCTGGCTCAGACTTACCCTGACCCCCGGCGTGGGCAATGCGGGCGCGCGCAAGCTGCTGGCCGCGTTCGGATTGCCGCAGGCGGTGTTCGGCCAGTCCCACGCCGCGCTGCAGAACCTCGTCAGCGCCACCCAGGCGAAGGCACTGCTGGCCGAGCCGCCCGGGTTGGCCGCCCAGCTCGAGGCCACCTGGCAATGGCTGCGCGAGGCGCAGCCGGGCACGCGGCGCCGCGTGCTGGCGCTGGGCGATGCCGATTACCCCGACGCGCTGCTGAATATCGAGGATCCACCGCTGCTGCTGTACCTGGTCGGCGCCGGTAATTTAGAAGAAAACAGGGCGCAAGCCGATACTGGGTCTACTCAGTATGCTAGTAATTTACTAGCGAACGATCTGCGCCGCAGCCTCGCCATCGTAGGCAGCCGCAACCCGACGCCGCAAGGTGCCGCCCATGCGCGCCAGTTTGCCCGGGCCTTCAGCGAGGCGGGCCTGACCATCATCTCGGGGCTGGCGCTCGGGATCGACGGCGAAGCCCACCTGGGCGCGCTGGAAGGCGCGGATCAGGGCGGACAGCGGCTGGCCACCGTGGCGGTCGTCGGCACCGGGCTGGACCGGGTCTACCCGCGCAAGCATCTGGAGCTGGCGCACCGGATCGCCAGCCGCGGGCTGATCGTCAGCGAGTTTGCCATCGGCACACCGCCGTTGGCGGCGAACTTTCCCCGGCGCAACCGCATCCTGGCCGGGCTGGCGCAGGGCACCCTGGTGGTGGAAGCGACGCTGCAATCGGGCTCGCTGATCACCGCCCGGCTCGCGGCCGAGCAGGGCAAGGAGGTATTTGCCATCCCGGGCTCGATCGCGTCCACCCAGTCGCGCGGCTGCCACGCGCTGATCCGCCAGGGCGCCAAGCTGGTCGAGACGGCGCAGGATGTGCTGGAAGAGCTGCGCATCCCGAGCGTGAACGCAGGCGCTCCAGCCGACCTGCCAGTGACCGAACAGGAGAGCCCCGCGCCCCAGGGCCTGCTTTCGCAACTGGGCCACGATCCGGTCAGCCTGGATGCGCTGCAGGCCCGCACGGGCCTGCCGACGGCCCGGCTGCAGGCCGAGTTGCTGGAACTGGAGCTGGGCGGTGAGGTGGCGCGCCTGCCCGGCGGCCTGTTCCAGCGCATGGGCCGCGCCTGACGCCGCCCGCGCGCAAGTCCCCTGGCCAAGGGCCGGCCCACCTGCGCGGCGGGTGCGCTATATTGGGGCCATGTTTGAAGTGCTCGCGTTCGTCTATGAAAACTACTGGCGCGGCGATGCCTGCCCCGAGTTGACCCAGCTCGGGCGCAAGCTGAGCATTGCCGGCTTCGAACAGGACGAGATCGCCCAGGCTCTGCTCTGGCTGGACGGACTGAACCGGGCCGCGCAGGACGTGCGAATGGACCCCGCCGCGCCGGTGGCGCAGCCCCAGGCAGGCACCAGCCTGCGGGTGTATTCGGCCGCGGAGCAGGACCATCTGGGCGCGCAATGCCTGGGTTTCGTGAGTTTTCTCGAAACCTCGGGGGTGCTGCCCGCGCCCATGCGCGAAATCGTGCTGGATCGCGCGATGGCCGTGCCAGGGGGCCCGGTCGCGCTGGACGACCTCAAGATCATCGTGCTGATGGTGTATTGGCGTTTTGGCGAGGAGCCCGACGCGCTCGTGCTCGACGAGCTGTGTGACGACGCATCACAGCGGCTCGCGCATTAGCGAGCCCCCACGCTTGTCGCTGCGCGTACTGCGCTGGACTCGCGCAGCGTCCGTGCGCGCAGCTGTACAGTGAAGCGAGCCCATGCCGAACCTGCGCTATGCACGTGCCGAGGCATGACGCTTCGGCCCGGCCCCGAGGGGGCTGGCCTTGCTTGGGGGCGGCCCGGCGCGGCGGCCGGCGCCATTTAAAAGCAGTCGCTTGTTCAGTTCAGCAGACGCTCGGGGTTGGCATCGAGCTTGGCCAGCGCCTCGCGCGTGGCGCGCACGGTCAGCGCCTCTTCCTCGGTCGGCACCAGCAGGCCGGCCTGCAGATAGGCCGCGAGCCGGCGCGCCTGGATCAGGTAGCTGCGCCCGTCGGTCGAGGCAAACAGGTGCAGCTGCTTGCGCTCGCTGCGCCAGACATACTGGGCCTGGCTGAGTTTGCTGTTGTGGTCCAGCGAGAACCAGCTGCCCAGTTCGAGTTCCTGCGCCCAGCCCAGCATCGCCTCGGTGGGTCGCGACCCGCCATCCGACACCACCTCGATGCTGGAGGCGTCTATCCCCAGCATCAATTCCAGGCTTTCTGCGTCGAACGGCAGTTCGCCGGTGCCGTCGTCGGTCACGAAATCTTCCAGATTCGCCAGCCGCCGGGCCATGACGTCGATCTGCGCCTGCGGGATGGCGGCGGTCTTGGACAGGAACGCGTCAGCCAGCGTATCGCCGATCACCTTGAGGTGGGCCTCCTGCGCCGCCCGGTCCAGGTTGAGCTGGGTCATGCCCTGACGCAGCAGTTGCAGCAGCTTGGGCAAATCCTGGATCACCCGGGCGCGCTCGCTACGGCTCGGCTTGGCGCTGGCCGCCCAGACCAGGTCCACCGCGGCCCGCTTGAGCGACAGCGTCTCCTCGTGCTGGGGGCCGTTCTTCACGGCTGTCAGCGCGAGCACTTCGGCCCACACCTTGAACAGGAAATCGCGAATTTCGTCACGCACCGTCATGGTGTTGAGCATGTTGCGTATCTCGATGGTGTACTGAATCGCCAGCGTCTCCTTCTGCTCGACCTGCTGCACCACCGTGACGACACGCTGCGTGGCATCTTTTTCGGTGAGGAATTTCGCCAGGAATTTCTGGAATTCGTCATGCACCAGCTGAAACACGCGCCGCCCGGTCTCGGGATACTGTTCGATGACCTGCACCACGCGCTTGATCTCGGCCTCCAGCGCGGTGCCGCCGATGGCACGCGCGTCGAACCCCATGACGCAGGAGCCCATGCGGTCGATCAGCTGGCGCGCCGGATGCTGCAACGTGCCGAAGAATTCGGGCTCGGCCAGCGCGACCCGCAGCACCGGCATCTGCAGCCTTGCAAACCAGACGCGCACGCTGGCCGGAATCCGCTCCTCGGCCAGGATGCTCTGAAACATCAGCGCGACAATTTCAATGGTCGCCTTCTCGTTCGCGCTGCTCGCCTTGCTCTTGAGCGTGGTGGTGCGTTCGCGAATCTGGTGCACCGCCTGCGCCAGCGCCGGTGCGTCGTAGCTGACGTCGCCGCCCTCATAAGGCACCAGCTGGGTCGCCTCGATGTCCGAGATCGCCTGCGCCAGCGCCGGCGACGCCGGCACCGGGTGCGCCATGTCGTAGCCGGACACGCGATCCCCCAGCAAGCGCTTGAGTTGTCCGATCACACCCTGCGCCCGCATGCGCGCGCGGGCCAGCGGGGTGGTGCCCGTGAGCATTCTGGTTTCGTCCGCGAGACGGCTTGCCGCGGGTCGCCCCGACCCCGCGGGCCCCTGCCCACCGCTGTAAACACCCCTGCCGCCGGACAGGCCAGACCCATCGGAATGTCCCGCGCCAGTATCCGCGGGTGCGTCCGCTCCGGTGTGCGGGCCGTCGGCGCCGCCGCGGCGTGTCGACAAGCCCCCCGCGCTGCGCTTGACCTGGGGCCGCAGATCGATCTCGGGCATGACGCCGCGCTGGATCAGGAATTCATTCGCCTGGTGATACGCCTCCAGCAGGTGATCCACCAGATGGTGCCGGATCACATCATTCACCAGCGCCCAGGCAACCCGATCCAGTCCGCAACGGGTCCAGGCCTGCACCACGACGCCGGCCAGCACTTCGGGGCGGAAGGCGTCGTGGCTGTCCATTTCCCGCCCGCCCTGAATCCGCTGAATGCGCAGGCGCAGGTCGTTCAACTCCCAGCTCGTCTTTTCCAGGACCGACTGGACCAGGCGCGAAGCCAGAATATTGTTCTCGACCTCGTCGTCGCCAATCAACGACAACAGCTGGGTCGCCTGCGAGTCGCGTGCCACAGCCACGGCCGGCTCCAGGCTTTTGCGCCACGCCCGCTGCACGTCATCGAGCCAGCCAGCGCGCAGTTTCTGAAATGCCAGCAGGGCATCGCGCCGCTCCTGCATGCTGCGGGCGTTGCTGACCTGATCCGCCAGCGCCACCAGCCGCGCCTGGATCGCGTCGGTCAGCTCCGCAAACACCGCGCCCACTTCCGCGACGAACTGCTCGCGCGCCTGGCGCGCCAGCAACGAGTCCGGGTTGGCGGGGCGCGAAACAGCCATGCCGGTCTAGACCCGCGCTCCCGCATTCGGGTCGTTCGGGTCTTCTCCCTCTCGCCGGGTCGGCGTCTTGATCATGTCTTCCCGCTTGATGCCCAGCCACATCGCAATCGCGGCGGCCACGAATACCGATGAGTAAATGCCGAACAGAATACCAACAGTCAGCGCCAAAGCAAAGTAGTGCAGCGTATTGCCGCCGAACAGCAGCATGGACAACACCATCATCTGGGTCGAGCCGTGCGTGATGATGGTACGGCTGATGTTCGCGGTGATCGCATGGTTGATGATCTCGGTCGAGTTCATCTTGCGATAGCGCCGGAACGCCTCGCGCACCCGGTCGAAGATCACGACGGACTCGTTCACCGAATAGCCGAGCACCGCCAGCACCGCGGCCAGCACCGAGAGCGAGAACTCCCAGCGGAAGAATGCAAAGAAGCCCAGGATGATGACCACGTCGTGCAGGTTTGCAATGATCGCCGCGACCGCGAACTTCCATTCAAAGCGCACGGCCAGATAGATCATGATGCCCGCGACCACCATCGCCAGCGCCTTCAGGCCATTCGTCACCAGTTCCTCGCCCACCTGCGGCCCCACGAACTCCGAACTGCGCAGCACAACGCTGGCATCACCTTCTTTCAGGGCCGCCAGGACTTGCTCGCTCTGTTGCGTCGAAGTGACACCTTTCTCGGTCGGCAGCCGAATCATCACGTCGCGCGCGTTGCCGAAGTTCTGTACCTCCACATCGTGGTAGCCGAGCCTGGTGGTGGCACTGCGGATACTGTTCAGGTCCGCGGGCTGGGCATAGTTGACCTCCATCACGGTGCCGCCGGTGAATTCCACGGACAGATTCAGGCCGCGCGAGAACAGGAAAAACACCGACAGCAAAAACACCACCACCGAGATCATGTTGAAGATCAAGGCATGCCGCATGAACGGAATGTCTTTGTGGATCTTGAAGAACTCCATCGTGTCGTCCCTTATTTCGTCTTGGCGAGCGCGGTTTCAGCCGCCGGGCGCCACACCGTGCCGATCGACACGCTCTTGAGCTTTTTCTTGCGCCCGTACCAGAGGTTCACCAGGCCGCGCGAGAAGAACACCGACGAGAACAGGCTGGTCAGGATACCGATGCAGTGCACCACCGCAAAGCCGCGCACCGGGCCGGAGCCGAACGCCAGCAGGGCTATCCCGACGATCAGCGTGGTGACGTTCGAGTCCAGAATGGTGGCCCAGGCACGGTCATAGCCGGCGTGAATCGCGGCCTGCGGCGAGGCACCGCCGCGCAGTTCCTCGCGCACCCGCTCGTTGATCAGCACGTTGGAGTCAATGGCCATGCCCATGGCGAACGCCATCGCCGCAATGCCGGGCAGCGTCAGCGTGGCCTGCAGCATCGACAGCACGGCGATGATCAGCAGCAGGTTGAAGGTCAGCGCCAGGCTGGAGAACACGCCGAACAGCATGTAGTACACGCACATGAACGCGACGATCACGACAAAGCCCCAGGTCACGCTGTGAAAGCCCTTGCTGATGTTGTCGGCGCCCAGACTCGGGCCGATGGTGCGCTCCTCGACGATATTCATGGGCGCGGCCAGCGAGCCCGAGCGCAGCAGCAGCGCGGTATCGCTGGCCTCCACCGCAGTCATGTGGCCCGAAATCTGCACGCGCCCGCCGCCGATCTCGGAGCGGATCACCGGCGCCGTCACCACCTGGCCCTTGCCTTGCTCGAACAGGATGATCGCCATGCGCTTGCCGACGTTCTCGCGCGTCACGTCGCGGAAGATGCGCGAGCCCTTGGAGTCCAGCGTGAGGTTCACCGTGGGCTCCTGCGTCTGGTTGTCGAAACCGGCCTGCGCGTCCGTCAGGTTCTCGCCGGTCAGAACCACCTGTTTCTTCACGATGACAGGTTGGCCGTTCAGGTCCAGATAGCGCTCGTCGCCGAACGGCACGATGCCGGCGCCGGCAGTCGCCGCGCCCGCATCCGCCCCTTCATCGACCATGCGGATCTGCAGCGTCGCGGTGCGCCCCAGGATTTCCTTGGCCTTCGCGGTGTCCTGGACACCCGGCAGCTGCACCACGATACGGTCCAGCCCCTGCTGCAGGATCACCGGCTCGGCCACGCCGAGCTCGTTGATGCGGTTGTGCAGCGTCACCATGTTCTGCTTGAGCGCCTGCTCCTCGATCTTCAGGACCGCCTGGGGCTTGATGGACGCAGTGAGCTGGTAGTCGATCCCGTCGGGGGCGCCCGCCGCCTGCAGATCCGGGAACTGATCGGTAATCAGGCCGAGCGCGCTTTGCATCGTCTGGTTGTCGCGGAACTTGATCTCGATCTGCGGTCCGTTGCGGTTGATGCCGCTGTAGCGTATGTCCTTGTCGCGCAGCAGCGTGCGGATGTCGCCGCTCATCGACTCGGTCCGCTGGGTCAGCGCGGCCTGCATGTCCACCTGGAACATGAAGTACACGCCTCCGCGCAGATCCAGCCCCAGGTACATCGGGAAGGCATGCAGCGCCGACAGCCAGGCCGGCGAGCGCGAGATCAGGTTCAGGGCGACCACATAACCCTTGTTCGACGGATCGGGGTTCAGGGCCTTCTGGATCACGTCCTTCGCCAGCAGCTGCACCTCGGTGCTGTCGAACCGGGCCTTGATGGTATTGCCGTCCAGCGACACCGCATCCGCCGTGATATGGGCCGCCTTCAGGGCATCCTCGATGCGGGACTGCGCGGCCACATCCACCTTCGCAACGGAATTCGCCGACAGCACCTGCACGGCGGGGGCTTCACCAAAGAAATTGGGCAGGGTATAGATCACCCCCACCAGAAGCGCGATCACGATGATCACGTACTTCCAGACCGGATAACGGTTCATGTTCGCGCTTTGCTCTCTAACGACGGATAACGACCGGGCCGAAAACCGCTGGCGGGGCTATTTGAGGGTGCCCTTGGGCAACACCTGCACCACGGCGCTGCGCTGCACTTGCACTTCCACGCCGCTGGCGATTTCGACGCTGAGCAGACTGTCGCCCAGCTTGGTGATCTTGCCAAGCATGCCGCCGGAGGTCGCCACCTCGTCACCCTTGGACAGCGCTGCCAGCATGTTGCGCTGATCCTTCTGTTTTTTCATCTGGGGACGGATCATCACAAAATACAGCACCACAAACATCAGCACCAGCGGCGCCATGCTGGTGAGCGACGACATCATGTCGCCGCCGCCGGCGGCAGTGGCGGTTTCGGCAAAGGCAGGGGTAATAAACACAGGAAAACTCCACAACGATTGGATCAAGGGAACCCCCCGAGCGCAAAAATGCGCCCGAAAGCAGGCAATCCGG
>DATNBD010000112.1:0-17528 GCA_035572155.1 Rhodoferax sp.
TCCACACGCTTCGCAGACGGCGAGCCCTTGAGCAACGGACGCATCCACGGGTCGTAGTCCACCCCGTTGTAGACGACGATGGACGCCCCGGCCAGGGCTCTCGCAGTGGCAGGCGACGCCTCAAAGAGATGCGGGTCCTGCTCCGGGTTGCTGAGAATGCTGACCACGTCGACATGCGCGCCACCAATCTGCTTGGCGATGTCACCGTAAAAATTCTCGGCGGCCACGATGTTGACTTGCGCGTGCGAAACAACCGGCAATGCCAGCGCCAGCGCGGCCAGACAGCGTGCCAGCGCGATCTTAGAGAGGGTCATGAACAGATAGGATAGGTCAATCGTGTTATTTGTTACATTATAACATATCTCTAGCACCACCTACTTTGAATCATGGCGCCCACCCGCAAGTTCTGCCCCAAGGAAAACACGAATCAATTCAAGGGTTTACCCGTAAAATAACGGTTACCCGCCCAACCACTACCCTTCGATCCGCGTTGCCCTGAATGGGTTGACAACCTCGCATCTTTTCTGATGATCCCCCTCGTTCTTGTTAACGCGTCCGGCCTCGCCGCGCTGGCCATCAATGTTTCTGGTCTCGTGAGCCGGTCGGACCGGTCCCTGCGTAGCACGAATGGCTGGGCATCGCTCTTATGGGCAGCAAACAACTTTTTAATGGGCGCCGACAGCGCCGCCGCGCTTAGTGCTCTTAGCGCCGGCCGCCAGGCGTCCGAATCGGCTGTCCGAGGCAAGAGTGACCGAGCCCGAATGCTGACATGCGCGGCCTTTCTCACCGTGACGCTTGTGCTGGGCATGCTGACATGGAACGGTACGGTGACGCTCGTCACAACCGCCGGCTCCATGCTCTCGACATACGCGATGTTTTACATGCGCGGCGTATTTCTGCGAGTCGCGATGATTGGAGTAGCGGCACTCTGGATGTTCAACGCGCTGGTATACGATTCCTGGTGGCAGATGGCCGCAAACACCTTGAATGGTGGAGCTGCCGCTTACGGCGCTTGGCGCAGCGCCCAAGCCATGGCTGAGTCAAGAAGCCCATGAGCCGGCCTGCCGGCCAATAGAGCAGCTTCTCACCGGGACGCAAATCAACCATGCAGTTTCAACGTGCAAGTGGCGTGCTTTTGCACATCACCTCGCTGCCCGGTGCCCACGGCAGTGGTGATCTGGGCCCGGCGGCCTATCATTTTGTGGATTGGCTGGAAAGTGGCGGACAGACACTTTGGCAGCTTTTGCCGTTGGGCGGTATTGGCTTGGGCCACTCGCCTTACATGGGAAGTTCGGCGTTTGCTGGCAATGTGCTGCTGATAGATTTGGCGGATCTACATCAACGGGGCTGGCTCGAGGCCGAGGACCTCTCTGCGATGGATGGGATGTACAACCGGGCCGTCAATTTCCCAGAGGTGATCCCGTTTCGGATGGTCCGTCTGGCTCGCGCCCACGCACGCTTCCAACTCGTGACGTCATCGGAAGATCGCGCGGACCTGGCCGCTTTTTCTAAACAGCAAGCACACTGGCTGAGCGATTACGCCCTGTTCATGGCGCTGGCCGAACACGCTGGCGCACGCCAATGGTCCCAATGGGACGCGCCGCTTGCGCAGCGCGATCCGCAGGCGCTGGCGGCAGCCACCCGCGCACACGCCCAACGCATCGATTTCTGGAAATTCTGCCAATGGTGCTTCTTTCAACAATGGCACCGATTGAAGGCGTATGCGAATGCGCGTGGCGTGCGCATCGTTGGTGACATGCCCGTCTTCATTGCACAGGAAAGCGCTGATGTGTGGGCCCGTCCCGATCTTTACGAACTGGATGCCCAAGGCCGGCCCACGGTGGTCGCCGGTGTACCCCCCGACGCGTTCAGCGAGACGGGCCAGCGCTGGGGCAATCCTCTTTATCGATGGAGTGCTCACGAGGAAGAGAACTTCGCATGGTGGATCGCTCGCATACGCCATGTATTTGAGATGGTCGACATCGTACGCATCGATCACTTTCGGGGTTTTGAAAGCTACTGGGAAATTCCCGCCACGGAACCGACCGCCATGCGGGGGCGATGGGTGGCCGCCCCCGGGGACGCCTTGTTCGCGGCCATCGCCGATGCACTGGGCCCATTGCCCATCATTGCCGAGGACCTCGGCGTGATCACCACGGAAGTCACCGCATTGCGCAAAAAACATGGCTTTCCGGGCATGCGAGTTCTGCAGTTTGGCTGGGGTGCGGATCAAATCGGCGACGCCCACCACTTGCCCCACACCTACGAGGCCGGCACGGTCGTCTATCCCGGCACACACGACAATGACACCACGCTGGGTTGGTGGAGCGATGCACCGCATGCCGTTCGACGCCATGTACGCGACTACCTGGCGTGCGATGGAAGCGATGTGGGATGGGCCTTCATCCGCGCGGCCTGCGCCAGCGTCGCCGAACTGGCCATTTATCCACTGCAGGACGTGCTGCGTCTGTCCGGCGCGCACCGCATGAACAAGCCCGGAACACCCGAGGGCAATTGGAGTTGGCGCTTCATGTGGTCGGACGTCGGCCCTGAGCATGCCGCGTTGCTGAACCAGCTCGCGCGACTGTACGGACGTCTTCCTCAGCAGAACTGATCAGCCCGGCAAAACCACGGGCTGAGTGCGCCAAATCTGCGCGGCGTATTCGGCAATCGTGCGGTCCGACGAAAACGGGCCCATCCCCGCCACGTTGTGCAAGGCCTTTTGCGTCCAAAGCTCGAAATTCTGGTACAGGGCATCGACCTGTCCCTGCGTCGCGACATAGCTCGGGTAGTCGGCCAGCAGCATGTAATGATCCCCCCAGTTCACCAGCGTGTCGTAGATGCTCTGGTAGCGCTGTGGTTCCTCGGGATTGAAAAGCCCGTCGCGAATGGCTTCGAGCGTACGCATCAACTCCGGGTTGGCCGCCACCGTGCCGCGCGGCTCATAGCCCGCGCTGCGCAGCGCCGCCACCTCGAGCGTGGAATTGCCAAATATGAAAATATTGTCGGCACCCACGTTATTCAGAATTTCGACATTCGCACCATCCAGCGTGCCAATCGTCAAGGCACCATTGAGCGCCAGCTTCATGTTCCCGGTACCCGAAGCTTCGGTGCCCGCCGTCGAGATTTGTTCCGACAAGTCCGCGGCCGGGATGATCAGTTCGGCGAGGCTGACGCTGTAGTTGGGTACAAATACAACTTTGAGCATGCCGCCCACCCGAGTGTCCGCATTGATGACCTTGGCCACGTCGTTGATCAGGCGAACGATGAGCTTGGCCATGTGATAGGCGGAAGCCGCCTTGCCCGCAAATACCACGACGCGCGGCACCTGGACGGTGTCGGGATGCTCGATGATGCGCAGGTACCGTGTTACCACATGCAGCAAGTTGAGCAACTGGCGCTTGTATTCGTGAATGCGTTTGACTTGCACATCGAACATGGCGTTCACCGGGACGGACAGTCCCATGTTCTCCTGGACCCAGGATGCGAAGCGTTGTTTGTTCGCCCGCTTCGCCTGCTGGAACTTCTCGATTAGGCCCGGATTGTTCACCTGAGGTTTGAGCATTCCCAGCGCCGACAAATCCCGCCGCCAATCCCGGCCGATTGCGCTGTCCAACACGCCAGATAGCGCTGGGTTGGCTTGCGCCAGCCAGCGGCGAGGCGTGATTCCATTGGTTTTATTATTGAAGCGCGCCGGCCACAACGCCGCGAAATCGGCAAAGATCGATTGCCGCATCAACTCGGAATGCAGAGCGGATACTCCGTTGACCGAGTGACTGGCCAGCACCGCAAGGTAGGCCATGCGCACCCGCCTTTCCCCCGTTTCGTCTATCAGCGAAACACGGCGCATCAGATCCACATCGTGATCATGCTGCTCTGCCAGATGCGAAAGAAAGTAGGTATTGATTTCAAAAATGATCTGCAGATGCCGCGGCAGCACGCGCCCCAGCATCTCCACTGGCCAGGTTTCCAGCGCCTCGTGCATCAGTGTGTGATTGGTGTACGAGAACACCCCTTGGCATGTCCGCCAGGCGTCGGCCCAGGGAAGGCGATGAACATCGAGCAGCAGGCGCATCAGCTCCGGGATCGCCAGCACTGGATGGGTGTCGTTGAGATGGATGCTGACCTTTTCGGCAAGCTGATCGAAGTTGCTGTGTTGCCGCAGATAGCGGCGCAGCAAATCCTGAACACTGGCGCACACAAAAAAATATTCCTGGTGCAGTCGCAGTTCACGGCCCGACTGGGTTGAATCGTCCGGATAGAGCACGCGTGAAACATTCTCTGAATGGTTCTTTCGTTCAACCGCCGCGAAATAATTACCCTGGTTGAACGCGGAGAGGTCAATTTCCTCGGTGGCTTTGGCCGACCAAAGGCGCAAGGTGTTGGTGGCTTGGGTGGCGTAGCCTGGAACAATGGTGTCGTAGGCCATGGCGTTGACATCCTGCGTATCCACCCATTCATGGCAGTCGCCATGATGGATCACGCGCCCGCCGAACTGAACGCGGTAACTGACCTCGGGTCGTGGGAATTCCCAAGGATTGATGGATGCGAGCCAGTAGTCCGGCACTTCGATCTGCCGCCCGTCCACGATGGTTTGGCGGAACATGCCATAGTCATAACGAATGCCATAACCATGGCCCGGCAGTCCCAAGGTGGCCATGGAGTCAAGAAAACAAGCCGCCAGCCGGCCCAGTCCGCCATTTCCCAGGGCCGCATCGGGCTCC
This sequence comes from Rhodoferax sp., assembly GCA_035572155.1. Taxonomy (GTDB): domain Bacteria; phylum Pseudomonadota; class Gammaproteobacteria; order Burkholderiales; family Burkholderiaceae_C; genus Rhodoferax_A. Next base: position 4,725 of record DATNBD010000112.1, read on the forward strand.
AGGTCGATGATCGACTCCATGTCCACGCCCAGTTCCGCAAGCGCCTGGTTCAATGGCGCTTGCAGGTCCAGCGCGATCAAGGCGTTGGTAAAGGTCCGGCCAATCAGGAACTCCATCGACAGGTAGTAGACATTTTTGACATCCTGGGCCGCCTTGGCGCGGGTCGTTCGCATCCAGCGCTCAACCAATTGATCGCGCACCGCATAGGCGGCGGCGTGCAGCCAATCGACCGGACGAGCCACCTCGGGATCCTTGCCGACGCTGAACATCAGCTTGTTGGCAATGGCGCGTTTGAGCGAAGCAACGTCTCTTGCGGGCGCTTCGTATTCAAAGACTCCAGCATCCGCGTTCGCTGGGGCGAGCATCGTATCTTGGGACATGTGTGAAAGGAATTGAAAACTCTAAAAACCAGGAACATCTGCCTGCAACAGGCGATCAGTGTCCGACGAGTTGCTGGTACACCGAAAGGTACTGCTGGGCTGCGTGGGTCCAACTGAAGGACTGGCGCATGCCCGATCGCCGCACCTTGGCCCACGCTCTTGGATGACGGTAAAGCGCCACGCTGCGCCGCAACGCGTATTGAAAGGCTTCGTCGGTAAAGTCGTGGAACACGACGCCCGTGGCGCTTTGGTCTTCGAGCGTGGCCAAATCGGCATCGACCACGGTATCCGCCAAGCCACCGACGCCGCGCACCAACGGTAGACTACCGTATTTGAGGCCATACATCTGCGTCAAGCCACAGGGCTCGAAACGTGACGGGATCAAGGTCATGTCACTGCCCGCAAAAATACGATGCGCCAGCGTTTCGTCATATCCAAGGTGCGCCGCGACGCCCCCAGGATGTTGAATCGCGGCCAGCGAAAACGCGCGTTCCATCTCGGCGTCACCGCTGCCCAGCACGAGCAGCTGGCCGCCGCTTTGAACGATGTGATCCACTGCTGCCAGAACCAGATGAACGCCCTTCTGTTCGGTCAGACGGCTGACCATGGCAAACAGCGGCGCGTGGGCCGCGTCTTCCAGCCCCATTTCCCGCTGTAACCTGCTTTTGCATTCAGCTTTCCCCCCTGGGTGCCGCGCATCGAAATTGCGCGGTAGGAAACGGTCGGTCGCGGGGTTCCAGACGGCATCGTCCACCGCGTTGAGAATTCCACTGAGGCTTTCGCTGCGCGCGCGCAACAGGCCGTCGAGGCCGCAACCCTGCTCAGGTGTCTGGATCTCCCGCGCATAGGTCGGGCTCACAGTGGTAATGCGGTCTGCGTAGAACAGGCCCGCCTTCATGAACGATATCTGGCCGTGGAATTCCAACCCCTCCATCTGAAAGGCTACTTGTGGCAGGCCGATCTCCCCCAGGTGTTGTGCACCAAACACGCCCTGGTAAGCCAGGTTGTGCACCGTATAGACGCTGGGCACCCGCCGGGCGCCGGCGTCGGACCAAAGCCTGAGGCAGGCGCAAGCAAGCCCCGCGTGCCAATCGTGTCCATGAACCAGGTCGGGCGACCAATTCCGGTCCAGCCCATGCGCCAGATGCGCTGCCGCCCAGCCCAGTGCAGCAAAACGCCGGGCATTGTCGGCATAGGGCCGACGCTGCGCGTCTTCATACGGATTGCCAGGCCGATCAAAAAGACCGGGCACATCGAGCACATAGGCCTTGAGTGGCCCCTCGCCCCCGGGCACGCCGGGCAACGCACCGAACCGTACCTGCAAGGTTTCGCCCCAGGGTGCGAGAAACTGGCCGACCGTCTCGGCACTTTCCACGCCCGCCATGACGGCGGGGAAACCCGGGAGTAAAACGCGAACCTCGCAGCCTGCCGCGTGCAAGGCAGCGGGTAAGGCACCCGTAATATCAGCGAGGCCACCCGTTTTGAGAAGTGGAAAGATTTCGGCACTGAGTTGCAGGATGCGCATGCGCTGGGGCTTTCTTTCAGGCCTGTTCCGGTAACCGGCTCAACATCTCGCGCGTCACCAAAACCACCCCTTTCTCGGTGCGCTCGAAGCGCTCGGCGTCCAGTCCCGGGTCTTCGCCAATGACCAGGCCATCGGGCAACGTGCAGCCGCGATCGACAATCACCTTGCGAATGCGGCAGCCGCGCCCTATGGTCGTGCTGGGAAACAGCACGGCCTGGTCTATCTGGCAAAACGAGTGCACGCGCACACCGGAAAACAGCACCGAATTGCTGACCGTGGAACCCGAGACGATGCAGCCACCCGACACCATCACATTGATGGCCAAGCCATGCTTGCCGTAGGCGTCCTGCACGAACTTCGCCGACGGCAGCTGGCGCTGACTGGTCCAGATCGGCCACTCGGTGTCGTAGATGTCGAGCTCGGGTGTCACCGAAGCCAGATCCAGGTTGGCCTCCCAAAACGCATCAATGGTGCCCACGTCGCGCCAGTAGGGCCTGGCCTCGGGCGAGGACGTCACACAAGACATGGAGAATGGATGAGCCTGCGCCTGGCCATCTCGCACCACGCGCGGAATCACATCCTTGCCAAAATCGTGACTGGAGTCGGGGTTGGCCAGATCTTCCTCGAGCACCTCATAAAGGTACTGGGCATTGAAAACATAGATGCCCATGCTGGCGAGCGACATGGCATTGTTGCCGGGCATGGCCGGCGGGTCCGCAGGCTTTTCCACGAAGTCGGTGATTTTGCGGGACTCGTTCATCGCCATCACGCCGCAGGCAGAGGCTTCGGAACGCGGTACTTCGATGCAGCCCACAGTGCATCCGGCACCACTGTCGACATGGTCCTTGAGCATCAACGAATAGTCCATCTTGTAGACGTGGTCGCCCGCCAGAATGACTACATACTCGGGCTTGCCGGACTGGATGATGTCCAGGTTTTGATAAATGGCGTCGGCCGTGCCACGGTACCAGTACTCTTCGTTTACACGCTGCTGCGCCGGCATCAGGTCCACCATTTCGTTGAGCTCGGCGCGTAAAAAACTCCAACCACGCTGTAAATGCCTCAGCAAAGAGTGCGACTTGTACTGGGTGATCACGCCGATCCGGCGCATACCGGAGTTCACGCAGTTGGAGAGCGCGAAATCGATGATCCGGAATTTGCCGCCAAAATAGACCGCCGGTTTGGCCCGGTGATCCGTCAGTTGCTTGAGTCGCGAACCCCGTCCTCCCGCCAGCACCAGCGCAATCGCGCGTCTCACCAGCATATGGGGTTGATTGCGCCGGTCTTGACCCATGGTGTTGTTTTGCTCTTCGTGATTCATGGAAGGTCTCCTTCGAGGTTGGACTTCAGATAGCACGGGTCAGGTCATCACGCTGGGCTCGGTCATACCGGTCCAGTGGCGCACCCGCGCCACCCGCTCGGCCAATGCCACCAGGGGCGCCAGCGCCTGCTGCGCCGGCACATCGTGACGATGAATATCCGTCTCGTGGCGCTCCAGATAAATTCGCAAGGTGGCGCCCGAGGTTCCAGTGCCTGACAGCCGAAACACGATACGGGACCCGTCTTGCCGCACCACGCGCACGCCCTGAGCAACGCTCAGACTGCCGTCAACCGGATCTGAATAGGCAAAATCATCCGCAGCAGCAATGCGCTGACCCAGCAAGCTTTGGCCCGGCAATGAAGGCAGTTGGGCGCGCAACTCGCGCATCAGGCTTTCCGCCCGATCACTGGGAATGCCCTCGTAGTCGTGACGCGAATACACGCAACGGCCATGCTCGCGCCAAAGCTCCCGAACCAGGCTCTCCACTGATTTGGCACTGACGGCCAACAGGTTCAACCAGAACAGCACGGCCCACAGTCCGTCCTTTTCCCGTATATGACTGGAACCGGTGCCATAGCTTTCCTCTCCGCACAGGGTGACTTTGCCTGCGTCCAGCAAGTTACCGAAAAACTTCCATCCGGTCGGAGTCTCGAAGCAGAGGATGCCGAGCTTTTGCGCCACCAGGTCGATCGCGGTCGAAGTGGGCATGGAGCGCGCCACACCGGACAGACCGGCACGGTAGCCGGGCACGAGCGTGGCATGCGCGGCCATGACTGCCAGGCTGTCGGATGGCGAAACGACGAAGCCGCGCCCCACAATCATGTTTCGGTCGGCGTCGCCGTCAGACGCCGCCCCCATATCGGGAGCATCGACCGCCTGCATGCAGCGAATCAGATCGACCGCGTTCACCGGGTTGGGGTCCGGGTGCAAGCCGCCAAAGTCCTCCAACGGTGTCCCGTTGACCACGGTGCCCGTGGGCGCCCCCAGTTCATGCTCCAGCAGGCTATGAGCATAAGGCCCGGCTACCGCGGACATCGCGTCAAAACGCAATCGAAAGCCTCGCGCAAACAACGCATGGATCGCTTCAAAGTCAAAGAGGCTGCGCATGACTTCGGCATAATCGGCCACCGGGTCTATGACTTCTATGATTGTGAAATGCAGCCGGTGGCTACCCAGCTCATCCAGCGGCAGATCGGCGCTGTCCAGCGTGTGGATCTGGTGAACCTCCAACGTGCGGGCATAGATGGCCTCGGTGACTTTTTCGGGTGCCGGGCCGCCATTGGCAACGTTGTACTTGATGCCAAAGTCGCCTTCTGGACCTCCGGGATTGTGGCTGGCGGACAGCACGATCCCACCCATGGCGCCGTGGCGGCGAATGATCGCACTGACGGCCGGGGTGGACAGGATGCCGCCCCGCCCGACCAGAATCTTGGCGTAACCCTTCGTGGCGGCCATGCGCAAAATGACTTGAACTGCGACGCGGTTGTGATAACGCCCGTCACCGCCCACCACCAAAGTTTGGCCTTGAGCCGAAGGCAGCACATCGAACAGCGCCTGCACAAAATTTTCCAGGTAGAAGGGCTGCTGAAATACGGCGACCTTCTTGCGCAGTCCCGAGGTGCCGGGACGCTGGCCGTCGAAGGGACTGGTGGGAATCGTGACAAGGCGCATGGTCAAAGAGGCTCCCTGGTATGGTTCGAGAGATTGCCCTGGAGCGCCACCCACAGGCTGGTGGCAGGCAATCTTTCGTGGGTCGACAGCATTCTGGGTATCGTCTGATCCGCGGCGGCAGACACGGCGCTGTCCAGCCGCAGGCACCATGAGCCTGCAGGCAACGCAAAGTCGGCGATCGCGGCCCCTGCGTTGATCAACATCAGCGCGGCTTGCTGGCCCTCGGCACACTGCAACTTGAGCGCAAGGGTGTTTGCATCGCCTTGATGCCAATCCGGATTCGTCATGGGCTCGCCCTGGACGTTGAACCATTGCGCCAGCGGCCCCTTTTCGCTGACCGCACTATGCCACCACGCCCGGCTTTGCAGCAGCGGACAGGCGCGGCGCAAAGCCAGCACCTGACGCACAAAACCGAGCAATTCCTGATCGACGCGGTGCCAATCCAGCCAGGAGATCACGTTGTCCTGACAATACGCGTTGTTGTTGCCGCGCTGTGTGTGCCCGATTTCATCGCCGCCGAGCAGCATGGGCGTGCCCAGCGACAGGCACAGCGTCGCCAGCAAGGCCCGGCTTTTGCGGGCACGCAAAGCCAGAACGTCGGGACGGTCCGTGTCACCCTCCACCCCGTTGTTGATGCTCAGACTGTGTGCATGGCCGTCCCGGTTCTCTTCGCCATTGGCACCGTTGTGGCGACGGGAATAGCTCAGCAGATCGCGCAGCGTGAACCCGTCATGCGCGGTAATGTAGTTCAAGCTGCTGCTGGCAGCGCGCCGCACCGGGCTGAATACGTCGCTGGAGCCCGCCAGGCGGCCGGCCAGACTGCCGCGCGTGCCTTGGCCGTGGAGCCAGAATGCTCGCTGGGTATCGCGAAAGCGGTCGTTCCACTCCAGCCAGCCGGGTGGAAAACCCCCAAGCTGATAGCCACCAGGGCCAATGTCCCACGGCTCGGCGATCATCAGCCGTTCATTCAGCACCGGATCTTGCGCGATCGCGCTCAGCCAGGGAGCCTGTCGCTGGAAAGCACCCTGTACGTCAGCGTTGCCGCGCGCGAGGGTCGTTGCCAGGTCGAAGCGAAAGCCGTCCACGCCGTACTCGGTGACCCACAGGCGCAGGCTGTCCATCACCATGCGCAATACCAGTGGCTCATTCAGATTGAGGCAGTTGCCGCAGCCGGTCCAATTGACGTAGCCGCTGCGATCGTCCGGCAGCAGACGGTAGTACAGCGCGTTGTCAATGCCACGCAACGAGAGAGTGGGGCCGAATTGATCAGTCTCCGCGCTATGGTTGTAGACCACGTCCAGCACGACTTCGATACCTTCGGCGTGCAGCGCATCCACCATGGCCCGGAACTCGGCGCGGACACCGTGGCTGCCCGCCTGCCCGCTCCAGTAGCGGGGTTCGGGCGCGCTCCAGGCAATCGGGCTGTAGCCCCAATAATTGCTCAGACCTGCGGCCTGCAACCGCGCTTCGTCGGCGCGGAATGCCACCGGTAACAGGCATACCGTGGTTACGCCCAATTGACGCAGATGCCGCACGCAAGCCGGATGCGCCAGGCCCGCGTAGGTTCCGCGCAGTTCGGTGGGCAGGTCCGGGTGCAGCGCACTGAAGCCTTTGACATGAAGCTCATAGATGACTCGTTGCGCCGCGTTGATCCTTGGGCGCGCAACGCGCGGCGCAGGCAGACCGGCCACCACGCGTGCCTTCAACGCGGTGGCAGCGTTATCCCTTGGATCGGCGCGCTGCGAAGCGGTGGCATCACCCGGATCGTGACCCAGGTGAATGTTGTCGCCGTCGTAGCGGCCAACCACCTCGCGCGCATAGGGATCCAATAGCAGCTTGGCAGGGTTGAAGCGATGCCCTTCCTGTGGCGCCCACGGACCATGCACGCGCCAACCATAGATCAACCCCCTCCCCTGCAGCGCCGCATCGTGCTGCTGGTCGCTACACGGCAAGGCGCCGCGCCAAACGCCGTCCTGCTGGAGGGGCATACGCCAGCGTCCGATCTCCGTTCGGCCGACCGCGTCAAACACGCACAGTTCCACGGCAGTCGCATGCGGAGCGGCCAACGCAAAATGGAAACATCCGTCTTCAAGCTGTGCGCCCAAATGACGGCTGTGACTGGCAATCGGTTCATGCAGCATGGCCGTCATGGGCAGGGGCCCAGCACAATGCACGCCAGCGGCGGCAGGTTCAGGCTCAGCGACTGTGACCGCTGGTGGGAAGGAATATCCTGTACTGGCCCCAGTTCCACCGGATGGTCACTGCCGCCGTATATCCCCAGGTCGGTGTTGATCAGTACCTGCCAGGCTTGCGCGCCGGGCACGCCCACGCGATAGTGGTGGCGCGGCACCGGCGTGAAATTGCAGATCACCACCACGGCGGCACCGTCGCGCGCGCGGCGCACAAAGGCCAACACGGACTGACTCGCATCGTCGTGAGTGATCCACTCAAAACCCTGCGGTTGATGATCGAGTTCGTGCAGCGCGGGATGGGCGCGATAAGTGAGGTTAAGGTCGCGCACCAACCGCTGAACGCCACTATTCGGTGCGTTGTGCAGCAGGTCCCAGTCCAGGCTGTACTCATGGCGCCATTCCGATTCCTGCGCAAACTCACAGCCCATGAAGAGCAGCTTTTTCCCGGGATGACAGAACATGAAGCCGTAATAAGCGCGCAGATTGGCAAATTGTTGCCAATGATCGCCTGGCATCTTGCGCAGCAGCGAGCCCTTGCCATGCACCACTTCGTCATGCGACAGCGGCAGCACAAAGTTCTCGTCAAACGCGTAGACCATGCTGAAGGTCATCTCGTCATGATGGTAGCGCCGGTGCACCGGATCCTGCGCCATGTAGGCCAGGCTGTCGTTCATCCAGCCCATATTCCACTTGTAGTGAAAGCCCAGCCCGCCACCCTGCAAATCGTCGCTGGGCGGGCGGCTCACGCCCGGAAAAGCCGTTGACTCCTCCGCAATGGTGATGGCTCCTGGCCGCTCCACCCCCACCGTGTGGTTCATGAGGCGCAAAAAAGCACTGGCTTCAAGGTTTTCCCGGCCGCCGAAACGATTGGGAACCCACTGCCCTTCGGCCCGGCTGTAATCACGGTAGAGCATGGACGCCACCGCGTCGACGCGCAATCCATCGATGCCAAAACGTTCGAGCCAATACAGCGCATTGGCGACCAAGTAGTTGCGAACCTCGGTGCGGCCAAAGTTGTAGATCAGGGTGTTCCAGTCCTGGTGAAAGCCTTCGCGCGGGTCGGCATACTCGTACAGGGCAGTCCCGTCAAAGCCGGCCAGGCCATGCGCATCGGACGGAAAATGCGCGGGCACCCAGTCCATGATCACCCCGAGCCCGGCGGCATGCGCGGTTTCCACAAAAAAATCGAAATCCTCGGGCAGCCCAAAACGGGTGGTTGGGGCATACAGACCCACGGGTTGATAGCCCCAGGACCCGTCGAACGGGTGTTCGCTGATGGGCAACAGTTCCAGGTGGGTGAACCCCATGTCCCGTGCATAAGGCACGAGGGCAGCCGCCAACTCGCGGTAGCTGAGCCAGCGCCAACCATCGACCTTGCGCCATGAACCGAGGTGCACTTCATAAATGCTGATCGGCTGCTCAAAGCCGTTGGCGCGCGCGCGCTCCGGCGTCATGGGCTTCACGGGCGGCAGGCCCTGCACCACGCTGGCTGTTCCGGGACGAAGTTCGCAGCGAAACACGAATGGATCGGCCTTGAGAAAAATGTCGCCTTGCCGGGTCCGAATCTCGAACTTATAGGCATCGCCCACGGCCACGCCAGGCAGAAAAATCTCCCATACCCCGCATTCACGCCGCAACCGCATCGGGTGCCGCCGGCCATCCCATTGGTTGAACGAACCCACGACCGACACCCGCTGCGCGTTCGGCGCCCAGACCGCGAAGCTCACGCCGGCCACGCCCAGTATCGCGCGCGGATGGGCGCCCAGACACTCGTAGGGCCGCTTGTGCGTGCCTTCAGACAATAGCCATACGTCCAGTTCGCCCAACACCAGCGGAAAACGGTAGGGGTCTTCAATGACCGAGGTCTGCGGCTCCTCGCCCTCGCCACCCGCAGGCCACTGCACGCGCAGCTGGTATTCAAAGGGCTCACGCTGTCCCACGCTGGCGCCAAAGACCCCGGTGGAACCGAGCCGGTCAAGCACAACCACCGTCTCGCCGGTGGCACGGTCCAACGCCTCCACCGCGATGGCGCCCGGCAGCAAGGCATTTATCCACCAAGCGTTGTCATTGCGATGCAGGCCCAAAACACTGAAAGGATCACCATGTTGGGCGTTCATCAAGGCCGCGAGGTGGGCGTCGTTCAGCATGACTCGTCTCATTCGGACCCCGTTTCGTGCCGGGGCTGCTATATCGGACAGCCAGCTTACTCTGGAAAGCCATCAGACACTTGTATTCTGATGCAGCGCGATGATGGCGACTCCGATGCCCGCCCGGGCGGCAAAGATCGAGGACACAACGACTATGACGTCCACGACGCCAGGCATCGTGCTGCTTGCCAGTATCCAGGTCGGGCGCGGCGGCCCATTCAGATGCGCCTAGTTGTCCCAGCCGCCGCCGATGTCTGCACTGCCGCCGTCGTCCCAGGAGCCCGCGTCATTCAAGCCAAAATCCTGACCACCCATGTCGGCGTTGCCGGCCATGTTTTGATAGTCGTTGTTGCCGAAATCGCCCACCGGCATGACGGGCTGGTTGCGGTTGCCCAGGAGGTCGCGTCCAATGGCTTCGGCCGCCATGACGCCGGCGCCCACGGCCAACCCGGTGGCAACACCGCCCATGATCTGACCGCCAAGACCGCTGGAAACCGGCTGCCCATACGGGGTCGGCATTGCCCCCGCAGGTCCGGTAAACGTCTGGGGCCCATTCATGCCGCCCGGATTGCCGTATCCAGGTTGCACGACGGCAGGCACCCGTCGACGGAACAGGAAATAGCCCAACACAATAACCCCCAAGGCGAGCAGCAGAGGCAAGCGCCATGCGGGGGAAGACGAGACACTCGCAGCGTAACCACCGCGCCCGGCAACAGCGCCTGGCGCCGGACTTCTGCCCGCGAGTTCGGCGCGTAGAGCCTGGACAGCCGGCGCCTTGGCAAACGGAAGTCCAGGTTCCAGCTTTTCGGCGGCGGCCAATGCAGCCCGGGCTTGCCCCCGCTGGCCCTGCCGCGCATACAACTCACTTTGAACATAGTGTGCCTTGGCACTGTTGGGGTGTGCCACCAGCACCTGTTGAATCATGCCCTGCGCCTGCTCGAGCTTGCCGGCTTGGGCGGCTGCATAAACCTGGTCCACGCTTGGCACCGATTGCGCCATGGCAAGGCTGAAACTCAAAAATGACGCAACGGCCAGCCATTTGGCGGCGCGCTGAACGATCGATCGATACTGCATGTATTGCCCTTGAAACATCGTAATGAGTTGCCCAACAGACGTGGTAGCCGGCCGCCCGAATGCAAGGCGCGCCAGTGTGTCGCTCCGGTAAAGCGCAACAACGGATCAGCGCAGCGCCTATGCCCCTGCAACCCTGTCTTTCGCCGTCGCCTCAAAGTTTTGGTTTGAGCCCATTTGCCCGAAAAAGTCTCAATAAAATGTAAAGATTATAGAACTTATTATAAATCAATAAGTTACGTTATATTCTTAACTTGACTTCGCATTGTTGGGCCGTTAACCTCGCACCCCATGTCCAAATGGTTACTGATCCTCTTGTTTGCGTGCGCAAGTGCCCAAGCGGCTCCTCCTTCCAGTCCAGGCGCGGACACCATGGACAATCTGCTTGGCAACAACGGGGTCATCACCCAGATTGGCGGCCAACTCGATCAGGTCCGTCAGAGCGTCAGTGACAAGGCCTCCGAACTGGTCGCCAATGCCATGGGGTTTCTGGGCGTGCCGTACAAATACGGCGGCACTTCGACGGAAAGCGGTGGCTTTGACTGCAGCGGGTTCGTGCGGGCGATTTACGAGCAGACGCTTGGAATGGTGCTGCCGCGGCGCGCCTCGCAGCAGGCGGCCGCGACCGAAGTAATCAAGCGCAAGGATCTGCAACCCGGCGACTTGGTGTTTTTCAACACGATGCGGCGTGCCTTCAGTCATGTGGGCATCTATATTGGGAACGGCAAGTTCATCCACGCCCCACGCACCGGGGGAGAAATCCGGGTCGAGGACATGGACTTGCGGTACTGGCGATCGCGCTTCGACGGCGCGCGCCGGGTTGAAACCGCGAGCAGCAGCGACGATACCGCCATCGTCACTTCCGACTCCAGGCCGACGGAACCGGTTCCAACGCCTGTGTCCGCTTCCGCCGCCGCGCCGCTGATGCACTGATTTCGCGGCCGGGCCTCGCGTCGGCGCAACGTGAGACACACGGCGCCAAGTCGGCGCGTTTTACTTTTTCGCCGGCGGCAAATCCGTGCAACTGCCGTGCACCACTTCCGCCGCCATGCCGATGCTCTCACCCAACGTTGGATGCGGGTGGATGGTCTTGCCAATATCGACCGCGTCCGCGCCCATTTCGATCGCCAGCGCAATCTCGCCGATCATGTCGCCCGCGTGGGTGCCGACGATGCCACCGCCCAGGATCCGGCCGTGGCCGTGCGCCTCGGGGCTGTCGTCGAACAAAAGCTTGGTGTAGCCTTCATCGCGGCCGTTGGCGATGGCGCGGCCGGACGCGGTCCAGGGGAACAGGCCTTTCTTGACTTGGATGCCCTCGGCCCTGGCCTGGTCTTCCGTCAACCCGACCCAGGCGATCTCGGGGTCGGTGAAGGCCACGCTCGGGATCACGCGGGCGTTGAAGGCGGTGCTGGCCAATTCCTTGTTGCCCTGCAGTTCGCCGGCAATCACCTCAGCCGCCACGTGCGCCTCGTGCACCGCCTTGTGCGCCAGCATGGGCTGGCCCACGATGTCGCCGATGGCGAAGATGTGCGGCACATTGGTGCGCATCTGGATGTCGACCGGGATAAAGCCGCGCTCGGACACGGCGACGCCGGCCTTGTCCGCGCCAATCTTCTTGCCGTTGGGCGAGCGCCCCACGGCCTGCAACACCAGGTCGTAGGTTTGTGGCGCGGGCGCGCTGCCGCCCTCTTCGGCCGAGGCGAATGTCACCTCGACGCCGGCCTGCGTGGCCTTGGCACCCACGGTCTTGGTCTTGAGCATGATGTTGTCGAAGCGCGGCGCATTCAGCTTCTGCCAGACCTTGACCAGGTCGCGGTCCGCGCCCAGCATCAGGCCGTCCAGCATTTCGACCACGTCGAGCCGTGCGCCCAGCGTGCTGTACACCGTGCCCATCTCCAGGCCGATGATGCCACCGCCCAGGATCAGCATGCGTTTGGGCACCGCCCCGAGGTTCAGCGCGCCCGTCGAATCGACCACGCGCGGGTCTTGCGGCATGAACGGCAGATGCACCGCCTGTGAGCCGGCCGCGATGATGCAGTTCTTGAACGCGATGGTCTGCGTCTTGCCGGTCTTCTCCTGGCTGCCACCCGCGGTCTCTTCGACCTGCACGTGATTGGCACCGACGAAGGTGCCGCAGCCGCGCACCGTGGTCACCTTGCGCATCTTGGCCATCGCCGCGAGCCCGCCGGTCAGCTTGCCGACGACCTTGTCCTTGTGGGCGCGCAGCTTCTCGACGTCCACCACCGGCTTGCCGAAGCTCACGCCCAGCGCCTCGAAGTGGCTCACCTCGTCGATGACGGAAGCCACATGCAGCAAGGCCTTGGACGGGATGCAGCCCACGTTCAGGCAGACGCCGCCGAGCGTAGCGTAACGCTCGACCAGCACGACCTTGAGGCCGAGGTCGGCGGCGCGGAACGCAGCCGAGTAGCCGCCGGGGCCGGCGCCGAGCACCAGCACGTCACAGTCCAGATCGGCGGTGCCGACGAAACTGGTGGCG
>DATNBD010000113.1:0-4342 GCA_035572155.1 Rhodoferax sp.
AGGTTCATCTCATCGAGAAACTCGCGCTTGCGTGTTCTCTTGGTGGCGAGTTCAAATCCGCTGCTGGCAAAGCTCTTTTGTTTCATCGTCGTTTAACGTTTGCACGCCTGGCTAGGCTGACTTGTGCAGAGAATCCCTAGAATTTAGTCAAGTTAATTAACAACAGAAAATTATTTTCACTATTTACCATCACCAAAGTGGAAGACTAAGACATGCGCAGGCGGATCAACTCCGCTCCACCCATTTCGAATGAAGCGCCCCGATCGCCGGTATCCCCATCCGGGCGAACAACTTGCGGTTGTATTCAGACGGTGCGTTGAAGTTGTCCATCAGCCAGATCTCCACTACATCGCGGTTCGTCGCCCAGCGCCTGAACGCTCCCATCAACTGCATGGCCACCGCCGTTCTGCGCCTGGCCGGCACCACGTAAAACACTTCGATCTGCGCATGGAAGGCAACGTTGAAGGCGTACTGCCTTGCAGTGGCGATCAGCACGCCCACGAAGTCGCCGTCCTGTTCGACCACCATCACGCAGCATTCCTTTCGCGGCAGGGCCTGCTCCAGATAGGTCCAGGTCTGCTTTGTATTAATTGGAATCGGACCCCAATTGCCCCCCAAATTGCCCCACTGTTTACTTTTATTGCAAAAATTTTCTTACAACAAGGTGCACCAGCGCGGGCATTTCAATGCTCCCGCCGCAAAAGTGCCGCCGGCGTCAAGATTTGAATGCCCTGCCAGGGGTCCAACACCAGTAGATCGTCATCACTCGAAACCAGCGTCGCCGCGTCGCAGGCCAGGGCCAGCGCCAGGAATTTGTCATCCTTCGCGTCCCGGCACGCGCCTGTCGCGGTCTGCGCGCTGGTTGCGTCGATTTCCCACAGACGAGAGTGCTGGGCCACCAACTCCCCAAAGTCCATCCGCTGCTCTCGGGGCGCGTAGCGGTCGAACCTGGCACGTCGCAGGACCCGGCGTAATTCGTCCAGTGTGGCAGGGCTCACGCAGAGTTCAAAGGAGCTGACAGCGGCGATGAACGCCTGCCGTGGCACCGAGGCTGGACGCAATACAGCGCCCACCAGAGTGCTGGTATCGATGACGACCCGCTGCGGGTCGGTCACCGCGCGGCCTTCACCAGCCGCACGACATCCGCATCGCCCAGTTCACGCGCCGCGAGCGTGAGCGTGGCATCGGCTTGGGCAAAGTAGGCTTCGAACGCTTTCACGGCGGTGCCGCGCTGGCGCCGGGCGTCCTGCAAAATCTGCATGTCCTGCGGCGACACGATGAACGCGGCGGTACGCCCATGCCGGGTGATGGTGACCGGCTCGCGCTGCACGGTATCGAGCAACTGGCCAAAGCGGTTTTGCGCTTCCACGGAGGTGACGGTGATCATGGCGAGGGTTCCCTGAAACTAGCTAACCTGTACATTATAGCCAAAGTGGGTTTTGATGAAAAACTGCGAGGGATAGCCTCGGCCACCGCGACGGCCATCATTCGGCGGCGGCACGCGTGATCGTCGGCGCGTGTATTCTTCCGCCATGCCCCGGCACGAAGCCGGTCCATGGAAACGGAGACCGCAAGCATGGAGAAAGCCAGATGATCCCCCTCCGGGAAATTGACCATATCGTTCTTCGCGTCGTCGATCTGGACGCGATGCTGCATTTCTACGGCACGGTGCTGGGCTGCACTATCGAGCGGCGCCAGGACGATATCGGCCTGGTGCAGCTGCGAGCGGGGCGGTCGCTGGTGGACCTGGTGCCGGTCGACGGGCCGCTGGGCCGCGCGGGCGGTGCGGCACCGGGGGCCCAGGGCAGGAACCTCGACCACTTCTGTTTCCGCGTCGAGCCGTTCGACCTGGACGCCATCCGCCGGCATCTGAGCGATGCGGGCATCACCGCCGGAGCCGTCGAGGCGCGTTACGGCGCCGAAGGCCTGGGCCCCTCGATTTACATCACAGACCCCGAAGGCAACACGGTCGAGCTCAAGGGCCCGCCCCAGCGCGCCGGCGCGAATCCGCCACCCGTCTGAGAGAGCACCGATGCCGCACACCGACGTCCCCCGCCCCCGCAACATTTACGCGCGCTACCATGCCCATGTCTACTTCGGGCCGGACACGGTGGCGCAGGCGCGCGCGCTGTGCGAACAGGCCGGCGCGTTGTTCGGTCTGCGCGTGGGCCGGGTGCACGAAAAGCTGGTCGGGCCGCACCCACACTGGAGCTGCCAGATCGCATTCGACAGCGCGCAGTTCGACCCGGTAATCGACTGGCTCGAACACAACCGCAACGGGCTCGATGTGCTGGTGCACGGGCTGACCGGCGACGACCTCGCGGATCACACGCTGCATGCGGCGTGGCTGGGCCGGCCGTCGAAGCTGAATCTGGCGATGTTCGGAGGCACCTGAAAATATGAAATTGATAGCTAACTATTGATGCCTCATAAGGGCCAGCAGCCGGAAAAGCTTGAATCTCCGGCGTCGTCACGCGCGCCGCAGCACAGCGCCCGCGCAGATCGCCGGATTTCGGCCTACCATGGACTCAACTCAGCGCCTGGAGCCGCCCATGAACACCGACCATTCGACCTCGGAGAACACCCCGGGTGTGGCGAGCATCCGCAGTTCCTACCTGTTCGCCGAGACGCTGGAGCGCCTGCGCGCCACGTTCGCAGCGCACGGCCTCAAGCTGTTTGCAACCATCGACCACGGCGGCGAAGCCGCTGCCGTGGGCCTGGCCATGCCGCCCACCATGCTGCTGATTTTTGGGAATGCCAAAGCCGGCACGCCGCTCATGCTGGCGCACCCGCTGGCCGCGCTCGACCTGCCGCTGAAGGCGCTGGTGTCCGAGCCCGTGCCCGGCACCGTGATGGTGAGCTTCAATACACCGCAGTACCTGGTGGAGCGCCACGCGCTGCCGCACGAACTGGTGGCGAATCTGGCGCCGGCGGGCCGGCTGATCACGCAGGCCCTGGGCCGCTGACCCGGTTCAGAGCGCGAGGCGCGCGCGCGCCTCGCCGTACTCGCGCTTGAGCTGGGCGATGAAGTCGGCTGCGCCTTGCACCTTGCTGACCGCACCGATGCCCTGGCCGCTGCCCCAGATGTCCTTCCAGGCCTTCTTGGCGTCGCCACCGAAGTTCATCTTGCTCGGGTCGCTCTCGGGCAGCTTGTCGGGGTCCAGGCCGGCCGCGCGAATGCTCGGGGCCAGGTAGTTGCCGTGCACGCCCGTGAACAGGTTGCTATAGACGATGTCATCCGAAGTCCCGGCGACGATGGCCTGCTTGTAGCCCTCCACCGCGCGCGCTTCCTCGGTGGCGATAAAGGCGGTGCCGATGTAGGCAAAGTCGGCCCCCATGGCTTGCGCGGCCAGCACCGCGGCGCCGGTGGAGATGGAGCCGCTGAGGGCCACCGGGCCGTCGAACCACGCGCGGATTTCCTGAATCAGCGCGAACGGGCTCTTCACCCCCGCGTGGCCGCCCGCGCCCGCGGCCACCGCGATCAGGCCGTCGGCGCCCTTCTCGATTGCCTTCCTGGCGAACTTGTTGTTGATGATGTCATGCAGCACCACGCCGCCGTGGCTGTGCGCCGCGGCGTTGATGTCCTCGCGCGCACCCAGGCTGGTGATGTAGATCGGCACCTTGTACTTGACGCACAGCTCCATGTCGTGCTCGAGCCGGTCATTGCTCTTGTGCACGATCTGGTTGATCGCGAACGGCGCGGCGAGCCTGGCCGGATTCGCCTTGTTCCAGCCCGCCAGCGTCTCGGTGATCTCGGCCAGCCATTCGTCCAGTTGCGAGGCCGGGCGCGCGTTCAGCGCGGGCATGGCGCCCACCACGCCGTTGATACACTGGGCAATCACCAGCTTGGGGTTGCTGATGATGAACAGCGGCGAGCCGATCACGGGAAACGGCAACTGATTCAGGGGCGCAGGCAATTGGGGCATGGGTCTTCCGTTCGGGGGATCTGTGGATTTATAAAGAAAAAGCGGCCAAAGCCCATGTCAATCGGGCGACAGCCGCTCCAATAGTTATAGCAGACTAAAACGCTTCGGGCGCCAGCGCCATCACGCTGTCGGCGCCGCGCACGATGCTGTCCCGCTGCCCCGGCGCACGGGTCAGCAGATGCTCTGCGTAGAAGCGCGCGGTGGTGATCTTGGCCTGCATGAAGGCCGTGTCGGTACCCTGGGCCAGTTCGTCCTCGGCCACCATCAGGGACCGCGCCATCTGCCAGCCCGCCATCAGGTTGCCCGCCAGCAGGAGGTAGGGCACGCTGCCGGCAAACACGGCGTTGGGCGAGGCTTTGCTATTGCTGGCCACGAAATCCACCACATCGAGGAAAGCCTCACGCGCGGCCTGCAGG
>DATNBD010000114.1:0-2840 GCA_035572155.1 Rhodoferax sp.
TCAGATCGTTGGTGAGGACGAGGCCGACCTCAAGCTCGGCCTGGTCAACATCGGCAGTCCGATCGCGCGCGCCCTGATCGGCAAGGAAGAAGGCGACAGCGCCGAGGTGCAGACGCCGGGCGGCGTCAAGCACTTCGAGATCGTGGGCGTGTCCTACGTTTGAGCAGGCGACCCGGCTTGAAACCGCGCCTTCCCGCCATGATCGCCGCCTTGTGGTGGGGCAGCCTGTCGACCATCGGCTTTTTGGTGGTACCGCTGCTGTTTGCCAACCTGCCGACACCGGCGATGGCGGGCCAGATGGCCGCCAGGCTGTTTGCGGGGCAAACCTGGGTGTCCGTGGCCTGCGGGCTGCTACTGTTGCTGTTTTCAAGATCAAAGCAGACGCAGGCCCTTGCCGGATGGGCGCGAAACGCTCTCTTTTTTATAGTCTTCGGCATGCTCCTGGCCCTGCTGAGCCAGTTCGCCGTGGCGCCCCGGATCGTGGCCCGGGAAAACCTCGAACTCTGGCACAGTGTGGGTAGCGCTATGTATCTCGTGCAGTGGCTCTGCGCTGGGGCCGTGCTGTGGCAGTTGGTTTCGGGCCCTCGGCAAGCTGGTTGACGCTGGCTACGGTGCGCGCTGCAATGGGCTCAGCGTGATCGTGTCGCCATGACTTGATGTTTTGTTCGGAGGCTGTCCGTGGAATCACAAATCGTGGAAATGGAGGCGACGCACTGGCATGACGCCCAGGCCAACCCGGCATGGGCGGCGGCGCTGGAAGCCGGCAAGGTGCTTTATTTTCCGCATCTGAGTTTCCAGGTATTACCGCAGGAAGCCGGCTTGATCGACCCGGGCGTGCTCTCGCCCAAGTCGCGCAACATCAGCCTTGACGCCAACGGGATGCTGCGCGGTGCCAGCGGCGACCCCGCCACGGTACAGGCGCTCGGCACAATGATTGGGCGATTTCGGGCGCAGTCGCAGCAGCTCATTGCCGCACTGTTGCCACATTACAACGGTCATCTGCGGCTGGCGCCGACGAGCTACAGGCCGATGCAGGTGGAATCGCGCCGGCAGTCATGGCGCGCGGACGACCGCCGGCTGCATGTCGACGCCTTTCCGTCGCGTCCGAATTATGGTGAGCGCATCCTGCGCGTGTTTGCCAATGTGAATCCGGCCGGCGTGGCGCGGGTCTGGCGGGTAGGCGAGCCGTTCGACATCGTCGCGCGGCGCTTCGTTCCGCGCGCCAGGCGCTATTCGAAGTGGCAGGCCGGCGCACTGCGCGCGCTGCACGTGACCAAGTCGCTGCGCTCCGAATACGATCACATGATGCTGCAGCTGCACGACGCGATGAAGAGCGATCTGGATTACCAGAAAAGCGCAGGGCAGGCCACGGTGCCGTTCGCGGCCGGCTCGGCGTGGGTATGTTTTTCCGATCAGACCTCGCATGCGGTGATGTCGGGCCAGTTCATGCTGGAGCAGACCCTGTTTCTGGCGCCGGAGTACCTGTACGATCCGCAGTCCAGCCCCCTGGCGATTCTCTCCAGGCTGGTAGGGCGGTCCCTTGTGGCGCAGCAGCCGGCGTGAGGCTTAGGAAGGTTACAGAACGCAGCGAAGGGCTCCGCTCCCGAGCAAGTTCCGCCCCCCTCGGGGGGCGCAGCACACGAAGTGGCAAGCGTGGGGGCTATTCTTTCCAGTATGTCGCGACCCAGCCAGCCGGGCGCATGCTGCGAAAACTGCGGTTGCGCCGGCCCGCCAACGCATCGGGCGGATTGCACTCTCCATGGAAGATCACGATGCGCGCACCCGCCGGCACGGCCGGCTCGCTCCAGTAGTTCGCCGGCCAGCGCGGGATGCTCTGATATTTGAAGCTGGGGCACCAGGCGGCGGGCCAATAACTCAGCTTGCCCTGGTGATGCAGAAAGTTCGACAGATAAGCCTGTTCGTTGCGAAAGCGCGATTGCACCTCATCGATATGGGATTTGAAATACGCCAGCACATCAGGGTGCGCGCCCAGCTGGAAGCGATACACCGATGAGTTACCGGTGATGCGCGGTGTTTGCCAGGGGCGGCGATAGTCGCGGATGATCAGAAAGTCGCCGGGCTCCTCGAAAAAAACGTCGAGGTCGCCCACGATTACCACGTCCACATCGAGAAACAGCGCGGTGCCGGTAAGCCCGTACAGGTCGGCCGAAAACGTGGTCAACTTCTTCCAGGCGCGATCCGGCGTGCCGGCCGGCACGTCGAGTTTCAGCTCCGGGATCGGGAAGCAGTTCACCTCGGCCCGAATGCCTTCGCGGTCGTCGGTCAGGCAGACAAAGCGGAATGTGCCGCCCAGGTGCCGGCGCACCATGGCGTACAGGCGATTCACGTACTCGGGGCCGTATTTGGTACCCCATTTCATGCAGATGACGTTGCGCAGAGGTGAGGTCGCAGGCGGTGTTGGGGTCGTCATGGCGTCAGGTCTGGACGCGCTTCTTGATCGAGGTCTTCGGCTTGGGTTTGGCCCGTTTCACCTTGCCGCCAGGCGTGAGCCGCTGGTTGCCCAGCACGCGCAGGGTCTTGACCTCGGGGCGCTGGCCACCGCGTTTGCTGTATTTGAGCACCTTGAAGTCGCGCGGTCCCGCCATGCGGTCCTCGTCGATCACTTTTTCCTTTTCGGGCTGCGGCCGCCACAGCACCAGCAGCTTACCGATATGCTGGATGGGAGCGGCACCCAGTTCATCGGCCAGCGTCTGGTAAATCTCGCTCCGCGCGGCGCGATCATCCGAGAAAACGCGCACCTTGATCAGCCCGTGTGCGTTCAGGGCGGCGTCGGTTTCCTTTTTGACGGCCGCCGTTAGACCGCCCGCGCCAACCATGAC
>DATNBD010000115.1:0-4926 GCA_035572155.1 Rhodoferax sp.
GGCGGGCTCGATGTGCGCTGGGGCCGGCCCGGCGAGCAGCTCAAGCTGCTCAACGGCACCACCGTGACCGTCGATGACAAGGTCGGCGTGATCGCCGATGACCTGCAGCCCGAGTCGCTGGCTGGCATCATGGGCGGTGACGCCACGGCGGTGTCCGACAACACCCGCAATGTGTATGTGGAAGCCGCCTTCTGGTGGCCCAAAGCGGTTGCCGGGCGCTCGCGCCGCTACAACTTCTCGACCGAAGCCGGGCATCGCTTCGAGCGCGGCGTGGACCCGGGCCAGACGGTGGAGCACCTCGAGCGCATCACGCAGCTGATCATCGACATCTGCGGCGGCGAGGCTGGGCCCGTTGATGATGCCCAGATCAATCTGCCCCCTTCGTCGCCGGTCACGCTGCGCGTGGCGCGCGCCGCCAAGGTCCTCGGCATGCCGGTGACCCAGGCGCAGTGCCTGGATGCATTCCAGCGGCTGGGGTTGCCTGTCGTGGCGGGCGAGGGCACGCTCACCGTGACGCCGCCGTCGTACCGCTTCGATCTGCAGATCGAGGAAGACCTGATCGAAGAAGTCGCGCGCATGGTCGGCTACAACAACCTGCCCACCACGGCGCCGCTGGCACCGATCACCGCGCGCGCGCAACCCGAGGCGAAGCGCAGTCCCTTTGCGGTGCACCGCGCGCTGGCGAGGCTGGGGTATCAGGAAACCATCAATTTCAGTTTTGTCGAAGAGCGCTGGGAGCAGGAACTGGCCGGCAACCCGCAGCCAATCCGGCTGCTTAACCCGATTTCGGCTCAAATGAGCGTCATGCGCTCGTCCCTATTGGGTTCTTTGCTACAAGTTTTGAAATTCAATCTGGATCGCAAGGCCGAGCGGGTGCGTGTATTTGAAGTCGGCCGCGTGTTTTTGCGTGACGCCTCGGTACAAGACACCGACGCCACGGTCCGGGGCTTTGATCAGCCGATGCGCGTGGCGGGGCTGGCCTGTGGCAGCGTTGACAGGCTGCAATGGGGCTCCAAGGAACGCACAACCGATTTCTTCGACGTCAAGGGCGACGTCGAGGCGCTACTGGCGCCGCGGCGTGTGGTCTTCGAGCCCGCGGAGCATCCGGCCCTGCATCCGGGTCGTTGTGCCCAGGTGTTTGTGAATGGCGCCGCCATCGGCTTTGTCGGCGAGCTGCATCCCAAGTGGCGTCAGGGCTACAACCTCGCTCAGGCGCCCGTGCTATTCGAGTTGGCGCTCGATGCGGTGCTGGCGCGTGACCTGCCCGTGTTCCAGCCGGTCGCCAGGTACCAGGCCGTGGCGCGGGACATTGCGGTGATCGTTCCGGAAGCGGTGACGCATGCCGAACTCATCGCGGCCATTCACGCAGGCTCTACCGGGCTGCTGCGCGAGGCCGCCTTGTTCGACGTGTACCGCCCGAAGCAGGCGGGCAGCGATCTGCGCGAAGGTGAGAAAAGCCTGGCGGTTCGCTTGACGTTGAACAGCGATGACGCGACACTCGCCGACGAGCAGATCGAGGCGCAGGTGCAGGCGATTGTGCGGCGGCTGACCAGCGAGCTCGGTGCCCGCCTGCGGGCCTGAGCCGAACTCGACAATCAAAAAGAACCCAAGGAGGACACCGTGGAATTTGAAGTCGACAGCCTTGAAACCCCGGCCCTGACCAAGGCGCAACTGGCGGAACTGCTGTTCGAACAGATCGGGCTGAACAAGCGCGAGTCCAAGGACATGATCGACGCGTTTTTCACCCTGATTTCCGACAGCCTGGTCGAAGGCGTGGATGTCAAGATCTCAGGTTTTGGAAATTTCCAGATCCGCACCAAGGCACCCCGTCCGGGGCGCAATCCGCGCACTGGCGAGGCGATTCCGATCCGGGCGCGGCGCGTGGTGACGTTTCATGCGAGCCACAAACTCAAGGAACAGATTCAGGGCGAAGTGCCGGAACCGGTGTGAGGCAAAGCAACACTTGCGTCTTTTCCGTGCCACTTTGCAGACAGTCTTTGCGGCCCCGGCCGACTTAGAGTAACCTTAAAGCTGTCGCCCGTACCATATTGATTTCAATGGAGAAATCCCTCCCTCCGATTCCCGCCAAGCGTTATTTCACCATCGGTGAGGTCGGCGAGCTGTGCGGCGTCAAGCCGCACGTGCTGCGTTATTGGGAGCAGGAGTTTGTGCAGTTGCGGCCGATGAAGCGGCGCGGCAACCGTCGCTATTACCAGCACCACGAGGTGCTGATGATCCGGCGCATCCGGGATCTGCTGTACGGCCAGGGCTTCACGATCAGCGGCGCGCGCAACAAGCTGCAGGAACTGGTCCAGGTCGAACGTGACAAACGCCGCAACGGTGAAGTGATGCTGGACGGCGTCGAGGTGCTGGAGGTTGACGATCTGGACGCGCACGGGTTCGACGACAGCGCCCCCGCCGAAGAAGATGTGCTGGATGCGCAAAAGCTGCAGCTGTTGCGCCGCGAACTGTTCGAAATCCGTGACCTGCTGTCGCCTGCGTACTGAAGAAGCATCGCTATAATCCGAAGCTTGTCGGTGTGTGGCGCAGCCTGGTAGCGCACTTGCATGGGGTGCAAGGGGTCGAAGGTTCGAATCCTTTCACACCGACCAAGACGAATGACAGAGGCCTCCAAGGAGCGATTCCTGGAGGCCTTTTTCATTGGTAACTCAGTTGGCGCATGCCCCGTCCTTATTCTGATGACCAGACGGCCTCTCTGATCTCATCATCATGTTATGCATTAAACACATACCATGGGCGATGCTCGCGGACTAGAATCAATCAGTAGCTATTTCTGTTGGCACGCCGATCACTGCTGGCGACCCCGCTACGTTCAGGCTCATGAACACAACCCCGTCCATTTCAAACCCCCAGGAGACCTCTTGATGAACAAATCATTTCTTACCGCTTTTGCCGCACCTTTGGTTGCCGGGCTGGCCTTGTCCGTGTGCGCGACGACCGCTATGGCCGCGGGCAAAACGTCCATCGTCGTCGGTGCCGACACCACGTTCCCGCCGTTCGAGACGGAAGTGAACGGCAAGGTGTCGGGTTTCGACATTGACATGATCCAGGCCATCGCCAAGGCCGAGGGCCTGACGATCACCCTCAAGACCATGCCCTTCAACGGCATCATCCCGAGCCTGCAGGCCGGCTCGATCGATGCTGCGGTCGCGGGCATCACCATCAAGACCAGCCGCATGCAAAGCGTCAATTTCAGCGATGCCTACTACAAGTCGGGCTTGTCGGTGCTGGTCAAGGACAACTCGAAGATCAAGAGTTTCGCTGATCTGCCAGGCCACGTCGTCGCCACCAAGAAGGCCACGTCCTCGGTCGACTACATGACTGCCCATGGCATCAAGCTCGAATACATCAAGCAGTTTCAGGACATTGACACCGCCTACCAGGCGCTGGAAACCGGCGGCGCGGACGCCGTGGTGTTCGACAATCCGGTCAATGTCAATTTCAAGACGGCGCATCCAGGCGTGAAGGTGGTGGGCGATTTGCTGACGGGCGAGTATTACGGTATCGCCGTGAGCAAGAAGGATCCCGCGCTGGCTGACAAGATCAATGATGGTCTGGCCAAAATCAAGAAGAGCGGCGAGTACCACCAGTTGTTCGTGAAGTACTTTGGCGGCGACGTCAGCGGTGCGGTGAACGCCGTCGAGAAGCCGGCCGACGTGGCCGTCAAGGATTGAGCCTTGACTGATCTGCCAGGCTGACGCCAGAGGCGCGCGGTGCGGAGTCTGCACTGCGCGTTTTTTTCGGCCCTGCCAAAATCGGCGGCTTGCACCCCAAAAAAATGAGACAAGGCCAAGACTTATGAATGTAATCTGGCAAAACCTCCCGGTCATTCTGGACGGCCTGCGCCTGACGATCCAGTACGCGATCGTGGCCATCATCCTGATGGTCGTCATCGGCCTCATCGCGGCGCTGATGCGCCTGTCCCGGTTCCGTGTCCTGAACTGGATCGCGTGGGCGTACGTTGAAATCTTCCGCTCCACACCGCTGCTGGTCCAGCTGTTTTTCATCGTGCTGGGGCTGCCGGCCATCCTGCCCGTCAACGAATGGTTCGGGCAATTGCTCTATCCGATCCTGGCGGCGGCGTTCACGCTCAGCCTGAACGAAGGCGCGTACGTCTCCGAAATCATGCGGGCCGGCATTCTGGGCGTGGATCGCGGACAGAAGGAGGCGGCGGCGAGCATCGGCATGACGGGCTGGCAGACCATGCACCATATCGTGCTGCCGCAGGCATTCAAGCGGATGATCCCGCCGCTGGTCAACCAGGCGGCGCAAACGATCAAGGACACCTCGCTGCTGGCGCCTGTCGGCATCATCGAGCTGGTCTACAAGGGCGAGATCGTGATTGCGGCCACGTTCGCGTCGTTCACGATCTGGGGCCTGATCGCCGTTCTGTATTTCATCCTCATCTTCTCTGTATCGCAGTGCGCGTCTTACCTCGAGAGGAGGCTCCAAGTTGATAAACGTTAAAAATCTCCACAAATCGTTTGGCCACAACGAGATCCTCAAGGGCATCGACAACCACATCGAAGAGAAGGAGGTGGTGGTCGTCATCGGCCCGTCGGGCAGCGGCAAGAGCACCTTCCTGCGATGCCTGAACGGACTGGAGGAGGTCACCAGCGGCGAGATCGAGATCGCCGGCATGAAGCTGACGCACGCCAGCAAGAACATCCACAAACTGCGCCAGCACGTGGGCATGGTATTTCAGCAGTTCAACCTGTTCAAGCACCTGACGATTCTGGAGAACATCACGATCGGCCCGCGCAAGGTCAAGAAGATGTCGGTGGAGGACAGCAACAAGATCGCGCGTAGCTTGTTGGCCAAGGTCGGCCTGTCGGACAAGGAAAGCAGCTACCCCGATCAGCTCTCCGGCGGGCAGCAGCAGCGCGTGGCGATCGCCCGGGCGCT
>DATNBD010000116.1:0-10195 GCA_035572155.1 Rhodoferax sp.
ATCAGGGTCGCACCACGGTGTACCCGGCCTCCGCGAGCGTGAGGATGCGCGCAACACCCGCCTTCACCTTGCGCGCAAGCGGATTGAGTGCAATGGGCACGCCGGTCTCGCGCTCGATGGTGTTGACGGTGTTCATGCAGACGCTGAAGCGCACATTCTGCGCGATGAGGCTGTCCACCTTGACGCGGTGCGGTGAATTCGCCCGCAGCAGATCGATGCCGGGTCCGAAGGCAACGGCCTCGATGTCGATATGGTCAAGCCCATAATTCTCCAACAGGTTGTAGGCAACGCTCAAAACCATCGCCTGCTTTTCCGCCTCGCTATCGGACAGCTGCAGCACCAGTCGATGCTCGACAAAGGGCCGCTCCACCATTGGCGCCGTGCCCGCCGGCGCATCCGCCGCTTCGGCGCGCCGGCCCGGCGCCATGGTCATCGCGGCCAGAACGGCGGCACTCGTCAACACCCGACGCCGCTCAGGGCCGCCCGCCGCGCGAATCTTCGCCTCGGGCGAGGTGGGTGGTCTGGATGACGTCTTCGGCTTCATGCCGATGGAATATACCCGGGGTTGGACGCGACGCCCTTGAGCCTGACCCGATTCAGCTTCGGCGCCCTGATCGTGCGGGTCGCACGCAAGTGCCTGGCAACCACCTCCCACACCGGAGTGCCGGTCTGCTCAAGGTTGACCGACGCCCAGCCGGCCACACGATAGGTCTTCGCCGGGTCCACGGGCGTCCCGTCGTCGAGTGTCATGCCGGAGATGCGCGACCCCATGGTCTGGCCCGGTGCGCAGACGTAGTCGAGTCCGCCCATGCGCACCATGTCGCCGCCCTGCTGCCGATACGGATCGGGGTTGAACAGGTTGTCGCAGACGTCTTCCATCACGGCGCGAAGCTCGGCGCCGGTCATCTCCTGCACGTAAACATCCGGGTAGGTGATCGCGGTTTCAGCCAACACATCTCGCATCGTGACCCGGTGTCCCGACAACAGCGACGGTCCCCAGCGAAAACCCGGTGACAGCGCAATCGGTACATCGAGTTCGGCACGCAGGGCATCGCAAATGAGCTGGTCCATGGTGCCGTTGAAATTGCCGCGGCGGTACAGCAGGCCCTCGGCCAGCGCCAGTTCGTCACCGAGCATTTGCGCGTGCGGCGCCTCCATTTCGGCGATGCGCCGGGCCACCCCGGCATCGGGAGCCAACAGGTTGCTGAACACCGGCAGCAGGGTGTAGCGCAGATCCACCACCTTGCCGGCGCCGACATCGAGATCGAGCACCGCGAGGAACTTGCCGTTCGACCCCGCATTCGTGACCATCGTGCTGCCGCCAGCGTTGTCGACCCGCACCGGCCGGGGCACCGCGTCATGCGTGTGCCCTCCCAGGATCACATCGATGCCACGCACCCGGCTCGCAAGCTTCAGGTCCACATCCACGCCGTTGTGCGACAGCAGCAGCACGGCGTCGGGCCGCTCCGTGGCGCGCAGCCCGTCCACGAGTTTTTGCAATTCGGCCTCGCGGATGCCGAACGACCAGTCCGCGACAAAGCGGGAGGGATGCGCGATGGGCTGATAGGGAAAGGCCTGCCCGATGATCGCGATGCGATGCCCGTTCAGCTCCTTCATGACATAGGGGCGAAACACGCGGCCGCTGGCCGGATCGAAACTTGGCGCGCCGTTGAACGCGGCCTCGTCGGTCAGGAAGATGTTCTGCGCGATGAAGTCACCCGCGAACGCCGCGATGTTCTTGCGCACCTGTGCCTCGCCATAGGTCAGCTCCCAGTGCGGCGTCATGACATCGATGCCCAGCAGGTTTGAAAGGTCCACCATGTCGGTGCCTTTCATCAGGTTCGCCAACCCCGAGCCCTGCCACAGATCGCCGCCATCGAGGTACAGCGTATTCGCATGGCCGGCCTCGGCACGCAGGCGCCCCACCAGGGTCTTGATGTGCGCGAACCCGCCCAGCGCGCCGTAGCGGTGCGCGGCCTCCTGGAAATCGAGGCAGGTGTACGCATAGGCACGCTCGGACCGCGGCGGAACCTGAAAATAGTTCAGGAAGGCCTGCCCCACCAGATGGGGCGGGCGCCCGCTGGCGCTGCCGACCCCGATATTGGCGCTGGGCTCGCGAAAGTAGAGCGGCAGCGTCTGCGCGTGCGTGTCGGTCTGGTGCAGCACGCGCACGTTGCCGAAGCGGCCGATCGCGTAGATGTCCTCGCGCGAGCGGGCACGCGCAATGGCGGGCACGCTCCCGCCCAGCGCCGCAGCCGTCAGCAATTGCAGCGTTTCGCGCCGGCCAAGCTTCATCGCGTATCGGTGCCGGCCACCGCCGCTATTTGACGACCGCCGCACGCCACGCGGTCTGCTGCTCCACGGATTGGCGGATCGACGCCTGCGCAAGCGCCTCGGCCTGCTGCGCCAACACAACGGCCTGATCGAAGTGCTCGTCGGCGGCGGCCTGTTGAGCTTGCTTCAAGGTTTTTTCGGTCACGGTCCAGCCGGCATGCATCGCCAGCGCCTTGGCGGCCAGCGCGGATGCCTTGGTGTAGCTGGCCTGGTAGTCGGCCTGCGAAATGGTCGGCCCGCCGAACGCGGCCGTGAACACGGTGGCCGAGAGCGCGGCAAACAGGATCTTCTTCATGCTGCTTCCTTCCGGTCTGGCCGTCAGGGCCGCGAGCCTGGGCCGGCAACCGGCAGGCCATTTCCCATGTAGCTCAGAAAGTATTCGAGATTGCGATAGGTCTTGTCATCCGGCTTGAGCGGCACCGCCCGCACCTGGGAGTCGCAACTGACAAAACGCCGCAGAATCGTCCCCATGCTGCCCCACTTCGAACGATAGATCGGAAACGACGCCAAAATCCCCATGGCTGGCGCGAGGACGTCACCGCGCAGTCGCTTGCCGGCGGACGCGACATGGCAACTCGCACAGGAAAAATTCAACTGGCCGCGCCGGGTATAGAAATATTCCTTGCCGTTGTCATAAGCGGCGAGCGCGCGGGGGTCGTCGGGCACTTTGATGTCGAAGCGCTTGCCGCGCGAGGTGTAGGCCATGTAGGCGGTGATCGATGCCATCGGGCCTTTCTCAAGATTGAGCGGCTTCTCGCCATTCGCCGTACGGCAAAGGTTGACGGCCATCGCCAGGTCGACCACCTGGCCGAGTTGGGCGTCGAAGTAGGGATAGTTTTGCCGGATGCCAATCCCCTCGTTCGCAAAGCAGTCGGCGTAGGTTTTGCCATTGGCAAACGGGGTGTCGAACAGCTTCTTGCCGTCGCTGAGCGCGAAATCGTAGGGCGGAAACGCCATGATCTGCTCCCACTGCGCGCGCATGCCCTTGTTCATGGAATAAGGTCCGTTCACGAAATCGTCCGGCGGCACGTTGGGAAACTGCTCCTTGAAGTAATTCTGGAACGCCTGCAGGTCCGCGGCGGGATCGGTCCCGGCAACGGCCCCCGTCGTCGTCGCCCCTGCCGCGCAACTGGCCGCACCTGCGAACAGCCAGAGCGCGCACATCAAAATTCGCCGCAGTTCCATCTTGCAATGTCCTTTCCGATGCGCGTCAGATCCGGCCGGGAGCGCCGAGCGTGCCGGCGCCCATCCTCAAGCAATCGTGGCGTCGGCCGAGTCGCTCTGGCCCTTGTTGTCGATCCATTTCACCGTCAGCGTGTCACCCTTCTTGCCGCCGTCGAAGCTGAATTTCAGGTACGGATCCTTGGCCACCGCCGGCCCCCAGTCGGCCGTAAAGATATTCTTGCCGTTGTGTTCGAAAGTGACCACCTCGATGTAGTGCGGTGGAATCAGTTGCCCCTTGTTGTCCTTGATGAAACCCGAATCCATCGGGTGTTGAATCAACGACTGCACGACAACGCTGTCCCCGGTGGCAATTGCCCTGATGCGTATGCTGGACGCCATATGAACTCCTGGATTGATGCGGGCGCCGCTCAGCCGCCGCAGCCGCCGAGCGTGACCTTCACGTCCTTGGCCGCGCTGTATAGCTTGCCGCCGGACTCCACCACGGCAATCACCTTGCTGGTCTTGCCCATTTTCAGCCGGCACGCCACCGAAGCCTGAGTGCCTGGGGGCGTCTTGTAGACCGCCGCCAGCGTAAACGGGTTGTCGGCCACCAGAAACGCGATCGAGGTGACATTGGGCAGCGTCGCGGACACCGATACCGGCACCACCGCGCCGTTCTCCGCGATCTCGGGCGCATCGAGCGAAATCTTGTCCGAACTCTCCACCGTCCTGCCATACAGCGCCTTGAGCGCGTCGGCCTCGTTCTTCTTGCTGAAGGCATCGGCGGGCCAATCGGGGGCGTTCGCCGCCAGTGCCGGCGTCGCCAGGCCGCATCCGATGCCAATGCCCAGACCCGCAATACCCAAGGTTTTCAGCGTGATCCGCCTTGCGGGATCAGGGATGCCAGGGACTGCTTCGTTGGGTAGGTACATGTTTTCTCCGGCGCGCGTTTCATTCGGAATATAAAAATGCGATGACGTCATTGATCTGCTGGGGGTCCAGGATCAGATTCTTGCCGAACGGCGGCATCACGGTCTGCGGGTTGCGCGTTTCCTCGTCGTAGATGATTGCATAGAGCTGCCGGGGATCGGGAAAGCGCGCCTTCACGTTGACGAGATCCGGCCCGACGTTGCTGGGAACGTCACTGCCCTTCATCGTGTGGCAGGCCAGGCAGTTTCCCATGCTGCGGTCCGCCACGAGTTTCTGGCCACGCGTCGCAGCGGCCGACAGTTCGCCACTCGGAGAAGCAGGGGCAGCGGAGCCGTTGCCCGCCGCGCCGTCACTGCCGGCCGCCACCGCTATCAGCGGCAGGAACATCAACGCCGCAAGCGCTGAGCGAAACGGGTATTGCAATGTTCTGCTTTTCATCACTTCCTATCCTATTGACGCGCCAGGCCTTTGCCACGTTTCGCACCGCGGACCGGCAACGTGAGGCATGGGGCGTCAGATCTCAAGTCCCGACGGTTGAGACAATTTTAATGCCCCGGTCGGATGGTCAACGAGTGCCAGCGAATCGCCCCGCTTTCAAAGGCCCTACTGCACCATCGCGCCGCGCGCCGGGCGTATCCTACGCATCACTTTCAATGCAGGAGGCAGGACATGAAATCGCCAGATTTGATTTTCCAGGCCGCATATCGACGCGCGAGCCGCCCGGATGGATTGCCGAATGTTGGCGACCGCACTGTACCCGCCAACGCCGATGCTGCGGGAGCCCGCCATGAGTGACGAAAACCCGCCCCTGGAAGGTCCCGACTTCGGTGCCGGTGTCGCTTTGGCGGACATCGCCGAGAACGGCATGCTGCTCGGCCATGCGCAGGGCGAAGCAGTGCTTCTGGCGCGCCGCGGAAGCGAAATTTTCGCGGTTGGCGCCACCTGTACCCACTACGGCGCACCGCTGTGCGATGGCCTGCTCGTGGGCGACACGGTGCGCTGCCCATGGCACCATGCCGCATTCAGCCTGCGCACCGGCGAGGTGCTGCGCGCGCCGGCGCTGAGTCCGATTGCGTGCTGGCGCGTCGAACAGCGCGGCGGCAAGGCCTATGTGACCGGCAAGCAGGTCGACGCACCCGCTGACGCTGCCGCGGCAACACCCGGCCAGCCCGCATCGATCGTGATCATTGGCGGCGGCACGGCGGGCGAGGCAGCGGCCGTCACCCTGCGCCGCGAGGGCTACAGCGGCCCCGTCACGCTGCTGAGCGCCGATACAGCGCTTCCTTGCGACCGTCCCAACCTGTCGAAGAATTTCCTGGCCGGCACGGCGCCGGCGGAATGGCTGGCGCTGCGGTCCCCCGAGTTTTTTGTGGACAACCATATCGAGCTGCGCCTGAACACGCGCGTCGCTCGCATCGACACTGCAAAGCGCCAGCTGCAGCTGGCCGATGGCAGCACGCTGGCCTATGGCGCGCTGCTGCTGGCCACCGGTGCCGAGCCCGTCAGACTCCCGATTCCCGGTGCCGATTTGCCGCATGTGCATTACCTGCGCAGCCAGGCCGATGGCGAAGCGCTGGCCCGCCGCGCCCAGGACGCGCAGCGCGCGGTCGTGATTGGCGCGAGCTTCATCGGGCTGGAAGTGGCGGCGTCGCTGCGCTCGCGCAATGTCCAGGTGCATGTGGTCGGGCTCGAAACCTGCCCGATGGAGAAAATCCTCGGGCCGCAGGCCGGCAACTTCATCCGCAAGCTGCACGAACAACACGGCGTGGTATTTCACCTGGGCACCAGCGCTTCCCACATCGCCGCGCACGAGGTCACGCTGCAAAACGGCGAAAAATTACCGGCCGATCTGGTCGTCATCGGGGTGGGTGTGCGCCCCGCGACTGCGCTGGCCGAACAGGCCGGCCTGGCGGTCGATCGCGGTGTGCAGGTGGACGAGTACCTGCAGACCAGCGCCGCCGGCGTGTTCGCGGCGGGCGACATCGCAAGCTGGCCGGATCGCCAGAGCGGCGAACGCATCCGGGTCGAGCACTGGGTCGTGGCCGGGCGCCAGGGCCAGACCGCCGCGCGCAACATGCTGGGGCGGCGCAAGCGCTACGACGCCGTTCCTTTTTTCTGGACCGAACAGTACGACTTTGCCCTGGCGTATGTAGGCCACGCGAAGGACTGGGACCATGTCGATATTGACGGCTCGCTGGATGCCCAGGACTGCACCCTGACCTACCGTCGCGGCGCCCGCAAGCTGGCGGTCGCGGTGGTGCGCCGGGACCTGGAAGGCCTGCGCGCGGAAGTCGAACTCGAACGCGCAATGGGCGCCGACGCGGACGCTGCGAGGACCGTTTCATGAGCGCGAAAATTCCCGCGCGTCACATCCTGATCAAACGCGCCTACGAGCCGCCCGCCGACGCCGACGGCAAGCGCATCCTGGTCGACCGCCTCTGGCCGCGCGGCATCAAGAAGGAAGCACTGGCGCTGAGCCAATGGATGAAGGAGTTGTCGCCCAGCACCGAACTGCGTCACTGGTATGGGCACGAGCCTGAACTGTGGCCGGAGTTTCGCCGCCGCTACGCGGCGGAGCTGCGCCCGCACGCGCAGGAGTTCGAGTCGCTGCGCGCGCTGGCGCGCGAAGGCACGATCACGCTGGTGTACAGCGCGCGCAACGAGACGCAAAACAACGCGGTGGCCCTGCGGGAGTTTCTTCTGGCGCCGGGAGCCATCGGCGCCGGCGTGTGAGCGCGGCGATCCCCCGCTTTCAACCATTTCAAGGAGAACCCGATGGAGGAAAGGCTCGATTACAAAAAGGCGTCACCCGGCGCGTTCCACGCCATGCTGGGACTGGAGCAGTATGTACGCAAGAGCGGGCTGGAGCATTCGCTGCTCGAACTCGTGAAGATGCGCGTGTCGCAAATCAACGGCTGCGCCTACTGCCTGGACATGCACAGCAAGGACGCGCGCGCGGCCGGCGAGACCGAACAGCGCCTGTACGTGCTGCCGGCGTGGCGTGAGACCTCGTTCTACACCGAACGCGAGCGCGCCGCATTGGCCTGGGCGGAAGCGCTC
Organism: Rhodoferax sp.; assembly: GCA_035572155.1. GTDB lineage: Bacteria > Pseudomonadota > Gammaproteobacteria > Burkholderiales > Burkholderiaceae_C > Rhodoferax_A. The sequence goes on from DATNBD010000116.1 coordinate 7,489, forward strand.
ACGCAACTGGCCGGGCACGAAGTTTCCGACGAACTGTACGAGCAGGTGCGGCACCAGTTTGGCGAAAAGGAAATCGTCGATCTGTCGCTTGCCATCATCGGCATCAACGGCTGGAACCGGCTGGCCATACCGTTTCGCGCCGAGGCGGGCATTTACCAGCCGGCCGCCGCGCACGCGAAGTGAAACCCCAACCACATCTGGCAGGAATCTGACCATGGACACATCCCTCTACCCCGCATCCAGCGCCGAAATCGCCCGCAAGCGCCGCGAGCTCGCACCCAAGCCGCTGGAAGCTTTCAAGGCGTTCAGCGCCAGCGTGTTTGCCGACGGCGCCCTGCCGGGAAAAACCAAGCAATTGATCGCGGTCGCGGTGGCGCACGTGACGCAGTGCCCGTATTGCATCCGCGGCCATACGCAGTCGGCGCTGAAGGCGGGCGCCACCGAACAGGAAATCATGGAAGCGATCTGGGTGGCGGCCGAGATGCGCGCCGGCGGCGCCTATGCGCACTCGGCGCTGGCGCTTGACGTGATGGCGCATACGCACGGCACCGCTTCGACCTGAGTCGATAAAACCTCGTCAACTATCGTATTGATAGCTGACATATGTTTTAGGGTAAGGGCCGCCGGCCATTTTGACTACTCAACTCGCCGGATCGACGTCGGTTTGAAGCCCAGATCCGCCGCCTTTCCCTTGCGCGCGCGTGCGCCGCGCGCATTGTTCAGCGAGCGGATCTCCAGCGTCTCGGAACGCTCCTTGCCACCGCGGCCCAGGCCCTCGATGCGCACGCTGCGGGTATAGGCCGCAGCGCCCGCCAGCGTGTCCTTGGATTCGAGGTCGAGCAGCATCAGGCCGCGCCCACCCTTCTCCATCGTCTTGAGCTCGCCAATCTCGAAGGTCAGGATGCGCCCGCCGGTCGAGGCACAGGCCACATGCGTGGCGGGGGCCGGCGCCTGGCTGCCCGAGCCGTTCGCCGCGTGCGACGGCGCGCACACCGTTTCGCCCTCGCCCACGCTGATGAAGGTCTTGCCCGCGCGCTGGCGCGACACCAGGTTATCCACCGTGGCCAGGAAGCCGTAACCGCCGCTGCCGGACAGCAGCAGCGTGGCCTGGGCCGGGCCGGCGAAGTAGTGCAGCGGCTGCGTGCCAGTCTCCAGTTCGATCAGCGTGGTGATGGGCTGGCCGTCTCCGCGCGCGCCGGGCAGGCCGGCCACCGGCACCGAGTAGACCCGCCCGTTGCTGCCGAACACGATGAGCGTGTCCACCGTGCGGCATTCGAAGGTGCCGTACAGCCCGTCGCCGGCCTTGAAGGCAAAGCCCGCCGCGTCGTGGCCATGGCCGCTGCGCGCGCGCACCCAGCCCTTTTGCGAGATCACCACGGTGGTCGGCTCGTCCACCACCCGAACCTCTGCCACGGCTTTTTTCTCGGCCTGAATCAGGGTGCGGCGCGGGTCGGAAAACTGCTTGGCATCCTGCTCGATCTCCTTGATCATCAGGCGCCGCAGCGCGGCCGGACTGCCCAGGATTTCTTCGAGCTTGCCCTGCTCTTCACGCAGTTCCTTGAGCTCCTGCTCGATCTTGATGGCCTCCAGCCGCGCCAGTTGGCGCAGGCGGATTTCCAGAATGTCCTCGGCCTGCCGGTCGCTCAAGTTAAAGCGCGCTATCAGCGCGGCCTTGGGATCGTCCGAGCGGCGGATGATGGCGATCACCTCGTCGATGTTGAGCAGCACCAACTGCCGCCCCTCAAGAATGTGGATGCGGTCCAGCACCTTGTTCAGCCGATGCTGTGAACGGCGCTGCACCGTGGTCTGGCGGAATGCTATCCACTCCACCAGCATCTGGCGCAGCGACTTCAGCGTGGGCCGGCCATCCAGCCCAACCATGGTGAGGTTGACAGGCGCGGAGGTTTCCAGGCTGGTGTGCGCCAGCAGCGTCGTGATCAACTCCTGTTGTTCGATGCGGCTGGTCTTGGGCTCGAACACCAGGCGCACGGCGGCGTCCTTGCTCGATTCGTCGCGCACCACGTCGAGCACCGACAGCACGCTGGCCTTGAGCTGCGTCTGCTCCTGCGACAAGGCCTTCTTGCCGGCCTTGACCTTGGGGTTGGTCAGCTCTTCAATTTCTTCCAGCACCTTCTGCGTGCTGACGCCGACGGGCAGCTCGGTCACAACCAGCTGCCACTGCCCGCGCGCCAGGTCCTCGATCTTCCAGCGCGCGCGCACCTTGAGCGAGCCGCGGCCGCTGCGGTAAGCGTCCGCAATGTCAGAGGCGGCGCTGATGATCTGGCCGCCGCCGGGATAGTCGGGTCCCGGGATCAGGCCGAACAACTCGTCATCGGTCAGCTTCGAGCTTTTGATCAGCGCCACGCAGGCATCGGCAATTTCACGCAGGTTGTGGCTCGGAATTTCAGTCGCCAGCCCGACCGCAATGCCGCTGGCGCCGTTGAGCAGCGTGAACGGCAGGCGCGCGGGCAGCTGCGTGGGCTCGGACGTAGAGCCGTCGTAATTGGGGATGAACTCCACCGTGCCTTCGTCGATTTCATCGAGCAGCAAGGTGGTGATCTTGGCGAGCCGCGCCTCGGTGTAGCGCATGGCGGCGGCGCCGTCGCCATCTCGACTGCCGAAGTTGCCCTGGCCGTCGATCAGCGGGTAGCGCTGGCTGAAATCCTGCGCCATGCGCACCAGTGCGTCGTAGGCGGCCTGGTCGCCA
>DATNBD010000117.1:0-5066 GCA_035572155.1 Rhodoferax sp.
CACTACGCCGTGAGCGCGGCGAGCGACCCGCTGGCGCTGCTGGACGATCTGGAATTTGAACTAAAAGCCCTTGTAGCCCATGACCCGAAAGCGTGGGAGACTACGCTTTTGATAGCGCCGCAGTGTCTGCAAAAGTTTGCAAATTTCAACGATTTCCTGGGGGAGGCGGACGCGGCGCTGGTCCGGCTGGAACTGGATGGTGTCATCCAGATCGCCAGTTTTCACCCGCGCTACCAGTTTGCGGGCACCGACGTGGACGACATCACCAACTTCACGAACCGCGCGCCATACCCCACGCTGCACCTGCTGCGCGAAGACAGCGTGGACCGCGCCGTGGCGGCGTTTCCCGAGGCGGAGCTGATTTTCGAGCGCAACATGCAGACGCTGGAGCAACTGGGCCATGCGGGCTGGGACGCGCTGGGCGTCGGGCCTACGCCGGGCAAGCTTGGGCAGGGCTGAGCTGAACGTTGTCATTCCGGCCTGGAGCCGGAATCCATGGTCCACGCGTGGCAAGATCAAACCATGAAGCCCGCCAAAATTGCGCCCCCCGATGCAGTGCCAGCCGTCGTGCCCGACATCCGCCCCGGCCAGTCGCTCGAACTGCTCAAGGAGCTGCACATCCTCACGCGCGAGGGCAAACTCAACCAGGACTCGCGGCGCAAGCTCAAGCAGGTCTATCACCTGTTCCAGTTCATCGAGAAGCTGCTGCTGGAACTGCCGGTATCCAGCGAGGGCATCATGCTGGCCGACCACGGCGCGGGCAAGTCGTACCTGGGTTTCATCATCTACGACCTGTTTTTCAAGGCGCTGACGACGGGGCGCATCTACGGCATCGAAACCCGGCCCGAGCTGGTGCAAAAGTCGCGCGATCTGGCCGCGCGGCTGGGCTTCGAGCGCATGCGCTTCCTGAATCTCAGCGCCGCCGAGTCGGCCCAGTCGGCCGAGCTGCCGGACCGGATCGACGTCGTCACGGCGCTGCATGCCTGCGACACCGCGACCGACGACGCGATCGCGTTCGGCCTGCAAAAGCACGCGCAGTTCATGGTGCTGGTGCCCTGCTGCCAGGCCGAAGTGGCGAGCTGCCTGCGCCAGAACAAGGCGCTGGCGCTGGCGCGCACGCCGCTGGCCGAGCTCTGGCGCCACCCGCTGCACACGCGCGAGCTCGGCAGTCAGATCACCAATGTGCTGCGCTGCCTGTATCTGGAGGCCAGCGGCTACCAGGTCACAGTGACCGAGCTGGTGGGCTGGGAGCACAGCCTGAAGAATGAACTCATCATCGCGCGCTACACCGGCCAGAAAAAGCACAGCGCCGCCGAACGGCTGCGCGCGGTGCTGGAACAGTTCGGCCTGACCAATTTAATTGGGGTCAGATTCCAATTATGATGCCGTCATGGCCCGTCTTCCCCGTCTCACCGTCCCCGGCTATCCACACCATGTGATCCAGCGCGGCAACAATCGCCAGGCCATTTTTGCGTCCGCTGCGGACTACCAGATGCTGTTGGAACTGCTGCACGACAATGCCCGCAAGTTCGGCGTCGCGTTGCACGCCTATGTGCTGATGACGAACCACTTTCATCTGCTGGTCACGCCCGAGTCGCCTGATTCGCTGCCGCAAATGATGCAGGCGGTAGGGCGGCGCTATGTCCGCTACTTCAACGACGCACAGGGGCGCAGCGGCACGTTGTGGGAGGGGCGCTACCGGTCCACGCTGATCCAGACCGAGCGTTATCTGCTGGCTTGCATGGTTTACATCGACCTCAATCCGGTGCGAGCCGGGCTGGTGGCCGAGGCCAAGGACTATCCCTGGTCCAGCCACGGCCACTACGTGGGGCTGCGCAGCGACAAGCTGGTCACGCCGCATTCGCTGTACTGGGAACTGGGCAATACGCCGTTTGCGCGCGAGGTGGCTTATGCCGAACTGGTGCGCGCCGGTGTCGACGCGAAGCAGCAGACCGCGTTGACCGAATCTGCGCTGAGCGGCTGGGCGCTCGGTGAGCCAGACTTCATGGCGGATCTGCAAACGCGCACGCAGCGGCGTGTGAGCAAAACGCAAGCCGGGCGGCCGGTCAGTAAGTCGAATTAGATTGAAACTCGAATTCTGCCCTTTTTTCACGCTATTTTTTAGCTACTAATTTTGATATGTCCCTATTTACAAGAAAGAAAAATTAACTTGAAATTAATTGGAATCTGACCCCCATTAATTTTCTTGGAATCATTGCTGCACTGCACTAAACTCGGTGTCTTTGGGAAATACTGAAGGAGCGCGCCATGACGACGGCTGCCGAAATCCAGCATCTGCAACAACACGGTTTGTATTCGTCCGCCCACGAGCATGACGCTTGCGGCGTGGGCTTTGTGGCGCATATCAAGGGCCAGAAGTCGCACGAGGTGGTCAGGAATGCGCTGAAGATCCTGGAAAACCTCGACCATCGCGGCGCGGTCGGCGCCGACAAGCTGATGGGCGACGGCGCCGGCATCCTGATCCAGTTGCCCGATGCGCTGTACCGCACGGAAATGGCCAGGCAAGGTGTCGTGCTGCCGCCGCCCGGCGAATATGGCGTGGGCATGATCTTTTTGCCGAAGGAAAATGCCTCGCGACTGGCCTGCGTGCAGGAGATGGAGCGCGCCATCAAGGCCGAGGGCCAGGTGCTGCTGGGCTGGCGTGACGTGCCGGTGAACCGCGATATGCCCATGTCGCCAACCGTGCGATCCAAGGAGCCGGTGATCCGCCAGGTCTTCATCGGGCGCGGCAGCGACGTGATCGTGCAGGACGCGCTCGAGCGCAAGCTCTACGTGATCCGCAAGACGGCCAGCGCGCATATCCAGAACCTGCGGCTCAAGCACAGCAAAGAGTATTACGTGCCCAGCATGAGCAGCCGCACAGTCATCTACAAGGGCCTGCTGCTGGCCGATCAAGTGGGCACCTACTACCTTGATTTGCAGGACCCGCGTTGCATCTCAGCGCTTGGCCTGGTGCATCAGCGCTTTTCCACCAACACCTTTCCCGAGTGGCCGCTGGCGCACCCGTACCGCTACATCGCGCACAACGGCGAAATCAACACGGTCAAGGGCAACTACAACTGGATGAAGGCGCGCGAGGGCGTGATGAGCTCGCCGGTGCTGGGCGCGGACCTGCAAAAGCTCTACCCGATCACCTTCCCGGGCCAGTCCGACACCGCCACCTTCGACAACTGCCTGGAATTGCTCACGATGGCCGGCTATCCGATCAGCCAGGCCATGATGATGATGATTCCGGAGCCCTGGGAGCAGCACGCCACCATGGACGAGCGGCGCAAGGCCTTCTACGAGTATCACGCCGCCATGCTGGAACCGTGGGACGGCCCGGCGTCCATCGTGTTCACCGACGGCCGCCAGATCGGCGCCACGCTGGACCGCAATGGCCTGCGGCCGTCCCGCTACTGCATCACCGACGACGAGCTCGTGATCATGGCTTCGGAAACCGGCGTGTTGCCGGTGCCCGAGAACAGGATCGTGCGCAAATGGCGCCTGCAGCCCGGCAGGATGTTCCTGATCGATCTGGAACAGGGCCGCATGATCGACGACGAGGAGATCAAGGCCACGCTGGCCAACAGCAAGCCCTACAAGCAATGGATTGAGAACCTGCGCATCCGGCTGGGCGACGTGCAGGACAGCTCGATCCTCACCGAGCCGACCGACGGCACCCGCATGGGCTCGGACGAGGCCAGCGCCACCATGTCCGGCAGCTCCGGGCTGATGGAGTCCCCCGCGCTGCTGGATCGCCAGCAGGCCTTTGGCTACACGCAGGAGGACATCAAATTCCTGATGTCGCCAATGGCTGTGAATGGCGAGGAGGGGACCGGCTCCATGGGCAACGACAGCCCGCTGGCCGTGCTCTCGGGCAGAAACAAGCCGCTGTACAACTATTTCAAGCAGTTGTTCGCGCAAGTGACGAATCCGCCGATTGACCCGATCCGCGAAGCGATCGTGATGTCGCTGGTGTCCTTCATCGGACCCAAGCCGAATCTGCTCGACATCAACCAGGTGAATCCGCCGATGCGGCTCGAAGTCGCCCAGCCGGTGCTGAACAGCGCCGACATGCAAAAGCTGCGCGACATCGAAGCGCACACGCAGGGCAAGTTCAGGAGCTACCTGCTGGACATCACCTACCCGCTGGCGTGGGGACACGAGGGCGTGGAGGCCAAGCTGGCCTCGCTGTGTGCCGAGAGCGTGGACGCGATCAAGAGCGGCAAGAACATCCTGATCATCAGCGACCGCGCCGTGAGCAGCGCGCAAGTTGCCATTCCGGCGCTGCTGGCGCTGTCGGCTATTCACCAGCACCTGATCAAGATCGGCCTGCGCACCACCGCTGGCCTGGTGGTGGAAACCGGGTCGGCGCGCGAGGTGCATCACTTTGCCGTGCTGGCGGGCTATGGGGCCGAAGCGGTGCATCCCTACCTCGCGATGGAAACCGTGGCGAGTCTGGCGCACGGCCTGCCGGGTGAATTGAGTGCCGACAAGGCGGTCTACAACTATGTCAAGGCGATCGGCAAGGGCCTGTCCAAGATCATGTCCAAGATGGGCGTATCGACCTACATGAGCTACTGCGGCGCGCAGCTGTTCGAGGCCATTGGCCTGAACAGCGACGTGATCGAAAAATACTTCACCGGGACTTCCAGCCGGGTGGAGGGCATCGGTGTGTTCGAGATCGCGCAGGAAGCCATCCGCATGCACAAGGCTGCCTTCAGCGATGACCCGGTGCTGGCCAACATGCTGGACGCCGGCGGCGAGTACGCCTGGCGCACGCGTGGCGAAGAACACATGTGGACGCCCGACGTGATTGCCAAGCTGCAGCACAGCACGCGCGCCAACAACTGGAGCACCTACAAGGAATACGCGCAGCTGATCAACGACCAGAGCCGGCGCCACATGACGCTGCGCGGCCTGTTCGAATTCAGGATCGATCCGGCGAAGGCGATTCCGATTGACGAGGTCGAGCCCGCGAAGGAAATCGTCAAGCGCTTCGCCACCGGCGCGATGTCGCTCGGCTCCATCAGCACCGAGGCGCACGCCACGCTCGCCGTCGC
>DATNBD010000118.1:0-31122 GCA_035572155.1 Rhodoferax sp.
AAAGCGAAGCACCAACAAGGGCTACAGGTACATTTAACTCAAAGAATGCGCCGGAGCAGCGAAAACTCGACGCGCAGCGCCGGCAGCAGCAGGCCGACAAGGCCAGACCCATCAAGCGCGAGCTGGAGGGCTGCGAGAAACGCATGGCGGAACTGACACAGGAAAAAACCCGGCTCGAGGCGCAACTGGCAAAGCCGCTGGCGCCGGCGGCCATTGCCGACGCCGGCAAGCGCCTGAAATCGGCCAGCGACGAACTGCATGCGCTCGAAGAACGCTGGCTGGAGTTGACCGAGCAAATCGAGCACACGGCAAGCGCCTGAGGAATTGCGGATGGCGATCAGCGCACTGAAAATGCCGCCGGCGGCGCCAGGTTGAACGACCATGCAAATCGGGCGAGCGGGAATAAAACGGACATGCGCGCAGTCTGCTGACTGTCGGCCACGCTTTGCCGGTTCGGCAGGAATTTCACGATGACCGATCCCGCCATGATGCAGCGCTTCGAGACGCTCGTATTACCGCATATGAATTCGGCCTTCAATGTCGCACGCTGGCTGACGCACAACGATCACGACGCCGAAGACGTGGTGCAGCAAGCCTACCTGCGCGCCTTTCGCTTCTTTGGCGGGTTCCGCGGCGACGATCCCCGCGCCTGGCTGCTTAGCATCGTGCGCAACACTTTCTATACCTGGTATCGACAAAATACGGCGCACGCGGGGGACACTGCGGTGTTCGAGGAAGACTTGCACAGCCTGCAGACCAGCGCGCCGGGGCGTGACGACAGTCCGGAAGCGCTGCTCGACCGCAGCCAGAGTCGCCAGCGCGTGCACAGTGCCCTGCAAAGCCTGCCGCTGGAATTTCGCGAAGTGTTGGTGCTGCGCGAACTGGAAGAGCTGTCGTACAAGGAAATCGCCGCCGTCGTGGGAATTCCGATGGGCACGGTGATGTCACGCCTGGGGCGCGGCCGCCAGCAACTTGCGGCGTTGCTCGCCCCTACGGACAAGGAGGCGTGATGGATCACGAACAGGCACTCGATCTATTGCCCGGCTACATCGACCAGGAGCTCGGCCTTTCCGAAGCACTCGAATTCGAGCGCCATCTGGCGGACTGCGCGCTGTGTCAGCAGGCGCTGGCACAGCAGCAACAAGTCAGCGCGCAACTGCGCCAGGCCGATTTGCGTGTGAACGCGCCCGCGAATCTGGCGGCACGCGTCAAGGCCGCGCTGCCGGGGCGGCGTCCGCTGCGGCAACAGCTGAACGAGCGATTCGGCCGCTGGGCGGGCGGTGCAGCGCTGACCTGGGCGCCGGTCGGCGCGCTGGTCCTCGGCCTGCTCGCCCTGACCTGGAGCGCGGGGCTGTACCTGTCGGTGCCGTCGCGCCAGGCGCGCCTGACACAGGAAGTCGTGGACAGCCACATCCGTTCGCTGCAGTTCAACCACCTCTCCGATGTCGTCTCGACGAACGAGCATACGGTCAAGCCGTGGTTCGATGGCAAGCTGAACTTCGCGCCGCCCGTGGTCGATCTGGCGGCGCAGGGCTATCCGCTGGTGGGCGGGCGGCTCGACTACCTGAACGGCCGCTCGGTCGCCGTGCTGGTGTATCACTACAAGCTGCACCCGATCAATCTCTACGTCTGGCCGGGTAAAGATGCGGGCACCACGCCGCCTCACATCTATGAGCACCAGGGCTATCACCTCGCGCACTGGAGCGCCGCGGGGATGGACTATTGGGCCATTTCGGATGCCGGTGAGGCCGAGCTGCACGGCTTCATCACCGATCTGCTGGTGTATTCCGGTTCCTAGAGGCGCTGCGATCTGCAACCGCCGCCTGCAACCGGCGGCACCGCGCACCCGGGCATGGGTGACCGGAGGCCGTGCCCGTCAATCGCGTGCGGCAAGCCGCGGAGCGCGGAATAAAACGAATGAGGCGGCAGTCTACTGCCTGAACGCGGCCGCAAGCCCTCGTAGGGCGACGCGGCGGTTCAACCTACCAACTCTGTTCGAGAGGTCATCATGTCGTCATCCATTCCACCCGATTCGTCGCGCCGCGACGCCTTGAAGTGCCTCGCCTACGGCGGCGTGGGCACCTTGTTCGTACTGGCCGGCGGCGTTCTGACCCCGGTCAATCTGGCTCTCGCCGCCACCGACAAGCAGTCGGCATCCGGCGTTCCGCTGTTCGTGCAGATCAGCGACTCGCACATCGGTTTCAACAAGGAGGCAAATCCGGATGTCGCCGGCACGCTGCGGCAGACCATCGAGTTCGTGAATGCCATGCCGGCCAAACCGGCGCTGGTAATCCATACGGGAGACATCACGCACCTGTCGAAGGCGGATGAGTTCGACCTCGCGGCTCAAATACTCTCGGGCCTGTCGATCACCGAGCTGCACACCATTCCAGGCGAACACGACGTGACGGACGGAGCCGGCACGGAATACTTCAAGCGTTTCGGCAAGGCTTCGGGCAACAGGGGTTATTACAGCTTCGACCACAGCGGCGTGCATTTTGTCGCGCTGGTCAACGTGATGCATTTCAAGGCGAACGGTTTAGGGGGTCTGGGCGACGACCAACTGGCCTGGCTGGAAAACGATCTGAAGGGCCGCTCGGCGAGCACGCCCATCGTCGTTTTCGCGCATATGCCCATGTGGACCATCTACGAACCCTGGGGCTGGGGCACCGGGGATGCCGGGCAGGCCATGAGTTACCTGAAGCGCTTCGGATCGGTGACCGTGTTGAACGGCCACATTCATCAGATCGTGTCGAAGGTGGAAGGAAATATCACCTTCCATACCGCACGCTCCACCGCGTACCCGCAGCCGACGGCTGGTACAGGCCCCGGTCCGATGCCGCTGACGGTAGCCAGCGAGCAGTTGCCCAGAATGCTCGGCGTCACCACCGTCAGCGTCACGCAGCACCCAGTGCAGGCGACGCTGACCGACAGCACCCTGGTCTGAGCCGGCAATTCATCTCAGAAGAAAAGGACCTCATCATGCCTATGCCCCTACACCGCCACACCTATGTTGCATCGTTCGCGGTTGCGATGCTCGCCGCCGCGTTTTCAGGTGTTTCGGCCGCGCAAACCGAGCAACCCAACACGATCGTCATCAAGAGTTTCATGTTCTCACCGATGGCGCTCACGATCAAGGCCGGCTCCACCGTCACGTGGAAAAATCTGGACGGCGAGCCGCACTCGGTCGTGAACGACGCGGGCGTATTTCATTCCAGCGCGCTCGATCAAGACGACACCTATTCCTTCAAGTTCGACAAGCCGGGGGTGTACCAGGTCTTCTGCGGCATTCACCCGTTCATGAAGGCGACCATCACCGTGCAGTAGTGCAGGCCCCGCGGGGCCTGCATGCAAAGCCAGACCTCACCACCAAGCTATCATGAGAAACCCCTGCCCTGCATCCCGCCAACGCGCGCGGGGCGGCTCAACCGGACACCTGCATGAAACTGTACCTTGGCCGCACCTTTGATGAACTCAGGCTGGAAGACGAATTCGAAACCAGCCTGACGCTGACCGAGGCACACATCGTGATGGGCGCGGGCCTGTTCGGCGACTTCAACCCGCTGCATGTTGACGAATCCTTCGCCGCCAAGAGCCGCTTTGGCGGGCGGATTGCGCACGGGTACCTGACCAGCAACGTCATGGCCGCGCCGCTGGGCATGCTGTTCCACGGCACCGCGATTGCTTATGTCGAGCACCACATCCGCTTCACCCACCCGGTGCGCGCCGGCGACACGCTGGGCGTGAAATGGATCGTCGCCGCGCTCGATGCCAAGCCGAAGATCGAGGGCGGCCTGGTCACGCTGCGCGGCACCTGTGCCAATCAGGATGGCGTCGAGGTCGCCAATGCCGAGGCCAAGATGCTGGTGCATAACGCTACCTCTTAGCGACACTCTTCTGACGCAGCGTGCCACTGGCAACGTAAACGGTATCCAGCCACAGCGCTTCCACGTCCATCGGCCCGATGGATTCGGCCAACCGGCTCCAGGGTTGGGCCAGTCCCTCCAGCGTGGTCATGGAATACGACGCCGCTGACCATACCAATAGGTTCGCGGGGAATACCCAGGTCCACTTGAGCCCGCTCGCGACCACATGCGCCTGCGGTTTCAAGTGGCGCACCACGTTGGCGATCGCGTCAGGCCGGCGCAGGATGTCGTGGGTGAAATGGAACAGCGCCGCGTCCACCCGCCCCGGTATGTCGGCCAGTTCGATCGGCGAGCACAGCAAGGTCACGTTTTTCCAGTGAGCCTGCGCGACCCGCTCGCGTGCCTTCGCCATCATCTCGGGGCTCTGGTCCAGCGCGACGATCCGGCCTTGCGCGCCGATCTCCTGGCGCAGCAAGGCCAGGCTCAGGCCCGTGCCGCAGCCCACGTCCAGCACCGCGTCGCCGCGCTGCAATGCCAGCCGCGAGATCGCCCTGCGCCGGATCGGCTCGAACGCCGTCAGCTCCAGGTCGTACATGGCAGCACGCCGGCGGTATAGCGTCAGCGCCTGCGCCCGATCGGGATCGCTTTCTGGCTTGCCGGTATTGTTCAAGCGCGCTCTCCGCATGGTGCAAGCATTTGCCCGCGCTCCATTCAAGGATAGTCGCTCCGGGAAAAATAAAAAGGGCCTAGCCTCGCGGCTAAGCCCTTGAATTCATGGTGGGACCTGCGGGGGTCGAACCCACGACAAACGGATTAAAAGTCCGCTGCTCTACCAACTGAGCTAAGGTCCCTGAAGGCTCTCGCCTGGTTTTTGCCTTTCAGCAAAGCCTTGAATTATAGCGTGGGCGACGCCGCTGACGGCTGCCCCGCCGCCAGCCGATCGAGTATCCAGCCGGCCGCGCACAGGCCGAACGTGGCGGTCACGCTGACCACCGAACCATAGCCGTGGCAGTTGAGCGAACCGTCACCCTCCACGGCGCAACTGGCGTCGGGCGGCAGGACGGACTCGCGGCTGAACACGCAGGCGACGCCAATTTTCTTGCCGCCCTGCGGCGCACCGTGCTCCTTGCGCAGGCGATGGCGCAACTGGGCCAGCAGGGGGTCGTGCGTGGCGTGGGCTAGGTCATCGATGTCGACCTGGTGCGCAAGCCGTTTGCCGCCGGCTGCGCCGGCGCTGATGAACAGAGCACTGTTCGCGCGCGCCCACGCGGCCATGGCCGTCTTCGCCCGGACCTGGTCGCAGGCATCAATGACGGCATTCGTCCCGCGGGGCAGCAATTGCGGCCAGTTCGCTGTATCGACAAACTCTTCGATGCCGATGACGTCGCACGCAGGATGGATCTGGGCTATGCGCTCGCGCATGGCCTGCACCTTGGCTTGCCCCACGGTGGAGTCCAGCGCCTGACTCTGGCGGTTGATATTCGATTCCGACACATGGTCCAGGTCGATCAGTGTCAGGCGCCCGACCCCGCTGCGCGCAAGCGCCTCGGCGGCCCAGGAGCCCACGCCGCCGAGCCCGACGACTGCCACGCTGGCGGCGCGTATCCGCTGTGCGCCGGCCACACCATACAGCCGCGCAAGACCACCGAAGCGGCGGTCCAGGTCCACGGCACCGTCTTGGGGCAGATCGACCGCGAGGGACGAACCATCGCTCAAGCCACGCGCTCCATCCGCCATGCCTGGTATTTCAGTGCCGCGACGGCGCCCGAGATAATGGCGGCGACGGCGACGAAACTGGTGGCGCTCAGCGTCGAGATGCCGCTCAGGCCCTGCCCTATGGTGCAGCCCAGGGCGGTCACCCCGCCCACGCCCATGAACACGGCGCCCGACATGTGGTTGGCCACGTCTTCGGTGCTGCCAAAGCCCTCCCAGCGAAAACGCCCCATCGCGAGGGCGCAGGCGGCCGAGCCCAGCACCATGCCGAACACGGAGACGATGCCCACCGTCAAGACGTTGCTCGCGTCACTGAAATAAATGAGCCAGTTCAGCGTGTAGGCGGCCGGCGCGACAAAGCTGAATGCCTCGGCCTTACCCGAACTGGTACCCAGAAATGCCTCCTGCAGCGTATCGGGGTTTTCGGCCACATAGCCCAGATGACCACTGACCCACCACATGGCCACGATCACCGCACCAATCCCGAGTCCGGCCAGCAGGTTGTCGGCACGGCGAAAGTCGGGCCCGGCCAGCGCCCACGCAATCAGGCCACCACCCAGCAGCACGGCCAGAATCAGCCCCGCCGCTGCGTAATGTATGCCAAAAGCGGCGGAAGTCCATATAGGTAGCGTGGTTCCAGCTGCGAAATCAATAGCAATCTTGTCCACCGTATCGACGCGCGCGACGGCGGTGATGCCCTTGAGCGTGGCAAAAGCGGCGACGCCCATCACGCCGAATACGATGAGGGATTTGAGGCTGCCGCCGCCGATCCGGATCAGCGTCTTGCTGGCACAGCCCGAGGTCAGCACCATTCCGAAGCCGAACAGGCCGCCGCCCACGATGGCCGACAACCAGATCCACCGGGTGGACGCGTACAGCGTTTTGGACGGGTCGATCTGCCCGCTGTACACCAGCGCGGCAAAACCGATCATGGCAACACCCATCGCCATGCCCCACTGCCGCATGCGGGTCCAGTCGCCCATGTTGACCACATCGCTGATCGCACCCATGGTGCAAAAATGCGTGCGCTGGGCGATGGCGCCGAAGATGAAAGCGAGGATGAAGGCGGCCCACAAGACTTCCCTCGTGAGCGCATGAATGTCAGGCACTTGCATGCCGCAATTTTACCGGGCCGGTGGCGGTCGCACGCGCCCGCGCAGGCGTTGCGCTGCCCCCGCCCGGACTTATTTCAGCTTGGCCAGGCGTTCCTTGGCAGCCTGCGCGGCTTCCGATTGCGGATACGCCTTGAGCAGATCGCCCAGCGTCTTGCGCGCGGCCTTGGTGTCGCCCAGCTCGATCTGGCAATTGGCGATGGACAGGACCGACTCCGGCGCGCGCGCATGGGTCGGACTCTGTGCCACTAGCGCACGGAAGTTGCCGATCGCGCCCTTGTAGTCGCGCGTCGCATACTGCGCATTCCCCAACCAGAACAGCGCGGACGGGTTGTAGCCGCTTTGCGGATATTTCTGGATGAAGCTCGTGAACGCGGTTTGCGCCCCCGCGAAGTTCCCCTGGCGGAACGTTGCCAGGGCGGCCTCGTAGTCGGTTTTTTCCTGGGGAGTTGCATTGAACGTCTGGCCATCCACCGTCACCTGGGTGGGCTGGGTCGCGGCCAACTGTGCACTCACGTTCTGCGAGATGGTTTTTTGCTGTTGCTGCAGGTTCGCCACGTCCTGGGTGAGCTGTTCATTCTGGCCGCGCAGGGTGGCCAGGTCCGAGCGCAGCGCCTCGATCTGGGTCTGCAGGTCAAGCAGGCTTTTGCTCGCCTGGGCAGCGTCGCTCGCCTGCTTGGTCTGGGCCGCGTCGAAACGCTGGCGCATTTCCAGAATGGCGCGGCGCGCATCGTCGTCCGCAAACAGACCGGCGTGGGCAGCGGTCAACGCAGCCCACGCCGATGTCGCAACGACGAGGCCGCGCAGCAGCTTGCGGGCCTGCACAGATCTCATCGGTAGTCGATCACGGCGCGGCGGTTCTTGGCGCGCGACGCGGGATCATCGCCCAGGGCAACCGGCTTTTCCTTGCCGTAGCTAATCGCCTCGAGCTGGCTGTCGCCCACGCCCAGCAGTTCCAGCGCCTTCAGCACGGCCTCGGAACGTCGCTGGCCCAGTGCCAGGTTGTATTCGGCGCTGCCCACGTCGTCGGTGTTGCCTTCGATCACGGCATGGCGGGCCTTGTCAGCCTTGAGGAAATCGGCATTCGATTCGATCACGCCCTGATATTCAGGCTTGACAATGTACTTGTCGAAATCGAAGTACACCACGTGCGAGCCGGCGGGCCCGGCAGCATTCTGGTCCGAACTGTTCGCATTGACCGGCGCCACGGCGCTGGTGGCGCCCTGCGTGGACGTGCTGCCCGATTGGTTGTCCACCGGCGCCTTCTGCAAATTGACGCCCGAGCTGCAACCCGCCATGAGCGCCACCACCGCAAATGCCAACAAGATACGTTTCATCATCAAACTCCTGTTAAAAAAATCATTGTTTCTGGAACGGGCCCCAGCTTGGCTGCTGAATGTCTCCACCCTGACCCGCCAGCCGCGCCTTGATCTTGCCGTCCAGCGTCGTGGTCATCAGCACGTTGCGGCCCTGCTGCCGGGTAGCATAGATGATCAGGCGGCTGTTTGGCGCAAAACTCGGGTGTTCATCAGCGGACGTGTCAGTGATTGAGTTCACGTTTCCACTTGTAAGTTCCATGACTTGCAGTTTAAAAGCGCCGCTGACCCGGGAGGTATAGGCCAGCCAGCGCCCGTCCGGGCTGATCGCGGGCGAAACGTTGTAGTCGCCGACGAAGGTCACGCGGGTCGCCGGCCCGCCGGAATTTGCCATGCGGTAAATCTGCGGGGCGCCGCCCCGGTCGCTCACGAAATAAATGCTCTGGCCGTCCGCCGAATAGGCCGGCTCGGTGTCGATGCTGGCGTTCTTCGTGAGCTGGTGCGGCTGGCCGCCGTTCGAAGAAATCGTGTAGAGCTGGGAGCCGCCGTCGCGACTCAGCGTCACCGCCAGCGTGCGCCCGTCCGGCGCCCAGGCCGGTGCGCTGTTGGAGCCGCGGAAGTTCGCGATCAGGCGGCGCTTGCCCGTGGAAATATCCTGCACATAGACCACCGGCTTGCGCGACTCGAACGACACGTAGGCCAGTTCCCTGCCGTTCGGCGCCCAAGCCGGCGAAATGATGGGCTCGGAACTGGCCAGCGCAGCCTGTGCGTTCTCCCCGTCGGAATCGGCGACCCATAGGGTATAGCGTCCGCCGCTCTTGGTGATATAGGCAATACGGGTCGAAAAAACGCCGCGCTCGCCCGTGAGTTTTTGGTAGATGTAGTCCGCAATCCGGTGCGCCGCCAGGCGCAAATCGCCCGCCACCACCGCATAGCTCTGTCCACCCAGGTCCTGCCCGCGCACTGCGTCCCACAGGCGAAACCGCACGTCGAAGCGGCCATCGGCCAGCAGGGTCACGCTGCCCACGGCCAGCGAATCAGCGCCCTTCTGGCGCCACGCCGCCATGTCGGGGTGCGAGGTTTCATCCAGCGCGGCACCGGACGCATCGACGCCACGAAACTGGCCGCTGCGCTCCAGGTCGGCCTGCACGATGGCGCTGATTTTTTGCGGGGACTGGGCTTCGCCGCGAAACGGCGCGATCGCGATCGGCAGTTGGGTCATGCCGACCCCCGAAACTTCGACGCGAAATTGGGCAAATGCGGGGGCCAGGGGGGCGGCCAATAGGCCGGCAAGCAGCAGCCGGCGGGATCCGTTTGTTTTTCGGTTCATCTGTCTGGTAGAAACCCGCACACCGCGGTGTCTGATAATCCTCGGGTCAGGCATGATTATGCCCGTTGCGAAAAGGGCACCCCGTCGTGCTGTTGTTAACCGGAGCCAACTTTTTGTTTCGACCCATTACTTTGATCCCCATGCCGCCCGCCGAAGCAACGGCAACCACGGCGAAACAAGAGGTCATTGCACCGTGCCGGCAAACTCAGCGCCGCCTCTGAAAGGATTGCAGCGCCTGCTGCCCTACTTCGGGCACGCGCGCCTGGCCTGGCTCACTGCCGTGGTGGCGACCATCATCGGGGCCATCACGCAGCCGCTGATACCGGCGCTGCTCAAGCCGCTGCTGGATCGCGGCTTCCAGCGCGGCGCGTTGCCGCTCTGGTTCGTGCCCGCGGCGCTGCTGCTGCTGTTCGGGGTGCGCGGGGTGAGCGGCTACCTGGCACAACTGTCGCTTGCCAAGGTCACGAATGACGGCATGCTGCTGCTGCGCCGGCGCCTGTTCGCGCGCCTGCTGGATGCCGACATGGCGCTGTTCGCGCGCCAGTCGGCCAGCGCGCTGTCCAACACCGTGGTTTACGAGGTACAAACCGGCGCCACCATGCTGGTGAACTCGCTGTCGGGGCTGGCGCGGGACTTCCTGACACTGCTGGCGCTGCTGGGTTACCTGTTCTACCTGAACTGGAAGTTGACGTTGATCGTCGGCGTGCTGTTTCCCGCCGTGGCCTTTGTCATGCAAACCCTGTCGCGTCGGCTGTATCGCATCACCAAGGCGAGCCAGAACGCAACCGACAGCCTGGCCTACGTGGTCGAGGAAAACGTGCTGGCGCACCGGATGGTGCGTCTGCACAATGCGCAGCCCGGGCAGGCGGGCCGCTTCGACACGCTGAGCCAGGTCATCCACCGGCTGGCTATCAAATCGGTCGCCGCACAGGCGGCGATGACGCCGCTGACTCAAATGCTGGCGGCGGCGGCGCTCTCGGCCGTGATCACCATTGCGCTGTGGCAAAACAACACCAGCGGGATCACCGTGGGCAGCTTCGTGGCGTTCGTGTCGGCCATGCTGATGCTGGTAGCGCCGATCAAGCACCTGTCGGAGGTGGCGAACCCGATCACGCGCGGGCTTGCGGCGCTGGAGCGCGGGATCGACCTGATCGAGCAGACCCCGGCCGAAACCGGCGGAAGCTATCAGACCGCGCACGCGCGGGGGCAACTGAACTTCGAGGGCGTCAGCGTGCGCTATAACGAAGAGGCGCAGGCTGCACTCAGCGATGTGACGCTTTGCATCTCACCCGGCGAGGTCGTCGCACTGGTCGGGCCGTCGGGCGCGGGCAAGACCACGCTGATCAACCTGTTGCCGCGCTTCGTGCTGCCCCAAAGCGGCCAGGTACTGCTGGACGGCCACGATATTGCGAGCTGGCAGTTGTCGGCGCTGCGCCGCCAGATCGCCATGGTCAGTCAGGACGTGACCATGCTCAACGACACACTGGCGGCCAACGTGGCGCTCGGCCAGACCGTGGACCGCGAACGGGTCATGCATTGCCTGGAGGCGGCCAACCTCGCGAGTCACATCGCCACGCTGCCGGCCGGCATCGACACGCTGGTGGGACACAACGCCACGCAACTCTCCGGCGGGCAGCGCCAGCGCCTGGCCATTGCGCGGGCGCTGTACAAGGATGCACCGGTGCTGATCCTCGACGAGGCGACCTCGGCGCTCGATACCGAGTCGGAACGGCTGGTCCAGGAGGCGTTGCAGCGGCTGATGGCCGGGCGCACCACCCTGATCATCGCGCACCGCCTGAGCACCATCGAGCACGCGGACCGGATCGCCGTGATGGCGGAAGGACGACTCGTGGAGCAGGGCACGCACGCGGAACTGGTGGCCCTGCGCGGCCTGTATGCTCGCCTGCACCGCATGGGGTTCGATGACCCGCAAGTGGCGGAGCTGGTCGCGTAAGCGCTGCGCGCCCCGCCCTACAGCAGCACGATGTCGTACTGCTCCTGCCCGATCGCGCTTTCGCTTTGCAGCGAAATCGGCTTGCCGATGAAGTCGGACAGGCCCGCCAGGTGTTGGCTTTCCTCGTCCAGAAACAGCTCGATCACCTTGGGTGCGGCCACCACGCGGAACTCGCGCGGATTGAACTGGCGCGCCTCGCGCAGAATTTCGCGCAGGATGTCGTAGGCCACGCTGCGCGCGGTTTTCACGCTGCCCTTGCCGGCGCAGACCTCGCACGGCTCGCACAGCATGTGGGCCAGTGATTCGCGCGTGCGCTTGCGTGTCATCTCGACCAGACCGAGCTGCGAGAAGCCGCCGGCCATGGTCTTGACACGGTCGCGCGCGAGCTGCTTGCGCAGTTCGGCCAGCACCGCGTCGCGGTGGTCCTCGCGCACCATGTCGATGAAGTCCACGATGATGATACCGCCCAGATTGCGCAGGCGCAGCTGGCGCGCAATGGCCCAGGTGGCTTCCAGATTCGTCTTGAAGATCGTGTCGTCGAAGTTTCGGGCGCCGACGAAGCCGCCGGTATTCACGTCCACCGTGGTGAGCGCCTCGGTCTGATCCACGATCAGGTAGCCGCCCGATTTCAGGTCAACCCGGCGCCCCAATGCCTTGGCGATTTCCTCGTCGATAGAGAACAGATCGAAAATCGGGCGTTCGCCCTTGTAGAGCTGCAGCTTGCCGGCGGCGGCCGGCATGAATTCCGCACCAAAACTCTGCAGCAGGCCGAACTGCTCGGTTGAATCGAGCCGGATGGTCTGCGTTTCGGCACTCACCATGTCGCGCAGCACGCGCTGCAGCAGGTTCAAATCCTGGTGCAGCAGGGACAGGGGTGGCAGGCGCAGCGACGCCTCCTTGATGCGCGCCCATGTCTTGCGCAGATAGGCGATGTCTTCAGCCAGTTCGGCGTCCGTGGCGTCTTCGCCGTTGGTGCGCAAAATGAAACCGCCGCCGGCATCGCCGGCCAGCGCCTGCAGCCGCGTGCGCAAGGCATCGCGCTGCGCCGGCGGGATTTTCTGCGAGACGCCCACATGGTCGTCCTGCGGCAAAAACACCAGCAGCCGCCCCGCAATGCTGATCTGCGTGGACAACCGCGCGCCCTTGCTGCCGAGCGGATCCTTGATGACCTGCACCATCAGCGCCTGGCCTTCGAACACCTGCCGCTCGATCGGCACTTGCGGCTGCGTGTGGCGCGCAATCAGCGGCGGCTCCCCGCCCTCCTGGCGATGCCAGACATCGGCCACGTGCAGGAAGGCGGCGCGCTCCAGCCCGATGTCGATGAAGGCGGACTGCATGCCCGGCAGCACGCGCACCACCTTGCCCAGGTAGACGTTGCTGACACGCCCGCGCTCGAGCGTGCGCTCCACGTGCAGCTCCTGCACGGCGCCGCTCTCCACCACGGCGACACGGGTTTCCTGGGGCGACCAGTTGATCAGAATGTCTTGCTGCATGAGAGGCCCAGGGCCTTGAGGAGTTGTGCCGTCTCGAATACCGGCAGGCCCATGATGCCAGAATAGCTGCCGCTCAGATGGCTGATGAACGTGGCCGCCCGGCCCTGCACCGCATAGGCGCCGGCCTTGCCGAGCGGCTCGCCCGAGGCGACGTAGCGTTGGATTTGCGCCGGCGTAAGCACGGTAAACGTCACGCGCGAATCGCTCAGCGCAGCCAGCCGTTTGCGCCCGTGCTGCACCGCGATCGCCGTGAGAACACGGTGCGTGGTGCCGGACAACTCGCGCAACATGCGCATCGCATCGCGCTCGTCCGCGGGCTTGCCGTAGATGACACGGCCCAGCGCCACGGTGGTATCGCAGCACAGGATAGGCGCGGGCGGCAGGTTGCGGCTTTGTCGGCGCACGATGGCGGCGTCGAGCTTGAGTCCGGTGACGCGCTTCACATAGGCGGCCGGTGCATCGCCAGGCAGCACGGCCTCGATGGCTTCGGCATCCTCGTTGGCATCGGGCAGCAGCAACTCGAAGCGCACCCCCATCTGCTCCAGCAACTGGCGCCGGCGCGGGCTCTGCGATGCCAGATAGATGAACTCACTCACGATGGTACGGATGCCCTGCGTTGATGGACCAGGCGCGGTACAGCTGCTCCAGCAGCAGCACGCGTGCCATGGCGTGCGGCAGCGTCAGGTCCGACAAACGGATGCGCTCGTGCGCACTTTGTTTGAACGCCGGATCGAGCCCGTCCGGCCCGCCGATCACGAGCGCGACATCCAGTCTCTCCTGTTGCCACTGCCTGAGTTTGCCGGCCAGCGCCGTCGTCGTGAGCGCGCTGCCGCGCTCGTCCAGCACCACCACACGGGCCCCCTTGCCGGCGCTGGACTGGATCGCCGCCTGGATGCGTTCGCGCTCTGCGGCGTACAGCGTCTCCAGCGTTCTGGAGCCGCGTGGCTCGGTTTTGACCGCCTTGATCTCGACCTTGCAATCCGGTGGAAAACGCCTGGCGTAATCATCGCAGGCGGTCCGCGCCCAGCCGGGCAGGCGCTGGCCGACAGCGACGATCACCAGCTTCATGGCGTTGCGCCGATCCGGGCCTCAGGCTTTGCGCGCGGGTGCCTTCCTGGCGGGTTTGGCACGCGGCCGCGCCGCGGCCTTGGGCGGCGCCTTGCGCGATGCCTCGACCGCGGCGGCTCTGGCTGCCGTTTTGACGGCGGAGGAACGGCGCAGCGATGGGGAAGCACCCCCATTGACTATCGTTTTTGAAGCAGACTTACTTTGTGTGGCGGGGGCTGGAGTGGTTTTTGATTCAGATTTTCTCGGTGAAGGTTTTCGAGTGCCGGGCTTGGCCGCTGGTTTGGCGTCGTGCGGTACAACGGGCTTGGGCGCGCCAAATTTCAGGCGCACCGGCGTGCCGCCCCAGATCTCTTCCAGGTTGTAGTAGGACCGGATGCTGGGTTGCATGACATGCACCACGGCGCGACCGCAGTCCACGATGATCCATTCGCCATTCGCCTCGCCTTCCATGCGCGGCTTCGGGAAACCGGCGTCGCGCACCGCGTCGCGCACGCTGGCGGCGAGCGCCTTGGTCTGGCGGTTGGAGGTTCCCGATGCAATGATGACTCGTTCAAACAGCGCGGAAAGGTGCTCGGTGTTGAACACGCACAGGTCGATGGCCTTGACCTGTTCCAGCCCATCGACGATGGCGCGCTGCAGTTTCTGGGTGTCTTTTTTAGCGGTGGTTTCTGTGGTCATCAAGCGGTGCGGTAGAGGTGGTGCTGTTCAATATAGCGTGCAATGGAGGCGGGAACCAGTTGGGCAATCCCTTGGCCTCGATTGTCGCGGTTGCCGGCCAGCGCGCGAACCTGGGTGGCGCTGACCTGCATGGGAGCCCATTGCAACGGCGCAAACCGTGCCTGGGGGAAATTCATGGGATCAAATTCGGCTTGTGTCCTTTCCTGTTGTGGTCGTTCAGCTATCGAAATAATAGCTACCTGAAAAAGATCCTGCCATCGGTGCCAGCTCGGCAGCGCGCGCGCCTGATCGGCACCCATGACCAGGTACAACTGGGCACCGGGCTGCTCGGAGGCGAGTTCACGCAGGGTATCGATCGTGTAAGTGGGCCCGGCGCGGTGCATTTCCCGAGCGTCCACCACCACACCGGGCAGCCCGGCAAACGCCAGCCGCGCCATTGCCAGCCGGTCACTTGCCGGCGTCAGAACCCTGGCCTTGTGCCACGCGTGGCCGGTTGGCACGACACGCAACTCGTCGAGCTGCAACTGCGCCAGCGCCGCGCTAGCCAGGGCCACATGACCATTGTGCGGTGGATCGAAGGCGCCACCAAACATGCCCACGCGCCGCGCGAGCGTGCTCAAACCCACTCCCGGCGCGGCAGATAGCGGGTGTACAGCGCCTCTTCGGGCGAGCCTGCGGCAACCGGATGCTGATAGGACCAGCTCGCCAGCGGCGGCATGGACAGCAGGATGGACTCGGTGCGCCCGCCCGATTGCAGTCCGAAGTGCGTGCCCCGGTCCCATACCAAGTTGAATTCGACATAACGGCCGCGCCGGTACAGCTGAAAGGCACGCTCGCGCTCGCCCCAGGGCAAGTCCATACGGCGCTCCACGATGGGCAGGTAGGCACCCAGAAACGCCGAGCCGACCGACTGCATCATCGCCTGGCTGCGCTGCAGCCCGAGATCGGCAAAGTCGTCGAAGAACACACCGCCCACGCCGCGCGCCTCGCCCCGGTGCTTCAGGAAGAAGTACTCGTCGCACCAGGCCTTGAAGCGCGGGTACTTGTCGTCGCCGAACGGGGCCAGCGCCGCCTGGCAGCTGCGGTGGAAGTGCACGGCGTCTTCGTCGAAGCCATAAATCGGCGTCAGATCCATGCCGCCGCCAAACCAGCATACCGGTGCCTGGCCGGGCCTGCTCGTGGCCAGCATGCGCACGTTCATGTGCACCGTCGGCACGTAGGGGTTGCGCGGGTGAAACACCAGCGAGACGCCCAGCGCCTCGAAGGGTGCGCCGGCCAGGTCCGGCCGGTGCTGCGTGGCCGAGGGCGGCAGTTGCGGGCCCGTAACATGCGAGAAGCCGCAGCCGGCACGCTCGAACACCCGGCCGTTCTCCAGGATCTGGGTGATGCCGCTGCCCTGCAACGGCTCGCCGGGGGCCTTGTCCCAGGCATCGGTCAGGAACGGCGTGCCGTCCAGCGCGGCGACGCGCGAGGTGATGTCCTGCTGCAAATCCAGCAGATAGGTTCGTACGGTCTGCACGATGTCGGCGCCGGCGGGCGTCATTTGACCGCCCGATGCCCGATGTCGCGGCGGTATTGCATGCCGTCGAACGTGATGCCGCGCACGGCCTCGTAGGCGCGCTGCTGGGCCAGCCGGACGTTATCGGCCAGCGCCGTCACGCACAGCACGCGCCCACCCGTGGTACGCAGTGCGCGTTCGCGCAGTGCGGTGGCGGCATGGAACACGACGCAGTCGTCCGCCTCGGCGGGCAGCCCCCCGATCATGTCACCGGTGCGCGGGCTCGCCGGATAGCCATGCGCCGCCAGCACCACGCCGAGCGCGGTGCGCCGGTCCCATTGCAGGTCGACCTGGTCGAGCCGGCCGTGCAGGCCGGGCTCGGTCGCGGCCCACAACACTTCGAACAGGTCGGACTTGAGCCGCAGCAGGATCGGCTGCGTCTCGGGGTCGCCCAGGCGGCAATTGAATTCCAGTGTCTTGGGCCGGCCGCTGGCGTCGATCATGAGCCCCGCATACAGAAAGCCGGTGTAGGCGATACCCTCCTTTTCCATGCCCTTGAGGGTCGGCAGGATGATCTCGCGCATTGCGCGGGCGTGCACGTCGGCCGTCACCACCGGCGCGGGCGAATAGGCCCCCATGCCGCCGGTGTTCGGGCCCTGGTCGTCATCGAGCAGGCGCTTGTGATCCTGCGAGGAGGCCAGCGCCGTTACGTTCTTGCCGTCGCACAGCACGATGAAGCTGGCTTCCTCGCCATGCAGGAATTCTTCGATCACCACGCGCGGCGCGGCGTCGTTCGCATCGCTCGCCACCGACGTGGCGCCCAGCATCGCATCGACCGCCGCATGCGCCTCGGGCGCCGTCATGGCGACCACCACGCCCTTGCCCGCCGCCAGGCCATCCGCCTTGATCACGATCGGGGAGCCCTTTCGCTGGATATAGGCGTGCGCGGCCACGGGATCAGAAAAGGTCTCGTACTCGGCGGTCGGAATGCCGTGGCGCTTCATGAACGCCTTGGAAAAGGCCTTCGAGCTTTCCAGTTGGGCGGCGGCCCGGGTCGGACCGAACACGCGCAGGCCGTGCGCCCGGAACTCATCGACCAGCCCGGCGGCCAGCGGCCCTTCCGGTCCCACCACCGTGAGCGATATCCTGTTCGCCACGGCCCATTCGCGCAGCGCCACGACCTGCGTGATATCGATGCACTCGAACCGGTGATCCAGCGCGGTGCCGCCGTTGCCGGGCGCCACGCAGACCCGGCTGACCCGCTGCGATTGAGCCAGCTTCCAGGCCAGCGCGTGTTCCCGGCCTCCTCCCCCGACGACAAGAACCTTCATGCGCCGACGGCCTCGTCGATGTTCGCGTTGTGGTACACGTCCTGGGTGTCGTCCAGGTCTTCCAGCGCATCGAGCAGTTTCTGCATCCGGACGGCTTCGTCACCGCTCAGATCGATGGTGTTTTCGGCGCGCATGGTGACGCCCGCCACCTCGGGTTTGAGTCCGGCCGCTTCCAGCGCGTTTTTCACGTTCTCGAAGTCGGCATAGGCCGTCAGCACCTCGATGGCGCCGTCCTCGTCCGCGATCACGTCCTCGGCGCCGGCCTCCAGCGCCGCTTCCATGACCGCATCCTCGGAGGTTCCCGGCGCGAAAATCAGCTGGCCGCAATGCTTGAACTGAAATGCCACCGAACCTTCGCTGCCCATGTTGCCGCCGAGCTTGCTGAAGGCGTGGCGCACCTCGGCCACGGTACGCACGCGGTTGTCGGTCATGGTATCGACGATGATGGCGGCGCCGCCGATGCCGTAGCCCTCATAGCGGATTTCCTCGTAGCTCACGCCCTCGGCGTTGCCGGTGGCCTTGTCGATGTTGTATTTGATGCGGTCCGCCGGCATGTTCGCGGCCTTGGCCTTGTCCACGGCCAGGCGCAGCCGCGGGTTGGCACTCAAGTCTGCCCCGCCGGCGCGGGCCGCGACGGTGATCTCGCGGATGATGCGGGTCCAGATCTTTCCGCGTTTCTCGTCCTGGCGGCCCTTGCGGTGCTGGATATTCGCCCATTTACTGTGTCCGGCCACGGAAAATCCTTTGGTATTGATTTAATCTACACCCCTGATTTTACTTTTCAATGCGACCCGACCGAGGCCCGTCGATGACCACCTTCGCCCTGCTGCTGTTTCCCGCGCTGACCCAGCTGGACCTCACCGGCCCCTACGAGGTGTTCTGCCGCTGCCCTGGCGCGCAGGTCCATCTGGTCTGGAAATCCATGGATTCCGTGGTCACCGAACACGGCATGCGCATCCTGCCGACCACCACCTTCCAGGAACTGCCTCAGGCCGACGTACTCTGCGTGCCCGGCGGCTTCGGCGTGAATGCCCTGCTGACCGACGACGAAACCCTGGCCTACGTGCGACAACTGGCGGGCGGTGCGCGCTACATTACCTCGGTCTGTACCGGCGCGCTGGTGCTCGGCGCGGCGGGCCTGCTGCGTGGACGCCGGGCCACGACCCACTGGACCGCCCTGGACTACCTGGCAGCCTTTGGCGCCACGCCGGCGGCGGGCCGCAGCGTGACGGACGGACCGGTCGTGACGGGTGGCGGTGTCACGGCGGGGATTGATTTCGCGCTGGAGCTGGCCGCGGCCATGCATGGCCGCGCCGTTGCCGAAGCCATCCAGCTCGGCATCGAGTACAACCCGGCCCCGCCGTTCCATGCCGGCCATCCGGACGTGGCGCCGCCAGAGATCACGGCGGCCCTGCGCGAGAAATCGCTGCCACGCCAGGCCGAGCGCGCCGCGCAAGTGCGCCTCGCCGCGGCCCGGCTGGTTTGATACCCTGTGCCGAATTTGTTTTATATAAAGGAAGAAGAAGTCCCATGCCCACCCTGCCCCCGAACGTACACCTGATCACTCACCCGCTGGTACAGCACAAGCTGACGCTGATGCGCAGGAAAGACGCATCGACCAACACCTTCCGGCGCCTGCTCGGCGAGCTCAGCAGCCTGATGGCTTACGAGGTCACGCGCGACATGCCGATGCAGGAGGTGCAGGTCGAGACGCCGCTGGAGACCATGACGGCGCGCGTCATCGACGGCAAGAAGCTGGTGTTCGTCTCGATCCTGCGCGCCGGCAACGGCATTCTGGAAGGCATGCTCAGCGTGGTGCCGGGCGCGCGCGTCGGGCACGTGGGTCTGTACCGCGACCCGAAGACGCTGGAGGCCGTGGAGTACTACTTCAAGATGCCGCAGGACATGCAGGAGCGCGACATCGTCGTCGTCGACCCGATGCTGGCTACCGGCAATTCAGCCATTGCCGCCGTGGACCGGCTCAAGAAACTGGCGCCGAAGTCGATCAAATTTGTGTGTCTGCTGACCTGCCCCGAAGGCATCACCGCACTGCACGGGGCGCATCCGGATGTGCCGGTCTACACCGCCGCGGTGGACCGGCAGTTGAACAGCCATGGCTACATCCTGCCCGGCCTGGGCGACGCGGGTGACCGTATTTTCGGCACCAAGTGACCGGCAACGATGCGTGCAATGCCACTCTTGCAAAGCGCTGTCGCGCGGCACGATAAAACTACAAAAATAGAAGCTAACTATCCACGGTGGATAAGGGCAAAAGCCGTTTTTTCTAAGCACATGGAGCAACCGAACCGATGACGAGTTACTGGCTGATGAAATCCGAGCCCGGAGAATGCTCGGTGGACGACGTGCTGGCCGCGCCCAACGCCACGGTGCCCTGGTTCGGCGTGCGCAATTACCAGGCGCGCAATTTCATGCGCGACGCAATGCGCGTGGGAGACGGGGTGCTGTTCTATCACTCCAGTTGCGCCGAGCCCGGCATCGTGGGTGTGGCACGGGTGGTGTCCACGCCCTACCCCGACCCGACGCAGTTCGACGCCAAATCACCCTATTTCGATGCCAAATCCAGGTTCGAGGAGCCGCGCTGGATTCTGGTGGACGTGCAAGTGCTGCGCAAGACGCGCAATCTCGCGCTGCCCGAGCTGCGTTCCCATGACGCATTGCAGGATCTCGTGGTGCTGCGCAAGGGCAACCGCCTGTCGATCACGCCGGTGGAGGCGCGGCACTGGCGGGTCATCTCGCAACTGCTGGGTGCTGCGATCCGCTGACGGCAACTGAATCGCACCGCGCCCGATGCGGGCGCGGTCGTACCAAGGCAAGGGGAAACCCCCTCTTGCTTAAAACATTCACCGTCATGAAAATAAATTCATGACCGTGAAAATGGCATCACGCGTGATCGAGGTGATCGAGCTCTTTGCGCAGGAAAAGCAACCTCTTGCCCTGTCGGAAATGGCGCGGTTGCTGCAGATGCCGGTGTCCACCTGTCTGGGGTTGATTCGCACGCTGGAGGCGCACGGTTATATCTACGAAACCGGGCGGCGCCAGGGCTACTACCCGACGGGGCGCCTGCTGACGATGGCGCAGGTGATTGCGTCCCATGACCCGGTGCTCGACTTCGTCAAGCCGACGTTGGTCGAGCTGCGTGACAACGTGCGCGAAACGGTGGTTTTCGGCAAGCTGCGGGAGGATTGGGAGGTGGTTTACCTGGAGGTCGTGGACGGTCCCCAACGTATCCGCTATTTTGCGCGGGCCGGGGAAACGCGCCATGCGTATGTGAATTCACAAGGGCGCGCCCTGCTGTCCACCCTCACGGCACAGGCGCGCAACGCGGCGTTCAAGAAAATGAAGCTCGAGCGCCTGACGGATGCAACACTGACCACTGCCGCCGCCATCAATGCCGAGATCGAGCGTTCCAAGGCGCGGGGCTGGTTTGCCATTCTGGGCGAGACCCATCCCGATCTTGCCGGTATTGCCTGGCCTGTGCGCCTGGGGCGCCAGATGTATGCCGTATCCATAGCCGGGCCGCGCAACCGCATCGAGCCGCGCATGCAAGAGCTTTCCGGCTTCTTGCGCGGCGCGTGCGCGGCGATTGAAGAGTCCGATTCCAGGAAGGAGACCCCATGAAGAGGCAAAAGGCGGTTGCGACGGCCGCCCCGCGTTACTTCATTCGCGAGGCCGAGATTGCCGGATACCACCCTGCAAATCACACGGGCACGCTGAACAAACGT
Source organism: Rhodoferax sp. (assembly GCA_035572155.1). GTDB lineage: Bacteria > Pseudomonadota > Gammaproteobacteria > Burkholderiales > Burkholderiaceae_C > Rhodoferax_A. The sequence goes on from DATNBD010000118.1 coordinate 21,103, forward strand.
TTGATCGGTCCCGACACCGTGGGTGCCCGGCAACTGGAAGTGCTGGTGGGGCAAATTCAGCCAGGCAAGGGCGCGCTGGCGCACGCCCATCCGGGCATCGAGCAGGTCTGCTACCTGCTGCAAGGCCGCGCCGTCGCGGAGGTGGGCGGCGAGCGGCAGGAGTTGATGCCCGGCGATTGCTGCTTCTTTCCCGCAGACAAGATGCACACCTTCACCGTGGTCGGCGACGAAGTGGCGCGCGTGCTGGTGATCTATAGCCCGCCTTACGAAGAGTCGGCCGATCGCGTGGTTCGGGCCGCAGCGGATCCCGTGCAATGACATGGTTTGCGAAAGATGCCGAGGCCAATTCAATGAAAAGCGCAATGACCATCGACACCGCAACCCCGGGCGGCCCGCTGCAAGGGCTGCGCATTCTCGATCTCACGGCGGTGGTGATGGGCCCTTATGCGACGCAGACACTGGGTGATCTGGGTGCCGATGTGATCAAGGTCGAACCGCCCGCGGGCGACAACATGCGTGCGGTGGGGCCCATGCGCCATGCCGGCATGGGGGCGATTGCGCTGCACCTCAATCGCAACAAGCGCTCGATCGTGCTGGACCTCAAGCAGCCCGAGGGACGAGAGGCCTGTCTGGCTTTGGCAAAAACCTGTGACGCGTTGATTTGCAACACGCGCCCCAAAGCCATGGCGCGGCTGCGCCTGGACTATGCCGCCGTGAGCGCGGTGAATCCAAGGATCGTTTATGTGGGCGCATTCGGCTATGGCGAGCAAGGGTCCTACGCAGGCCGCCCGGCCTATGACGACTTGATCCAGGGCGCCGTGGGCGTTCCGATGCTCTTGTCGCAGCAGGGCGCGGACGTACCGCGCTATGCCCCCGTCACGCTGGCCGACCGTACCGTCGGTCTGCAGGCCGCCATTGCGCTGCTGGCGGGAGTGCTGCATGCGCGGGCCACCGGTCATGGGCAGGCGGTGGAAATTTCGATGTTCGAGACCCTGGCGCAATTCGTCATGGGTGACCACTTGTCGGGGCGCAGCTTTGAACCCCCAATGGGCCCTGCGGGATACGAGCGGCTGCTGGCACCGCATCGCAAGCCGTATGCGACCGCGGATGGCTATCTCAGCGTGCTGATCTACAACGACAAGCACTGGCGGGCTTTTTTTGACGTGATCGGCCGGCCCGAATTACGCGATGCCCCCATGTTCTGCGACCATGGCGCGCGCGCGGCCCATATCACTGCGGTGTATGCCTTTGTGGCCGAGGTGATGGCCACCCGAAGCACCGATGACTGGCTGACTGCGCTGCAGGCCGCAGACATACCCGTCGCACGTTTGCACACGGCCGAGAGTCTGGTTGATGATCCGCATTTGCAACAGGTTGGTTTTTTCCCGGAATTCGATCACCCCACCGAGGGGCGCATTCGCACGCTGGCGCCCGTGGGGCGCTACAGCGCCACGCCTGCTGCCATTCGCCGGCATGCGCCGCGTGCGGGCGAGCACAGCGTGGAGGTGTTGCGCGAAGTGGGGTACACCGAACCCCAGATCGAGAGCCTGCTGGAAAAGCGCGTGACACGGGGACCCGAAGCCACGGCTCCCACAACGGCTTCGACCCAGGGCGATGCGGCATGAACTTCAGACCCGATGAGGATCAACGCGGCCTGGTTGCCGCCATTGAGCGCCTGTGCGAAGACTTTCCCCTTGGTTATTGGCGCGCACATGATGAGCGTGCCGCATTTCCGCACGAGTTTCATCGGGCCGTGGCGGCAAGTGGCTGGCTGGGCATTGCCATGCCGCAGGCGCAAGGTGGCGCGGGCTTGGGCATTACCGAGGCTGCGCTGATGATGCAAGCCATCAGCGCGTCGGGTGCCGGCATGTCGGGTGCCTCGGCCATCCACATGAACATCTTCGGACTCAATCCCGTGGTCGTGTATGGCACCGAAGCGCAGCGCGAGCGCTTCTTGCCGCCGCTGATTGCAGGGCGCGAAAAAGCCTGCTTTGCCGTGACCGAACCGGACGCCGGGTTGGACACCACCAAACTGAAAACCCAGGCCGTGCGCCAGCCGGATGGCGGCTATCTGTTGCGTGGCAACAAAATATGGATTTCAACCGCGCAGGTGGCTGACCGCATGTTGATTCTTGCGCGCACCACGCCGCTGGAGCAGGTGCACAAGCCAACGCAGGGGCTGTCGCTGTTCTACACCGCGCTGGATCGCCAGCATGTGGAAATCAAGGAAATCCACAAGCTCGGACGGGCCGCGGTGGATTCGAACATGCTGTTCATCGACGGATTGCCCGTGCCGGAAGCTGACCGCATCGGCGAAGAGGGGCGCGGCTTTGAATACATCCTTCATGGCATGAACCCGGAGCGGATCCTGATTGCCGCCGAAGCGGTCGGCCTTGGCCATGCGGCACTGCGCATCGCATCAAGCTATGCCAATCAGCGCGTGGTGTTTGGCCGCCCCATCGGGCAGAATCAGGGTGTGGCGCATCCGCTCGCGCGCGCGTGGATGAATCTGGAAGCGGCCGAGCTGATGGCGTTCAAGGCCGCGACCCTGTATGACGCGGGCGAACCATGCGGCGTGGAGGCCAACGCAGCGAAATACCTGGCAGCCGAAGCGGCTCACGACGCTTGCCAAAACGCCGTGCTGACGCTGGGCGGGATGGGCTACGCCAGGGAATATCACGTGGAGCGCCTGCTGCGCGAGAGTTACATACCCCGCATTGCCCCGGTCAGTCCGCAAATGATCATGAACTTCATTGCCGAGAAGGCGTTGGGCTTGCCCAAGTCCTATTAATGACAATGACGAAGGTCGTGTTGAAGATTGGCCAAGGCGAAAGAAAATGGAGGAGCGGACGAAGAAAATGGGAAGAGCAGAAAGCGGAAAACGAAAGGGGTTGGGATAGGGCACTTTCAAGGGCCAGCGAGAAGATTGAAGTGCATCGGGCTTGCGTTTCGGGCGTGAGCGCAATTTGTGTCAACGTATATTCAGGAGACTTGTGATGATTCGGAAACTTTTGACTTCAGTCGTGGTAGCCTGGCTGGCATCCGTTGCCATGCTGGCCACCGCGGCCACCGCGCCGGCCGAGATCAAGATCGGCACGCTGTATGCGGCGTCGGGACCTTTTGCGGCCATTTCGATGCCGGTGTTCAACGGGCTCAAGCTCTGGGTCGACGCAGAGAACGCCAAGGGCGGCGCCATGGTCAAGCCCTATGGCAAGCGCATCCCCCTGAAACTGATCGCGTATGACGATCAAAGCAACACGGCCACGGCCGGCACGCTCTACAACCAGTTGATCACGCAGGACAAGGTCGACCTGCTGGTGGCTGACAGCGGCTCGGTGTTGACCTCGATTGCGGTGCCGATTGCGCGCGACCACAAGATGTTCCTGTTCGATCAGACCGGCACGGGCGCGGCCTTCTTCACCAAGGACAACCCTTATATCGCTTTGATGGCCGACCCGGCCTCGACCATCTGGCCCAAGCACATGGCTGACTTCCTGACCCAGGAAGGGCCGAAGCTGGGCATCAAGCGCATTGCATTGCTGTATGCCACCAACGATTTCACTGGCACCCAGGCGAATGCAACACGCAAGTTTCTGAAGGACTCAAAAGCGCCCATCGAGATCGTTTATGACAACGGGGTACCCACCAGCACGTCCAATTACACCGTGCTGATCAACAACATCGTGGCGTCCAAGCCCGACGCCGTGATCGAGATGGGCTATCCGAACAATGACATTGCCTTCCTGCGTAACCTCAACGATGCGGGCGTCAAGTTCAAATGGTTGTTCACGATCTATCCCGGCCTGGAAACCGAGCACATGGAAAAGACCGTTGGCATTCCGGGCATGAGCTATGTCTACACCTATACGCCATCATCGGAAGTCGAGTACAAGGCCGAATCGGGCATGTCGCTGCCGCAGTTTCGTGACGCATGGAACAAGGCCTATCCCGACGGCAAGGTGGCCTTCGGATTCAACGCCGTAGCGGGTTACACCTCGGGGCTGGTGATCCAGAACACATTGGCGACCACCAAGAGCATGGATCAGATGGCGCTGCATGACGCGGTTTTTGCGTTGTCCGGAAAGCTCAAGACGCTGGATGGCCCGTTTGAACTGGACGCCATGGGCGCACAAATCGGTGAGATTACGCCCTTGGGCCAACTGGTGCCGGATGGCAAGGGCAAGCTGAAATTTGCCATCGTCTACCCGCCTGACGTGGCGACCGCCAAACCGGTGTACCCAGCTCCGTCGAATTGAGTTCCACCACAGACGAAACATCAGGTGCTGACTTATTCGATTCTTGCCGGCCTGTTGTTTGGCCTGTACTTCAGCCTGATTGGGCTCGGGCTGAATCTGATCTTTGGCGTCATGCGCATCGTCAATCTTGCGCATGGCGACTTCGTGATCCTTGGAGCCTACGCGGCGATCGGCCTGTTCGGCTTGCATGCCATCAGTCCGATGGCCGCCGCTGTCGCGTGTCTGTTCGTGTTCACGATATTCGGTTTTCCGATTTACTACGCGCTGGTGCCGCGGCTGCTGCGTTCCAGCGACCCCGAAATGCTGTCGATCATCCTGTTCTTCGGTTTGTCACAGGTCATCGAGGCTCTTGTCAACATCGGTTTCGGGCCGACCGAGCGCTCCATTCCCGGGCGCGTGCTGGGCACACATCCGATCTCGGTGCTCGGGCAATCGTTTCCGTCGGCCTGGGTCATCAGCGCCATCGCGAGCGGTCTCGCGGTGCTGTTGATGTTCGTCTATCTGTATCGCACCCGCGTCGGCCGTTTGACCCGCGCTGTGATGGTGCATCGTGACGAGGCGCTGGCATCGGGCATCGACGTGGACCGCGTGTCGGCGTTGGCGTTTGGCATCGGCCTGGGGCTGGCGGGCGTGGCAGGTTGTTTTGCGCCCTTCATGCTGGGCAGCGTGACGCCGGCAGCCGGTGTCGATCTGACGATCCAGTCGTTCACCGTCATTATTGTGGGCTCGCTTGGAAGCCCGCTGGGCACCGTCCTGGGTGGCCTGGTCTATGGCGTGTCGCTGATGCTGATGCAGACCTACTTCAGTTCGTGGGCCGGATTGCTGCCCTATGTATTGCTGATTGTCATTTTGCTGGCGCGTCCCAGCGGCCTGTTGGGACGGAGGATCCGGTATGCCTGAACATTCGCCAACTGCAAAATGGTTGCGCCATGTGCTGCTGATCATCGTTCCGGTCGTCCTGGTGGCCGCCCTGTTGCCGCATGTTTATTCCAACCGGTTGCTGCTGTTCAACTTCATCGTCTTCCTGACGCTCGCACAGGGCGTGAACATCATCTACGGCTTCACCGGCTATCTGCCGTTTGGCTACGTTGGCTTCTTTGGCGCGGGCGCCTATGGTTTTGCCATCAGCGTGATGCATTTGCACTGGTCACCATTCCCCTCATTGGTGGTGGGGGCGCTCACCGCAGTTGCCATTGGCGCCGTGTTGATCCCGTTGCTGCGTTTGTCCGGCCCTTACTTTGCCATTGCCAACCTGGCAGCGGCGCTGGGCCTGGCGCAAATCGTGGCGAATCCGGCGCTGCAGGGGATCACCAAGGGGCCGTATGGCGTGTCGCTGAACGGCATCTATCAACCGGGTCTGAGTTATGGAACTTCCATCGTGATTCTGGTCTTTGCGCTGGCGTGCGCGCTGTATTTGCGGCACTCCCGTTTTGGCCTGGCTTTGCAGGCGGTGAAGAATGACCCGATCAGCGCCGCGATGGCGGGTATCAGCGTGGTCAAGGCACGCACCATGGCGTGGCTGCTGTCGGCCCTGATTGCGGGTCTGATCGGCGCCAACTTCGCGTGGTACGTCTCGGTGTTCTATCCCGAAAATGTGTTCAGCCCGGACTTCAGCATCTTCGCCATTGTGTTTGCCCTGTTTGGCGGTGTGGCCACGGTCACGGGGCCGATCCTGGGCGTGCTGTTGCTGTATGGTTTGTACAACTTCATCGGCATCTCTTCGCCGCAATATTTCCAGTTGATTTATGGCCTGCTGATCATGGTGCTGGTGCTGTTCTTGCCGAGCGGCATCGGATCGCTGCTGCGTCGATGGGGAATTCATGTCGTCTGAAACACAACTCGGCTTGGACCACAGCCCATCGACCCTGCAGCCTCTGTTGACCGTCACGGGACTGGTCAAGAAGTTCGGCTCCTTTCACGCGCTGGACGGCGCGGGATTCAACGTCAAGCCAGGAGAAGTCCTGGGCCTGATTGGCCCGAACGGCTCCGGCAAAACCACCTGCATCAACGTCATCACCGGTCTGTATCGACCCGATCAGGGCACGGTGCTGTACCAGGGCAAGCCGATCGGGGGGTTGCCCTCACATCGGCTGGCCCGCTTGGGCATCAACCGCACGTTTCAGGTACCCAAGCCCTTCATGTCGCTGACCGTGCGCGAGAACGTGGAGGTTGCGCAATCTTATGGCCAGGCAGGCGGCAGTGCTGATGACGGGCTGAAGGACATCAAGATCCTGCTGGAGCACCTGGAACTCGATCGCGACATGAATCGCCTTGCAGCCGAGTTGACCAGCGCGCAGCAAAAAATGCTGGACCTGGCGCGCGCACTGGCAACGCGGCCCAAATTACTTTGCGTCGACGAGCTGGGCGCCGGCCTGAACCCCAGCGAATTGAGCCGCGTGGCAGAGCGCCTTCGTGGACTGGCAAAGTCTGGCATTGCCTTGCTGGTGGTCGAGCATCTGATGGACTTTGTCGACCAGGTCACGGATCGTCTGGTCGTGCTCAGCGCGGGCAAGGATATTTTTTCGGGGCCACTCGCCCTGGCGGCACGCGATCCGCAAGTGATCGAGGTTTTTCTTGGGGCCAGCGATGAGCACTGATCTGCTGAAGGCAACCGGGCTGATCAGCGGCTACGGTCAGGTGCAGGTCCTCTGGGGCGCCGGCCTGACAGTTCGGCCCCAGGAAACGGTCTTGTTGATGGGACCGAATGGCGCCGGCAAGACCACGCTGATCAAAACGCTGATGGGGTTGCTCAAGCGCTGGGACGGGCAGATCGAGTTTCAGGGGATCGACATTTCGCGCCAGCGTACCGATCGCCGCGTTCGCGCGGGCATTGCCTACATGTCGGAAATCGGCTGCTTTCCAGGCCTGAGTGTCGATGACAACCTGCGCGTGGGCGCACAGTTTTTGCCGGCCAATGGCTTCAAGCAGCATATCGACGAACTGTATCAACGCTTTCCCACGCTGGCGCAGAAGCGTCGGGCGTTGGGCGGCAGTCTGTCGGGCGGGCAGCGCAAGATTCTGGGCATCGCGAAAGCGCTGGCGAGCAAGCCCAAACTGCTGGTGATGGATGAACCTTCGGCAGGGCTGTCTCCGCTGTTCGTCAAGGAAGTGATCGGCGTACTGGGGCAGTTCCGCACGCTTGGCCTGTCGTTGCTGATTGCCGAGCAGGATGTCAAGTTTCTGAAGCTCGCCGATCGGGTCTACACGCTGGAGGGAGGTCGCATCGGCTTTGAAGGAACGGTTGCGCAAATGCATGCCGATGCGGCGCTGGAGCGCGCGTATTTCGGCTTGAAGAAGGATAGCCAGGCAGTCGTTTCTTGACGTGATGCGGCAGTAAGGAGGCCGAGGCGCCTCCCCATTCGAGAATCACGAAGCGATGTGCGCAGCGTTGGAACGCCAGGCCGGTGTCCGATTCGTTGTTGGCATGACATCGTCAAGGGCCTGGGCGAGCCCATCCAGCGCCTCGCCCACGGGCTGCTCCAGCTTGAGCGTCAACAGTTCATCCGCCCGCGTGCGCCCCAGATTGATGGCGGCCACGGGCTTGCCGGCCGCCACGGCCGCCTGCACGAAGCGAAAACCCGAATACACCATCAGCGAGGAGCCGGCCACCAGCACGGCATCGGCCCGCGCCAATGCGCCCAGCGCCTCACTGACGCGCTCGCGCGGCACGTTCTCGCCGAAGAAGACCACGTCGGGCTTGAGCAGGCCGCCGCAGTGGGCGCATGCGGGAATGTCAAAACCCGAGAAGTCGTGGGCCTCGAGGTCGGCGTCGCCGTCGGGCGCGGCCGTCGCATCCAGCGCGGCCCATTCGGGGTTGCGGCGCAGCAGTTCGGCCTGCAGCGCAGCGCGCGGGCTGCGGGCTTCGCAGGCCATGCAGCGCACGGTGTCGATGCGCCCGTGCAAATCGATCACGCGCTGGCTGCCGGCGGTACGGTGCAGGCCGTCCACGTTCTGCGTGAGCAGCAGTTCAATGCGCCCGGCAGCCTCCAGCCGGGCCAGCGCGCGATGCGCGAGGCTGGGCCGGGCCTGGCCGATCACGCGCCAGCCTATCAGGCTGCGCGCCCAGTAGCGCTGGCGTGTGGCCTCCTCGCCCATGAAGGCCTGCCAGGTCACGGGCGCGGCGCGCTTCCAGTCGCCATTGGCGTCGCGGTAGTCCGGGATGCCCGATTCGGTGCTGCAGCCCGCGCCGGTCAGCACGAACAGCCGCCGGTAGCGGTGTGCGAAATCGGCCAGATCGGTGATGCTCATCGGGGGCGCCCCACATCAATGGACTCAGCGCGCGGGCGCGATGCTCTCGGCATAATCGTACAGCGCGCCCAGGATCTCCTCGCCGCGCTCGTCGGCCGTTTCCGACAACTGGTCGATCTCGGTGAACAGCTGCTCCACCGTGCGCGCGCCGCCCTCGCCTTCGAACAGGCGGCCCGCGCGGTGTTCTTCCCAGCGCCGGGCTTCGTCATCGGACAAGGTGGCGGGATGGTTGCGCGCACGGTAGCGAAACAGCAGCTCCTCCAACCGCGCATCGTCAAAGCCGGTGCGGGCAGCGGCCAGCTTTTCGGGCGACAAACTGCGCAGTTGCGTGAGCTTGCGCCGGTCGCTGTTGCCGACGAAGCCACCGTACAAATCCTCGTCCACATCGGGTGCGGGCTCTTTAGGACGGCGGAAAACCTCCTGCCAGATCGCGCTCATGTCGGGCAGCGCGGCCGCGGCGCCGGCGTGTGCCAGGGCCTGGTCCACATCCAGCCCCCAGCGCTGCGCCATCGCGGGCGTGAGCGTCTTGAGATGGCTCACCACCATCGGCGACTTGTTCAGGTGAATCGTCTTGACCGGCAGACGTGCCACGCCTTCCGGCAGATCGTCGGCCCGGCTGAACAGGCGTGTGCGAATCGTGTCCGCGTCCAGCAGCGCGAGCTCGCGCGGGTCGTGCGCCAGATCCCAGGCGATCAACTCGTTCTTGTTAGTCGGATGGCTGGCCAGCGGCCACATCACGGCGAGGCAGCCGCGTTCGGCCGGGAACATGCCCGAGATGTGCAGGAACGGCTTGGCAAACTGCGGCGACGTGGGCAAGCCCAGCTCGGCCGCCACGCGGTCTTTTTTGTGCAGCCCGAGGCAAAAGTCGAACAGCTTGGGCTGCTTGTCCCGCAGCAGCCGCGCCAGCGCGATGGTCGCGCGCACGTCGGACAGCGCGTCGTGCGCCGCCTCGTGGGCCAGCCCATTGGCGGCCGTCAGGTCGGTCAGCTTGAAGCTGGTACCGCCCTCGGCATTTTTTGGCCAATGGATGCCGTCCGGGCGCAGCGCGTACGCGGTGCGCACCACGTCGAGCAGGTCCCAGCGCCCGCACTCGTTTTGCCACTCGCGCGCATACGGATCGATCAGGTTGCGCCAGAACATGAAGCGCGTGATCTCGTCGTCGAAGCGGATGGTGTTGTAACCGACGCCGATGGTTCCCGGCTCGGCCAGCGCCTGTTCGATCTGCGCGGCGAACTGGTGCTCCGGCAGACCGCGCGCCAGGCACAGCTGCGGCGTGATGCCGGTGATCAGGCACGACTGCGGATCGGGCAGGAAATCGGGCGCCGGCTGGCAATACAGCATGAGGGGTTCGCCGATTTCATTGAGCTGCGCATCGGTGCGAACGGCGGCAAATTGGGCCGGACGATCACGCCGCACCTCGGTACCGAAGGTTTCGTAGTCGTGCCAGAGAAAGGTGTGCATGGTCGTCAAGGATGGCGTGTTGGCAGGAAAAGAAAACAGTATGTTTATGGATGAG
>DATNBD010000119.1:0-2101 GCA_035572155.1 Rhodoferax sp.
GAGCACTTGCAGCCGGAGCCTGCGATGCCGGCGCAGGTGGTCCAGTCCGACCCGGTCTCCGAACCTGACCCGGTACATGCGCCCGATCCTGCCTTTGACCCAGACGCCGGCCCCGCGGACGTGGATCTGTTGCTGGCGGCAACGGAGCCGGACCTGGTGATCGATCCTGGCCGGGACGATGCGGTACATCCTCTCGCTCAGCAGGATGACCCGCTGGACTTTCGACTGGACGAGCCGACTCACGCGTCGGTAAGCGAATTTCTGACGGAGCCGAGCCGGGTCATGCCGCTGGAGCCGGATCCAGCCGACGCGCCGGCCCCGGAGCCCGTGTCATTCGTGCGTCAGGCGCCACGCGCCGCGCCGTGGCAGCGCCCGGGGCTGGCCGCGTTGTGCGCGCTGCTGGTGCTGTTGCTGGGCCTCCAGTGGGTACGCCATGAACGCGACCGGATTGCGGCGTTCGCGCCGCGCACCCACGGTTGGCTGCAGGCGCTGTGCGTTCCGCTGCGCTGCACCGTGGCGCCGCTGCGGCAGATCGAATCCATCGTGGTGGATGGCTCGTCGTTCCGGAAAATCCGGGACGATGTTTATCAGCTCGATCTCACCATCAAGAATGCCGCGCCCGTCGCGTTGGCCATGCCCAGCGTCGAATTGGCGCTGACCGATACGCAGGACCAGCCGGTGCTGCGCCGGGTTCTGTCGCCCACCGATCTGGGCGCCGCGCCGGCGCTGCCCGCGGGCGCCGAGTGGAGTGGCACCATTCCCGTGAGCGTGACGGACAGCGCCGTTGCGCTACGGGTCGCCGGCTACCGCGTAGTGGCTTTCTATCCCTGAACTTCTTCATCAAAAATCCATGGCATCGATCATTTGTGGCTCCCTGGCCTTTGACACCATCATGACGTTCGACGGGCGGTTCGCCGAGCAGATCCTGCCCGACCAACTGCATATTCTCAATGTCTCGTTCCTGGTCCCCACGCTGCGGCGCGATTTTGGCGGCTGCGCCGGCAACATTGCCTACAGCCTGAAGCAGCTCGGCGGCAGTCCGCTGCCGATGGCCGCGGTCGGCAGCGATGGCCGAGGCTACATCGAACGCCTGCAGAGTCTGGGCATTGACACCTGTTTCGTGCGTGAAATCGGAGATACCTACACCGCGCAGTGCTACATCACAACCGACCTGGCGAACAACCAGATCACGGCGTTTCACCCTGGCGCCATGCAGCAGGCGCACCTCACGACCATCACGCCGCGCGCTGACGTGCGCCTCGGCATCATTGCGCCCGATGGCCGGGACGCGATGTTGCAGCACGCCGAGCAGTTCGCGGCGGCCGGCATTCCCTTCGTGTTCGATCCGGGCCAGGGCCTGCCCATGTTCGACGGCAAGGAGCTGGCGCATTTTGTCGAACAGGCCAGCTGGATCACGGTGAACGACTATGAAGGCAAGATGCTCGGTGAGCGCACCGGCTGGAGCCATGCCGAGCTGTCGCACCGCGTTCAGGGGCTGATCGTCACGCTGGGCGCGCAGGGTAGTGAAGTATGGGTTGGCGGCGAAAAAACAGTGGTGCCACCCGTGCAGGCGAGCGCGGTGGTGGACCCGACCGGCTGCGGCGACGCTTATCGCGGTGCGCTGCTTTTCGGGCTGGAGCAAGGCTGGAGCCTGGCGCGATGCGCTGCGTTGGGGAATCGCATTGGTGCACTGAAAATTGCCCAGCGTGGTCCGCAGAATTACCGGCTGGATCTGAATCAAATCGGGCTTTAACCCTTACCTGAAATAGATAGGTTGCTCTTGTTTTTATAGTTATTCATGCAAACAAAAAGGCCCGATGCCTTGCGGGCACCGGGCCTGGAGGGCAGCAAGCCGCCTCGCGCCGTTTACGGCTTGCTGGCCGTCGGAAACGGCCAGGCAGCCTGCGGGTTCAGCGTCGTCTGAGCCGCAGGCGCTACCGCAACAGGGGCTGCTTTCGCCGCGGGTTTCTTTGCAGCGGGTTTTTTCGCTGCTTTCTTCGCAGCGGGTTTTTTCGCTGCTTTTTTGGCGGCCGCCTTTTTCGCGGGCGCCTTCTTGGCAGCCGCTTTTTTCTTGGCAGGCGCCTTTTTCGCCGCGGCTTTT
>DATNBD010000120.1:0-10704 GCA_035572155.1 Rhodoferax sp.
CCGTGCTGCCACCACATCGGCAGCGTGGCCACGGTGGGAATGCCGGTTAATTCCAGCAGCATGTGCGGCGCGGGGGCCAGCAGCGTGGCATCGCCGCGAAACTTGTTGAGTACAAAGCCGCGGATCAGTGCGCGTTCGGCCTGCGGCAGCAGCGCCCAGGTTCCGTACAGATGCGCGAACGCGCCACCGCGGTCGATGTCGGTCACGAGCAGGCAGCGCGCCTCGCCGTGCAGCGCCACGCGCATGTTGACGATATCGCTGCCGTGCAGGTTGATCTCGGCCGGTGAACCGGCGCCTTCGATCACCACCACATCGTTCTCGGCGCGCAGTTCATCGAGAGCGCGCGCCACCACCGGCCACACGCTGGCGCTGCGGTCGTGCCAGGGCATATGCGACAGTTCCTCGCTCACCCGCCCCAGCAGAACCACCTGGCTGTGCGTGTCGCGCTCGGGCTTGAGCAGCAGCGGGTTCATGCGCACCTCGGGCTCCACGCGCGCGGCCAGCGCCTGGAAGTATTGCGCGCTGCCGATTTCTGCCCCCACGGTCGCCCACTGCGTGTGACTCCCTGCCCCCCCGGGGGGCCGCGTTTCGCCTTGGGGCGGCCCGGCGGCGAAACCATTCGCCAAGACAGGTGTTGCCACGACCCTTGCGTTGTTGCTCATGTTCTGCGCCTTGAACGGCGCCACCTTGAGGCCCTGGCGCTTGTAGTGGCGACACAGCGCAGTGGCGAGCCAGCTTTTGCCCGCGCCGCTGGTGGTGCCCAGCACCATCACACACTTTGCGCTCATCGACTTGCCTTGATCAACGGTTGCCATGCGCCGTGCAATGCAATTCGACACGGTCGCATCAGACAACATTGAAAACTATTGTTTTTATAGCTATCAAAGCCCGTAGAATAAGGGCAAAGGTTGATTTTCTCTATCAAAACACTACACACTTCTGCGCAGAAGGACATGGGTCGCGCGTTCGCCTGCGACGCGCTTCGCGCATTCATAACCCTGAGCACGCAGATCGATGCCGTGCAGGAGATGCTCCCCGGTGCCCAGCAATACCGGCGATATCGCAAGATGCATCTCATCGATCAGCCCCGCACGCAGATACTGGCGCACCGTGGCGACGCCGCCGCCCACGCGTACATCGCGGCCGCCCGCCGCCGCCCTCGCCTGCTCCAGCGCGGCGTGAATGCCCTCGGTGACGAAGTGAAACTCCGTGCCGCCCGCCATCCGCAGCAGCGGCCGCGCGTGATGCGTCAGTACAAAAACGGGCGTGTGATACGGCGGCTCGTCACCCCACCAGCCCTTCCAGCTGTCGTCCGGCCACGGACCCCGGACCGGGCCAAACATGTTGCGCCCCAGAATCCAGGCACCAATGCCGTCAAAGCCCTGTTCCGCCATCTGGTGGTCGATCCCCGTCTCCCCGCCCTCCTCGCCCTGCATTCGGCGCCACAGGCGGGTGTGGAAGAACCATTCCATGAGGTCCGGGCCATTCACGCCCAGCGGGTTCTGCAGATCCTGATTCGGACCGGCACCGTAGCCGTCAATGGAAATCGCGAAGCTTCGAACGCAGAGTTTTGACATGACATTCCTCACCGTCAGTTCAATGGAAGGGCTCGGCAACGGGCCGCGCAACGCGTGCCGCAGGTCGTGGTTCGCCGTGGTCAATGGCGAAGGCCTGCGGCCCGAATCGTTGCACCCGGTACGCTCTCCATGTTGATTGGCAAGTGGATCATGCCAGAGCGCGCCCCCCGGCTTCAAGCATCGGGGTCGGGCGATGAGGCCGGCGGCGGCGCCCCGAACAGGCTGGATTGCTCGCCCCAGCGGTCGTCGAACACCAGCGCTGGCAGAGCCTGGCGCCGCGCCCAGCGCTCGCGCTGCAGCATCGGCTCGTCGTAAAACGCGGCCACGGGGCCCAGGCACAGCAAGGCGATTGGTTCAGCCCCCGTCGGCAGGCCCAGCACACGGGCCAGCTCGACCGGGTCGAACAGAGAGACCCAGCCCATGCCCAGCCCTTCGGCGCGCGCGGCGAGCCACAGATTCTGGATCGCGCAGGCGGCCGAGGCCAGGTCCATCTGCGGCAGCGTGCGGCGCCCGAACACGTGCTGGTCGCGTCCATCGGCCAGCGCCACGGCCAGCACTTCGGCAGCGTCCAGAACACCCTGCACCTTGAGCCGCATGAATTCGTCCTCGCGCTCACCCAGCGCCCGCGCGGTCAGCACGCGTTCGTGCTCCACCAACGCATGCAGGCGTTCGCGCAGAGGCTGGCTGCGCACGCGAATGAAACGCCAGGGCTGCATGAAACCCACACTGGGAGCGTGGTGCGCCGCCCCGAGCAGACGCCGCAGAACCTCATCCGGCACCGCCCCGCCGCTGAAATGGCGCATGTCGCGCCGCTCGTAGATGGCGCGGTACACCGCCTGCGCGGCATCGGGTGCAAAGGCATGCGCAGGCGTTTTTACGGGTTCGTTCATGGGCTCAATCCTCGATGCCGCGATCGGTTGGCGATGACAACATGCGGCTGCGCAGCCTTCCATCGGTGTCGCGGGTTTTCATGATTTCGGCAGTGCCACCCACTGGTCCAGCAACGGCTCGATGGCGATACGATGATCAAACACACGCTCGAGCGCCCGGTGCGTGGCGGGGTCACGGCAGTTGCCCTGGTGGGCGACGGCGCCGCCGGCCATGATGACCATTTCGTCGGCCCGCAGCGCCAGCGAGATTTCATGCAGCACGCTGACCACGGTCTTGCCGCCGGCCACCAGTTCGCGCACGAGCGCGAGCCAGTCGGCCTGATGCGGCGGATCGAGGTTGGCGAGCGGCTCGTCCATCAGCAAGACCCTGGCCTGCACGGCCAGCGCGCGCGCCAGCAGCACGCGCTGGCGCTCGCCGCCCGAGAGTTGGCCCAGGGGCCGGCCGCGCCAGTCCCAGGCCTGGGTGGCGCGCAACGCCTGCTCCACCGCGAGGCGGTCGAGCGCACTGGCCGGCGCCAGCCAGGCCTGGTGCGGCAGGCGCCCGAGCATGACCACGTCGTAAGCCGTCAATTCATTGGCGCTGGCCTCGTTCTGGCCGAGCCAGGACAACGTCCGCGCGCGCGCGCGCCCCGGCAGGCTGGACAGCGGCTGGCCCAGCAAAGTCACCCGCCCGGTGTGCGCCAGCAGCCCAGCCAGCACCTTGAGCAAGGTGGATTTGCCGGCGCCGTTGGGGCCGACGATGCTGGTCCAGCGCGCCTGCGCAATGGACAGATCGATGCCGTGCAGAACGTCCGCTCTGCCCAGCCGGGCGCCGATGGCCCAAGCGCCCAGCGCTGCAGATGGCACGGTGTCCGGCGGGGCGCTCATAACGGCTGCCCGTAGTCGGTGCGCCGATACATCAGCCACAGCAGATAGCTGCCACCCAGCACGGCGGTCAGCACACCGACCGGCAGTTCCTGCGGCGCAATCAGGGCGCGCGCCAGGATGTCGGCCGCGAGCAGGAGCACGCCGCCCATCAGGCCGGACAACAGGATCAGGCGCCCATGCGTGGTCTTCACCACCGATCGCACCAGGTGTGGCGCCGCCAGGCCGACGAAGGCAATGAGTCCCGTCTGGGCCACCGCGGCGCCGGTGGCCAGCGCGAGCACCACCACCAGCGCCGCGCGCATCGCGGGCAGCGGCAGGCCCAGGCTCAAGGCCGTCGCCTCGCCCAGCGTGAGGCCGTCCAGCGCATGGCTCAGCATCCAGGCCACCAGCATGCAGACCAGCCACGCCAGGGCCATCAGCGCGCACGAGCTCCAGCCGACAAAGGCCGTGCTGCCGAACATGAAGACCTGCAAGGTCTGCTGCACCGCGGGCACCAGCAGCATGATCAGCGCGGTCAGGGCGCCCAGCACGACACCGACGATTACACCGGCCAGCAGCAGACGCAAAGTGTGCTGCACGCCCTGGGCGAGCAGCAGCGTGAGCAGTACCGCGGCCACGGCGCCGACAAAGGCGGCCCCGGTCAGACCCAGGCGCACCAGCCACGGCGTGGCCAGCGGCGACGCGCCGAACAGCACCATGGCGGCGGCGACGGCGAGCGACGCCCCCGAAGCACTGCCCAATAAATAGGGATCCGCCAGCGGGTTGCGAAACAGGCCCTGCGCCACGGCACCCGCAAGGCCCAGCAGAGCGCCCGCGAGCCAGGCGCCCGCGGTGCGTGGCAGCCGGATATCCCAGACGATTTGCCACGCCACCGGATCGTGCCTCGCCGCCATCAGGTGCCGCAGGCTCGCGATGCCGGTGCTGCCCGTGGCGCCGCCCAGCAGCAGCAAGGCCAGGCTGACCAGCAACAGGCCCGCGCCCAGCGTGATCGCGGTGCGCGCCTGGCCCGTGGCGCCCTCGTGCAGTGTTGCGATCATGGCGCCTTGTCCCGCAGGCACTGCGCCATCAACTGCGCCGCCTGCGCGATGCGTGGCCCGGGACGGATCAGCACGTCCATCTGCTGGGCATCGAACACACACACATGGTGCCCGCGAATGGCCCGCATGCCGGCCCAGCCGGGGCGCTGCGCCAGCCCCGGCGCACTGCGCTCGCCCAGCATGATCAGGTCCGGGTTGGCGCGCACCACGTATTCGGGGTTGAGCTTGGGGAACGGACCGAGCGCGGCCGGCACGATATCCTGCACACCGAGTCGCGCCAGGGTCTCGCCGATGAAGGACGATGCACCCGCCGCATAGAGGCCGCCGCTTGCCTCGAAATACACCCGGGCGCTGCGGGCCCGCTTCGGGATCGACTGCGCGGCCGCAGCCACGCCGGCATCGATCGCGTGCCACACCTGCCGTGCGTCGGGGACCGCCAGCACCTGGCCCAGCTTGTCCAGCACGCGGCGCACGCCAGCATAGCTTTTGGGCTCCAGCGCCACCACCTTCAGGCCCAGCGACTCCAGCCGCTGGGCGGCGCGCGACGAGGTCGCCAGCAGCACCAGATCGGGACGCAGCGCGACAATGGCCTCGATGTTCGGGTCCAGCCCGCCGCCTACTTTCGGCAAGGCCTGCACGCTGGCCGGGTAGTTGGAGTAGCGGTCCACACCCACCAGGCGCGCGCAGGCGCCCAGGGCGCACACGCTCTCGGTCAGCGAGGGCAGCAGGCTCACGATGCGCTGCGGCGGCTGCGCCAGCGTCACCGTGACGCCACGATCGTCGGTGACCTGCAGCGCCCAGGCGGCGTGCCAGCCCAGTACGGCGCAGCACGCCAGGACGAGCGCCAGCAACTTCTTCACGCGCCGTCTCCCGCCACGTCCTTGATCGGCACCGGCAGGCCCGCCACCATCAGCGTGACACGCTGGCACACTTGCGCCGCGCCCTGGTTCAGCCGACCCAGCACATCGACGAAGGCGCGCACCTCGTGCCCAAGCGGAATCACCCCGAGTCCGATCTCGTTGCTGACCAGCACCACGGGGCCGGGCATGCCGCGGACTGCTTCTAAAACAGGAGCTATCTTCACAGTAGCATCAAAGGCTTGCGGCACTATTTCCTTGAATTCCGGGTTGTTTCCAACAGTGCGACTTCGGGGCGCGGCGGGACCGCCACCCGGCATCAGCCCATTCGTCAGCCACAGCGTCAGGCAGTCGACAACCAGAAGCGTGTCGGGCCGACCGTGCCGTTGCAGCGCCTGCGCCAACAGCAAAGGCTCCTCCACGGTGGCCATGCCGGGAACGCGGGCGGCTCGGTCCTGCCGATGCCGCGCGATGCGCTCTGCCATCTCGGCATCCCCGGCCCGCGCGGTCGCGATGAAAACCGCACGGTGCCCTGGCGACTGCGCGAGCCAGGCGGATGCCAACGCTTCGGCGCGGCGCGACTTGCCGCTGCGCTGTCCGCCCAGGATCAGTTCGCTGCGCGCCAGCGTCAATGGCTCAACCATGTTGTGCACTCCACGCCATGACGATGCGGTGCAGGTGCGCCACGCCGTCGCCGAGGGCCGCCGGGCCGGGTTGCAGGATGTCGGTGGACTTGACCTCGAACAGCTGGCCGTCCCGCACCGCGCTCACGTTTTGCCAGCCCGGACGCGCCGCAACTTTCTCGGGCCGAAACTTCTTGCCGCACCACGAGCCGATGATGATGTCGGGATTGCGCCGCACGATCTCCGAGTCATCGGCAATGATGCGGTTCTTGCCGCCCGCTTGCCGCGCCAGTTCCGGAAAACAGTCGTCGCCGCCGGCAATGCCGATCAACTCGGAGACCCAGCGGATCGCGCTGATGTGCGGCTCGTCCCACTCCTCGAAGTAGACGCGCGGGCGCCGCGGCAAAGTGGCGGCGACTTGCTCGATGGCACGCAGCTTCTGCAGCATCTCCTGCAGCAGCGCCTGGCCGCGATCCACTTGCCCCACCATGGCGGCGACCTGGGCCAGCATGGAGAAGATCTCGGCCACGCTGCGCTGGTTGAAGATGGTGACCTGCACGCCGCGGCGAATCAGCTCGGCCGCGATGTCTGCCTGCATGTCGGAAAAACCGAAAACGCAGTCGGGTTCAAGCTCCAGAATCCTGTCGATCCTGGCGTTGATGAAGGCACTGACCTTGGGCTTTTCCTCGCGCGCGCGGCGCGGCCGCACGGTGTAGCCTGAAATGCCCACAATGCGCGCCTCCTCCCCCAGCAGGTACAGCCACTCGGTGGTTTCCTCGGTCATGCAGACGATGCGCTGCGGACCGTGCCGCCACTGGATGTTCAGAATGCTCATGAGGCCATTGTCTCCATCCCGGCGCGCCTCGGCTCAGAACTTCGGCTGCCAGCGCAGACCCACGTACACGGCACGTCCCGGCTGGTTGTAGCCATAAACTGTTTCGTAGTTGCTGCCCGACAGATTGTCCACCCGGCCAAAGGCGGTCCACTCGGGATTGATTTTGTAGCTGGCGGCCAGGCCGACCACGGTGTAGGCTGGCAGGGTCACCGCAGCGGTCTGGAAGGTGATCAGGTTGTAGGAAGTGTCCGGGCTGCTGGCGCTGTAGCGCAGCTCGCCGCCCAGGGTCCAGGCGCCGATATCGTGACTGATCCCGAGGTGCGCCAGGGTACGGCCGCGCCGCGTCAATTGGGTGTCGGTCGCCAGGTCCTTCGGATCCTGCAGCGTCAAATCGGCGTGCACGCGGGTGTCGCCAAAATTGCCCTGATAGCTGAACTCAACGCCGTCGTTGCGCGCGCGGCCAATGTTGTAGGGCACGAAGAAGTTGTTCAACGCAATCAGGTCGGTGTAATCATTGTGAAACAGCACGGCGCGCACCTGCTGCGCGCCCACCGCGTACTGCAGGCCCAGTTCGCTGGACTTGAGCTGCTCGGGCTGCAGGTTCGGATTGCTGAAGCCGGGGTAGTAGAGCTGGTCGAAGGTCGGAGCATTGAAGCCGGTGGAGTAGGTGGCGTTCACGCGCCAGGCGTCGGTCAACCGATAGGCATAGCCGATCAGGCCGGTATTCGCGGTGCCGAAATCCGAGTAATGGTCCGAGCGCACATTCAACTGCAGCTCATGCCGGTACCCCGCGCCGAACTGCCCCAGGTAGCCGAGGCGCACGCTGTTTTCGGTCCGGCTGGTGGTGGTGAACAGGGTGTCGCTCGCCACCGATTGCCGCGTCGTATCGACACCGGCGGTGATCTTCTGGCCGGTCGCGAACTGCCACAGCAGGCCCACATTGCCGCCGTTGCTGACAGAGTTGAAATAACCGGCCATGTCGGCCACATCGCTGTACCGGTCCTCGGTGTTGGTCAGCGCAGCAGTCAACTGCAGGTCTTGCCGCAGCTTGAACCTGCCGTCGATGACGGCTCCGGTCTCCGCGTACTTCGACTGGAAGGTCCGGGTGTCGGGGCTCTGTTCCGGGTCGTATTGCAGCGTGCCGCTGGCGTCGCGCAGACGCAGCCCGACGCTGTTATCGCCACCCAGATCCTGGCGCAGGGACAAGCCCAGCGAGCGGCGCGCGTAGCCATCGTCGTCGGAGAGAGCGCCCGGCGTTTGCGTGGCGTTGATGGCCGGGAAACCCCGGTTGTTCAGGGCTTCCGCACTGGCCGAAATACTGGTGCCGGACGCGGTCTTGACCGAGCCGCTGGCGTCCACCTGCGCCAGACCGTAGGAGCCGACCTGGGTGGACACGCTCGCCTGCGGCTTGCCCGTGGCCTCGCGTGTGAATATCTGGATCACGCCGCCCAGGGCCGCGCTGCCGTAAATGGCCGAGACGTTGCCGCGCACGATCTCGATATGGTCGACATTCGCCAGCGGAAAATTTTCCAGCGTGGCGGTGCCTACGGTCGCGTTGTTGATCGGAACACCATCGACCAGCACCAGGGTGTGATTCGCATTCGCGCCGCGGATGAAGATGCTGGACGACGAGCCCATCCCGCCCGTCTGGGCCATCTGCACGCCCGCCACGGTATTCAGCAAGCTCAGCAAGTCCGGCGTCTGGGCGCGATCGATATCGGCGCGCGTGATCAGGGTGGTGGCAGGCAGGGCGTCCTGCACCGACTGTTTGACGCCGCTGGCGGTCACCACGGTCTCCTGCAGCGACGGAATGGGCTGACTCTGCGCGAGCGCTGGAAACGCGGCGCACAAGGCCAGTGGCAGCACGGCAAAGCGTGCGGGGAAAATACGACTTTTCATGGGAGGAACAATCAGCAAAAAGGCCCTCACCGGCGTCCCCGCCAGTGCCTGAGCGTTACGGCTGCGCGGCTCATGGAGCCGTGCAGTCACCTTGATGGCCGGTATCCGGGCTGACGGAACCGCCTTCATCGCCTTCCCAAGCGTGTGTTCAAAACGCTCAGTGGCTCATGATGAAAGCTGAATGCATCCCCAAGTTTGAAGCTCGGGGAGCGGCATTCGTCCGCTTACCGTTGCGGGGGCAGCGCAGGTTAGGTTTGCTGTTGGCAACGCACCCCCCTGCTTCCCGTTGAACTGCGGCATGTGAACCACACCGCGAGCACCAACGCGACAATTGTAGGGTCAAAAACTGTCACAAACCCTACAATTGGTATTGAATCAACAAGGTGGCCATGGCAAATCCGACCCCCATCGACCAGATTGCGGAACGCGTCGAGCGTTTGCTGATGCGCTATGGCGAATTGCAACGCACCAATGCGTTGCTGACCGAACAGGTGGACAGTCTCGCGCGCGAGCGCGATTCGTTGAAATCCCGCCTGAGCGCGGCACGCGCGCGCGTGGATGCGCTGCTCGAGCGCCTGCCGGACGCGGGTACGGGCGCATCCCAGAAAGAGACCGGATGAAGCAACTCGAAGTGCAGATCATGGGACAAAGCTACTTGCTGGGCTGCCCCGAAGGCGGCGAGTCGAGCCTGCTCGACGCGGTGGAACGCGTGGACTCTGCCATGTGCAAGATTCGCGACGCAGGCAAGATCCGGGCGCGCGATCGCATCGCCGTTCTGGCGGCGCTGAACCTGGCCTCCGAATTTTCCCAGCAAGGCACCGCCGCGCTATCGGTGCCGCCCGCCGCCGCTGCAGTCACGGTGGCGCCGGACGCCGAGGGTGCGGACCCCCGGCTGCTGGCGCTGATCGAACGGCTGGACGGTGCCTTGTCGGTCGACGGGCAACTGCTCTAAAAGCCCCCCACAGCGGCGCGTCTGCGCCTACAATGAACGGGTCTGCGGTGCAGCCGGGCTTTATATTTTCTTGAACCAATGCTCTTTGAGCTCGGGCTTGGTATATCGCCTGGTGAGCGTGATCATCTCGCGTCAGATGAACCCAACGCCAGGTTGCCCTCGCCCACCTGAACCCCGGTTCAGGATGCGGGTCCGGTGAGCACTCGCAGACACCTTTTCAGTCGGTGTAGCGCCGCTCCATCGCATCCCAGGCTGGCTTGCCCACCAGGCGCTGGCGCTCGGCGAACGGCGCCACCAGCGCCGGGTCTTCTTCCAGACGCCCGGTTTCGCGCAGTACGCTCAAGGCCTTTTGCATGCCCGCGAGCGCACCCTGGAACGCAGCGTTCGCGTACAGCACGATGCCGAAGCCCAGCTCGGCGAACTTCTGCGCGCGCTCGACGGCGGCCTTGATCTTGTTCACGGCCTGTTCGGTGGCGATGACCTCCTTGCCCACGAAATGACCACAGCGCTTGGGCGCGACCTGATCTTCGAGCTGGATGCAGTCGGCGCCGGCACGCTCCAGCGTGCGCACGGTATGGCGCACGTTGAGCGCGTTGCCGAAGCCGGTGTCGGCGTCCACGATGAGCGGCAGATCGACCGCGTCGCGGATGCGCGCGGTGTGCCCGGCGATCTCGGCCAGACCCATGAAGCCCTGGTCGGGCAGGCCCAGCGCCATGTTGGTGACGCCGGCGCCGGTGATGTACAGGGCCTCGAAGCCCAGGTCGGCGATCACGCGGGCCGACAGCGCGTTGAACGCGCCGGGCACGAGCACACCGCGGCGGGCCTCGGCCAGCGCACGCAATTGCGAACGGGTGTTTGTCTTCATGGGTGTCAGATGATGTAGAGGTCCACGTACTCGTGCACGGGCAGCACTTCGAGCTTCTTGGGATCGAGCGACACGGCCAGAATCGCGTCCTGCTGCTGCTTCGGAAACCGGCGTGCCAGGTTGGCGCGAAACTTGGCTTCGAGCAGCGGCAGGCCCTGCGCGCGGCGGCGCTTGTGGCCGATCGGATATTCGACCGCGAGTTCGGGCAGCTTGCTGCCGTCGTTGAACTGCACTGTGAGCGCGTTCGCGATGCTGCGCTTGTCGGGGTCGTGATAGTCTTTCGTGTACCGCGGATCTTCCAC
>DATNBD010000121.1:0-5434 GCA_035572155.1 Rhodoferax sp.
GATTTAGCTAATTAATTGATAGGAGCTATCATTTCGGTGCCCTCTCCGCGATGCTCCAGGCAACCCGCGAGAATGTGAGCGCATGAACAACCTGTCCAACAATCTGTCCGCCCTGCAGTCGCTCGGCTTCACGCTGCCAGGCCCCGGCTATCTGTTCGGTTCCATCGTGTTCGGTCTGGTGGGTCTCGTTGCCTGGCGCCTGGGCAAGAAAAGGGAGCGACCCGCCACCAAATGGATGGGCGTGGCGCTGATGTTCTACCCCTACGCGGTCTCTAGGACCTGGCTGCTCTACCTGATCGGTTTCGCCCTGTGCGCCGGATTGTTCCTTGACCGGGGCTGAGCGTGCGCCTCAGCCGCGCATCAGCGCCTCGATCTCGTCCGCCTTCACCGGCACGCCGCGGCTGATCAGCTCGCAGCCGCTGGCGGTTACCACGGCGTCATCCTCGATGCGGATGCCGATGTCGTGGAATTTTTCGGGCACACCCTCGCCCGGGCGCACGTAGATGCCGGGCTCGAGCGTCAGCACCATGCCGCTCTGCAGGATGCGGCTCGGGCGGTTCACGATCACCTCGCCCGACAGCGGATCGCGGCGCTCGCTGGTTTGTCCCACCTCGCCCGGCTCCACGTAGCTGCCGCAGTCGTGCACGTCCATGCCCAGCCAGTGGCTGGTGCGGTGCATGTAAAACGGGAAGTAGGCGCGCTTCTCGATCACATCCTGAACGCCGCCCACCTTGTTGGCATCGAGCAGGCCCACGTCCAGCATGCCCTGCGCCAGCACCTTCACGGCGGCCTCGTGTGGGTCGTTGAAGCGCGCGCCCGGCTTGGTCACGGCGGCGCCGGCCTCCTGGCTGGCCGTCACCAGTTCGTACAGCGCGCGTTGCGGCCCGCTGAAGGTGCCGTTGGCCGGAAAGGTGCGCGTGATGTCGCTCGCGTAGCCGTCGAGCTCGCAGCCCGCGTCGATCAGCACCAGATCGCCCGCGCGCGCCGGCGCCGCATCGGCGCGGTAGTGCAGCACGCAGGCATTCGCGCCGGCCGCCACGATCGAGCCGTAGGCCACGCTCTGCGAGCCGTGGCGCCGGAACTCGTGCAGCAACTCGGCATCGAGGTGGTATTCGCGCACCTGCTGGCCCTCGCGCAGCATGCGGGCGGACAGCTGCATCGCGCGGATGTGCGCGCCCGCGCTGATCTGCGCCGCACGGCGCATGGTGGCCAGCTCGTGCGCGTCCTTCACCAGCCGCATTTCATCGACGATGCCACACAGGTCGCGCTGCTCGGCCGGGCACAGCGCGCCGTAGCGCACGCGTGCGCGCACGCTGTTCAGCCAGCCGTCGATGCGCGACTCCAGCCCCGGGTGCGTGGCGAACGGATACCACACGGTGGCGCGGTTTTCCAGCAGCTTGGGCAACTGCGCGTCCAGCTCCGCTACAGAAAACGCAGCGTCCACACCAAGCATGTCGGGGGCTGCAGCCGGCCCGAGCCGATAGCCGTCCCAGACTTCGCGCTCCAGGTCTTTCGGCGCGCAAAACAGCGTGCTGTGGCCCTCGCCCGTGATCACCAGCCAGGCGCTGGGCTCGGTGAAGCCGCTCAGGTAGTGAAAGTAGCTGTCGAAGCGGTACAAAAAATCGTTGTCGCGGTTGCGCTGGCGCTCGAGCGCGGTCGGCACGATGGCAATGCCGCCGGCACCGAGTTGGGCGGCCACACGGGCGCGTCGCTGGGCGTAAATCGAAGTGGTCATGGTGCTTTTAGTCGGTGGTGTTGAGTTGCGCCAGGCGTTCAGGCGTGCCGACATCGGTCCAAGCCCCGGTGTACAGCTCGGCGCTGATCTGTCCATTGTCCATCGCGGCGCGCAACAGGGGTGCCAGCGGGGTCTTGATGCCGTCGGGGTTGCCGGGGGGCACGTCGCAATACGGCGGCGCGAACAATGCCTTGCGGTACAGGGCGATGGTGCTGAAGGTGTATTTCTGCTGTGCGTGGTTGAGCGCCAGCCCGTCCGGGGAGAGCCCGAAATCGCCGCGCGCGTTGTGCTTTGGATTCGGCACCAGCCACAGATGGGCCAGCTTGCCGCTCGCGGAAAAGCGCTCGAGCGCGGCCTGCGTGAACGCGAAGTCGGGCGCGAACACATCGCCGGCCAGCACCCAGAACACATCGGCAAGCAGCGGCAGCGCGCGCACAATGCCGCCCGCCGTCTCCAGCGCGTCGCCAAAGTCGCGGCCTTCGTGAGAATATGAAATTGATAGCGGGTTACCCATGTCCATCAAGGGCTTGAGGCCGAAATGACTCTCAAATTGCTCGCCCAGCCACGCGGTGTTGACCACCAGTCGATCGAAGCCGCCGCGCCCCAGCGCCTCCATCGGCCACTGCATCAGCGGCTTGCCGCGCACCCTCAAGAGTGGCTTGGGGCAGTCGTCAGTCAAGGGCCGCATGCGCTCGCCGCGGCCGGCGGCGAGGATCATGGCGCGGGCGGGGGGCGGGGTCATGTCGGCCAGTGTAGCGGGCGCGGCCACCCGCAAGCCGAGCTTCGCCGCACGGTTGCCGCGCCGCTACAGGTCCAGCACCAGCACCGGCGATACTGCGCGCGACACGCAAATCATCATCGACTTGCCCGCCGCGCGCTGTTCCTGCGACAGCACGTAGTCCCGGTGTTCGACCTCACCTTCGCAGACCGGGGTCTCGCAGGTGCCGCACAGCCCTTCACGGCAGGAAAACGGCAGCTCGATGCCGTTGTCCTCCAGCACCTCGAGGATGCTGCGGTCCGCCGGGACCGTGAAGGACCGGTTGCTCTGGCGCAGCTCGACACGAAACTCGCCGGCGGCTGCGGTGGTGCTGTCCGGGTCGACGCTGGGCGCCGCGAAGTATTCGAAGTGCACCGTCTGGGACGGCAGATGCGCCGCGTGGGTCTGGACCGCCTGCATCAGCGCCTGCGGCCCGCAACAGTAGATGTGCTGGCCCGGGCGCTCCGACAGCCAGGGCCGCACGTCCAGAAACCCCCCGGCCTGATCGTCGAAATGAAAGTGCACCCGCTCGCCGTACTCGCGCAGCGTCTCGAGGAAGGCCGCGCGCTGGCCATTGCGCGCCGCGTAGACCAGGCGCCAGGGACTGGCCTGCGCTTCGCACCAGCGGATCATCGACATGAACGGCGTCACGCCGATGCCGCCTGCGATGAACAGATGGCTTTCGGCCGCCGGCGCCAGCGGAAAATTGTTGCGCGGCGCGCTGACCGGCAATGGCATGCCGCAGCGCAATGACTGGTGGATATAAGCCGAGCCGCCCCGGCCCGCGGCGACGCGCCCGACGCCGATCACATAGCGGTCACGCTCGCGCCAGTCGTTCGTCAGCGAGTAGTGGCGTATGCGGCCGCTGCCAAGGTCGATTTCAAGGTGCGCGCCGGGTTCGAACGCCGGCAGGGCGGCGCCGTTTTGCGCGCGCAACTCCACCAGCATGACGTCGCGCGCCTCGGCCTGAATGTCGCTGACGACCAGTGTCAGCCGCGAAGGATCATGAGCGGGCATCGGTGCGGCCGCGCGTCACGCCGCGAGCGGCTGGGCTTCGCGCTGCTCTTCCTTGATCAGCTTGGCCAGGGTCCAGCGGAAGTGCGACAGCGCGGCGTCCGCGCCGATCGCCAGCATCTTGAAGTCGGGGTCGGCGTCCATCAGCCTCTGCTGCCCCTCGATCAGGGTCTTGTCCTCGAGGAAGCCTTCGACCATGCTGTTGTACAGCGACAGCGTGATGTTCGGGTTGTCGGTGTCGAAGTCGTGCAGGTAATTCCAGAAAAAATGCGTCTTGCGCCGCGTCTCGGGGGTCATGTACTGGCAGTTGCGGTACTGGCGCGCCCCCTCGTAGTTGCCGCTGTCGGCGGCCCCGGCCGGCGCGAACATCGTCTCCATGAAGAAGATGCCGGGAATGTGCATCTGCGCCATGTTGCGGCGATCGACCCGTGCGGTCTTGTCGCTGATCACGCGCTTGTGATAGGGCGGCGCGTCGTCGTCCTTGTTCCAGCGCTCGACCTTGAAGCTGCGCGGCAGGCGCTCGATCGCAATGTGCCTGGTTTTGTATGCATACTCTTCCGAGCCGCCCAGGCTCTTGGTATGGACGAACGCGAGGTGCGCGAAATCGGCCAGGTTGTCGACGATGTAGAGCCAGTTGGCGTCGTAGTGCATGTAGCCCGGCAATCCCTTCCATTTCGGATCGCTCAGGGGCGGGTAATCCAGGATCAATGCGGGGTCCGCCTTGGCGGGGTCACCCATCCAGATCCACACCAGGTGGTCGCGTTCGACGACGGGATAGCTCGTCACGCCCAGCTTCGGCGGGATCAGATCCTGGCCGGGGATTTGAATGCACTTGCCGCTCGTGTTGAACTTCATGCCGTGGTACATGCAGCGCAGATCGTCGCCTTCGATGCGGCCCATCGACAGCGGCGCGCCGCGGTGGCAGCAGCGGTCGTCCAGCGCGACCACTTTGCCACTCTCGCCCCGGTACATGACGACCGGCTTCTCGAGAAGCGTGCGGGCCAACTTAGCGCCGTCGACCAGCTCGTGGCCCCAGGCGGCCACATACCAGCAGTTCTTCAGGAAAATTCCAGAGGTGTCCGTCGTCATTTCGTGTCTCCATCTGGCGCCGCGGCGCCGCAACCGAAAATCCTTGCACGCAGGTTTTTGTCCAAGTGCCGCTGCGATCGCGCAAGGGAGGAATATCAAGCTTAGTTCTTCGGCCGTTCCAGATAAATCACCTGGGGCTGAACATACTGTTCAGATTCCTGGACAATGAACCCCATGAACTGGGACGATTACGACGTGTTCTGCCGTGTCATCGAGCATGGCGGCTTCTCCGCGGCGGCGCGTGCCCTGGAGCGGCCCAAGTCCACGGTGAGCGCGTCGATCGCCCGGCTCGAGGCGGAGTTGAGCGCCCGGCTGCTCGAGCGCACCACGCGCCAGGTGCGGCTGACCGAGGCGGGGGAAACGCTGTACCACGGCATCGGGCCGCTGTTTGCGGGGCTGCGCGAGGCGCGCGCCGACGCCCTGGCCCAGGGCGAGACGGTGGCCGGCACGCTGCGCATTGCCTCGCCGTATGAATTCGGCGCGAACCATGTGGGGCCGGTGGCATGCAGTCTGATGGCGCGCTATCCGCAATTGAAAGTGCGCCTCGATGTGGAACACGAGGCGATCAACCCGCTGGAGCGCCACTACGACATCGTCTTCGCCATGCTGGACGTCGGCTTGCCGGCGTCCAGCCTGATTCAGCGTCGCATGTTCTCGCTAGAGCGAGGCGTGTTTGCAGCGCCGCAGTTGCTTGAGCGACATGGAGAACCCGCCACCCCGCAAGAGCTGGGCGCGCTGCCGCTGCTGTGCGGCCTGGCCGACACGAAATGGACCTTCACGGCCGCCGACGGGACGACGAGCGCCGTGCCGACGCCGCTGCCGCGCCTGAACAGCGGCAA